>NZ_JAKJSZ010000029.1:0-48340 GCF_050337535.1 Vibrio kagoshimensis
AGTAAACATGTAATTCTAAAGCTATTACCATTCCAACAGAATGGTAATGAATTGACTGTGCCAAAATTAAGTAAACTTAATTTTGTATTGGTCACTCAGTTCATTGAAACCAAATTGATTTCCGAGGAAATCTTGCTTTGCTAATGCAAAACAAATTTTGATATTCATCAACGAGTGCCCACACAGATTGATAGGTTTAAATTGTTAAAGAGCTTTTCCTTTTTTGAGCTTCGCTCAAATCGGACGGTCATTTTAGCTATTTTAGTTTTAGTGTCAACCACTTTTTTTCAAAACTCTTTCAAGCGCTTGGCTTGGCTAATTTGACTGGTTAATTCGTTCTGGTTCCCTAAGAAGCCTTCCCGTTTCAACGAGGTCGCATTATAGAGATTGCGATCACATTGGCAAGTTCTTTTTGAAGTTTTTCTTACTTTTTTGATTGTTCGAGCGTTTTTTGTTCAAAACATCCCATTTTCACTAGTATTCCTCTTAATTAAGGGCTTATGGTACCTATATTAAAGGAGGATTTATGAGTTCAATACGCAGTTATAAAGGGATATCACCTCAAATAGGGCAAGCTGTCTATATAGATACAAGTTCTGTACTGGTTGGTGATATCAAAATCGGTGACGATTCGAGTGTATGGCCTTTAGTTGCAGCCCGAGGGGATGTGAACCATATCCATATTGGTGATAGAACTAACATTCAAGATGGCAGCGTATTACATGTTACCCATAAGAATGCTGAAAACCCTGAGGGTTATCCTCTATTAATAGGTAATGATGTCACTATTGGACATAAAGTAATGCTGCATGGCTGCACTATCGAGGATCGCGTTTTAGTTGGCATGGGTGCCATTGTACTTGATGGTGTCGTTATTAAAGAAGAAGTGATGATTGGTGCTGGTAGTTTGGTACCACCTAATAAGGTACTTGAAAGCGGTTATCTGTATGTAGGAAGTCCTGTAAAACAAGCACGCCCATTAAATGATAAAGAGCGTGCCTTTTTACAGAAATCAGCTGACAACTATGTTCAGAATAAAAACGACTATCTAGACTCTGTACTTCCAGTCTAAAGCGCCTTGATCTGAATCCGATTAGAGGAGTCATACTCCTCTTCTTCTATTAGTTCTTCCGCCAGCTCTTCAATATCAAAACGTAGCTCTGAAAAGATAACTAAAGCTTGTTCACCACCTTCTATCCCTTTACCAGCCAATTGTGATAATTCTTCAATAGTCATTACACATTCAATCAGAGCGCCTGACTGTTGTGCAGGGAAGATAATAGATTGACTCGCTTCATCCCAATCTTGAATATCTGGAAATAGGATTGATTGATTCACCTTTTATACCTCTAAATTTTTACGTAGTTCTCTTAATACTTGTTTAGAACCAGGGCGTAACCCTCGCCATAGCATAAAGCTTTCCGCTGCTTGACCCACTAACATACCTAACCCGTCATAAGCGGCATGAACTCCATTATCTAGAGCCCATTGATTAAATACCGTATTTCCAGATCCGTAGACCATGTCATAGACGACACTATTGGTATTGAAAATCACATCCGAAATTTCAGGAAGCTGACCACTTAGACCAGACGAAGTAGAGTTAATAATCACATCAAACCCTTCATTAACATCACTTAACCCCATCCCCTTGACGTTTCCATACGAAAAAAACATCTCAGCCAATAGTTCTGCCTTTGAACGGGTTCGGTTAGCGACCACCAATTGTTGCGGTTTTTGGTCAAGAAGAGGTTGAATTACACCTCGCGCAGCGCCACCAGCGCCAAGTAAAAGAATACGAGCTCCTTCTAACACTACTTTCTGTTGAAGAAGGTCTTGAACTAAACCCTCGCCATCAGTGTTATCACCGATGATTTCTCCATCATCTAACTTCTTAAGTGTGTTTACGGCACCCGCTAGTTCAGCCCTTTCAGTCAGGCGGTTAGCGAACTGATACGCATCTTCTTTAAAAGGCGCAGTGACGTTACACCCCCTACCACCGTCATTAAAAAAAGCTTTAGCAGCAGCAATAAATTGGCCACTATCTGGCTGTAATGCAGTGTAGGTAAGTTGCTGATTGGTTTGACGGGCAAACAAGGTATGAATAAAAGGCGATTTGCTTTGCACAATGGGGTTGCCGAAAACGGCATAACGATCTACTTGCTGTGTCATATCCTTACCTAACAGAAATAAAAAAGGTCATCTATATAGATGACCCTATCACTATCCCAATAAGGAAGGAAGAACTACCAAACTCGAGGCTTTAGGTAGTCGCTATAAAGCAAAGCTTCTGGTGAACCCGCTTGTGGTTCGTAGCGATATTCCCAACGAGCTAATGGTGGCATCGACATTAATATAGATTCTGTACGACCACCACTTTGTAAACCAAATAAGGTGCCACGGTCATAGACTAGGTTAAATTCAACATAGCGACCACGACGATAAAGTTGGAAGTCACGCTCGCGCTCACCGTAAGACGTTTCTTTGCGGCGCTCTACAATGGGTAGATAGGCGGCTGTAAAACCTTCACCAACTGCCTGCATATAAGCAAAGCTCTTATCGAAACCCCATTCATTCAGATCATCAAAGAACAGACCACCAACACCGCGTGTTTCGTCTCGGTGAGGCAGATAGAAGTATTTATCACACCACTCTTTATGTTCTTGATAAACATCATCACCAAACGGCGCACAAAGATCTTTCGCGGTTTGATGCCAAGATTGGCAGTCTTCATCAAAAGGATAAAATGGCGTTAAGTCAAAACCACCGCCAAACCACCAAATCGGGTCTTCCCCTTCTTTTTCCGCAATAAAGAATCGAACGTTGGCGTGTGAAGTTGGGATGTATGGGTTTTTAGGGTGGATAACTAATGAGACCCCCATAGCTTCAAACTTACGTCCGGCTAACTCAGGGCGATGAGCTGTGGCTGAGGCAGGCATTGCCTTACCTGCGACGTGAGAGAAATTAACCCCACCTTGCTCAAAGACCGCACCATTGGTCATCACACGAGTTCGACCACCGCCACCAAGACGTTCGCCAGGTTCACGTTCCCATGCATCTTCTTCAAACAGTGCTGTGCCATCAGCTTGCTCAAGCTGTTGGCAAATCGAATCTTGTAGGCTCAGTAAAAACTGTTTTACTGCTTCTTTATCAATTGCTGACATCTTACTTCCTTTGCAGGGTTTAACCCTGTCTTAATATTTTCGACGTTTTTGCATCTCTAATTTCACTTGGTTTCTCACGACCACCCGTTTGACCTTCTAGAATCGCGACTAAGTGTTGACCTAGTTGCTGTTGAACTTCTTCAGTCGTCATACAAGGCGGCTCGCCAGTCAGGTTGGCACTGGTAGAGGTTAACGGCTTACCGAATTCATTACACATCCTTTGAACCAAAGGGTGATCCGTCACTCGTACCGCGATGGAATCAAACTGGCCACTTACCCAGTCAGTGACTTTACTGCTGGTTGGCATAATCCAAGTGACCGGACCTGGCCATGTCGCTTTGACCGTCGCTAACTGTGCTTCAGTCAGTTGGCTTTCATCAATATAAGGCAATAACTGCTCGTAACTCGCAGCAATTAAGATCAAGCCCTTTTCAACCGGGCGCTGTTTTAACTCGAGTAATTTCTTGATGGCTTGTGGATTATCAGGATCACAACCGACCCCAAAAACGCCTTCAGTCGGGTAAGCAATGACTTCACCTTGTTGTAATGCCTGCAAAGTATGTTGAAAGTTATCCACGGGTTGCCTCATTAATTCAGTTATCGAACTCGGTAAGTGTACAAATTATCATTCACTGTGACTAAAGCTATTTGTTTATAAAATGTATCAATTAACAACTTAGACTGACGCAAACGTTTTCCTTAAGCCATTTTACCCGTATAATGCGCGCAAAATATCTAATCACTAATTAAATCGTACCTGAAGGAGTTTGAGATGACTGTCGGTATTATCATGGGTTCTAAATCTGATTGGCCAACAATGAAGCTAGCTGCAGAAATGTTGGATCAGTTTGGCGTGGCGTACGAAACAAAAGTGGTTTCTGCTCACCGCACACCTCAATTGCTTGCTGACTACGCAACCAGTGCGAAAGAGCGCGGTATTAAAGTGATTATTGCAGGAGCGGGCGGTGCTGCACATCTTCCAGGTATGGCGGCTGCTTTCACAAGCGTACCTGTTTTGGGTGTTCCTGTTCAGTCTAAAGCACTAAAAGGCATGGACTCTCTGCTTTCTATCGTACAAATGCCAAAAGGTATCGCTGTAGGTACTTTGGCTATCGGTGAAGCTGGCGCTGCCAATGCTGGCATCCTAGCAGCTCAAATCATTGGTACACACAATGAAGAAGTAATGGCGAAAGTAGAAGCGTTCCGCTCTGAGCAAACAGAAACGGTTCTTGCTAATCCAAACCCTGCAGAGGACTAATTCCCATGCATGTTCTTGTGTTAGGCGCGGGCCAACTTGCTCGCATGATGTCCCTAGCGGGGGCACCACTGAATCTTGAAATTTCTGCTTTTGATGTTGGCAGCAAAAATATTGTTCACCCATTAACGCAAGCGATTCTAGGCAATGGTTTAGAAAATGCGATTGAGCGTGCGGACGTCATTACTGCCGAGTTCGAACATATCCCTCACGATGTACTTGAGGTATGTGAGCGCAGCGGTAAGTTCTTCCCGACAACAGAAGCAATCAAAGCCGGCGGTGACCGTCGCCTTGAAAAAGCCCTGTTAGACGAAGCAAGCGTGAAAAATGCTAAGTACTACGTGATTAACTCTCGCGAAGACTTTGACGCTGCGATCGCTCACGTTGGCTTACCAATGGTATTGAAGAGCACACTTGGTGGCTACGATGGCAAAGGTCAATGGCGCTTAAAGACATTAGACAATGTTGACGCAACTTGGACAGAAATGGCTGAGTGCATTGCCGCAACAGACAACCAAGCGATTGTGGCTGAAGAGTTCGTTCCATTTGACCGTGAAGTATCACTGGTTGGTGCTCGTGGCGTTAATGGCGAGATCCAAGTATACCCATTGGCTGAAAATGTTCACACCGATGGCGTGTTGAGCTTATCGACAGCGATTGATGACATTGAACTGCAAGAGCAAGCGAAAACCATGTTCACCGCCATTGCAGAACGCTTAGATTACGTTGGCGTACTAGCACTAGAGTTCTTTGATGTTCAAGGTTCACTGCTGGTTAACGAGATTGCACCACGTGTTCATAACTCTGGCCACTGGACGCAACAAGGCGCGGAGACTTGTCAGTTTGAAAACCATCTACGTGCCGTATGTGGAATGCCACTAGGCAGCACTAAGCTGGTTCGCCCAACCGCAATGATCAACATCCTTGGCGAAGATACTCTACCTGAAGCGATTTTGGCTCAAGGTGGTTGTCATGTTCATTGGTATGGCAAAGAGAAGCGCGCAGGCCGTAAGATGGGTCACATAAACGTGAGTGCTGACTACAATGCAGAGCTGCAAAGAGCGTTATGCTCTCTGGCAAACATTCTCGACAGACAAGCCTACCCTGCTGTGCATGAGTTTGCTGAGCAAATGAAGTAAGCCTACATTGGTTTATTGATATAAAAAGTTTATTTGATATAGAAACGGCGCTCATTGAGCGCCGTTTTTTTATTTCTGATCATTCGCTTACTGTGATTTATATTACTACTGAGATTGAATGTGATGACACTTGCGATCAGCACATTGCTTCTTGGTACCATTGGCTGTTTTCTTCTCAAGTAACAGCGGGAACTGACACTCTTCACAACGACCTATAATGGGTGGCTGATTAACTGCGAACTTACACTTAGGGTAGTTATCGCAAGCATAGAAGGTTTTGCCATAGCGAGATTTACGCTCAACCAAGTGGCCTCGTCCACATTCAGGACAACCAACCAAAGGCTTTTCTTCAACCTGCTCTTTAGGCTGATCTAACGACTCAATATGATGGCATTCAGGGTAATTACTGCACCCAATGAACATCCCAAATCGACCTTGCCTTAATACCAACTCATTCTGGCATTCAGGACATGGGACTCCAAGTTCCTTAACCACATGACCATCATTTTGATGTAATGGTTTGATGTAATCACAACTTGGGTAAAGCTTACAGCCTAAAAACGGACCGTGCTTACCATGGCGAAGATGAAGCTCTCCACCACATTGAGGGCATGGCTCATGCTCTAATGCATGTTCATGTGCTGAAAAAAGTTGGTTATCAATCTTACTGCTCATCTTACGCCTGTATTAATGCAAGATACCTTGCTCTTTGGTGTACAGCAGCTCTTCCATTTGCGTATATGCACTTTCATTACCAGGCACATTAAACAGTACCATTAAAATAATCCACTTCAGATCATCCAGCTCAAATTCGTTTGTTTCCAAACCCATTACGCGATCAATCACCATCTCGCGAATTTCGGTCGTTAATACGTTGATCTGCTCTAGGAATAATAAAAACCCACGACATTCCAAATTAATTCGAGACACTTCTTTCTCGGTGTACACTCGCATCGATGTTGTCGAACATGTCGCGATTGCTGCTTGGTTATCTGTTTCTTGCAGTGCAGCAAGCTCTTCTAACCAATGGAGAGCTTTGTATATATCACTTTGATTAAAACCAGCTCGAAGCAATTCATCTTCCAGCTCATCTTGATCCACCTGCAATTCAGAATCGCTATGGATGTAGGTTTCAAACAAGTACATCAGTATGTCCATCATCATAGCTAGTCTCTCCCCTTTCGAATATAGCCACCAGAAACTGCAACAACATGCCCAAGGAGTTCAAGCTCCAAAAGCTGCATCATGACTTCATGCACAGGTATATGGGTTCTCTGTGCCAAAATATCAACGGGTGTCGCTTCTATTCCTACGTTAGCTAACAGCTGTGGAAATGGCAATTGTTCATTTTGGGTGACTGTTAAGGAAGGTTCTTGAGTTGGAAACAAGCTGGGCTGCTGCTCTATTGACCAATGTAATAGGCTTTCTAATTCGAATAAAACATCGTGAGCACTTTGAACTAGGCAAGCACCTGCTTTTATTAAACTATTTCCGCCTCGACTAGTAGGAGTGTGGATAGAGCCAGGAAGCGCGAAGACTTCTCTGTCTTGCTCCAATGCATACCGAGCTGTGATAAGCGAACCACTCTTTTCAGCCGCCTCAACCACTAACGTACCTAAAGACAAGCCACTAATAATACGGTTACGGCGAGGGAAATGTTCAGGTCGAGGTTTAGCGTGAGGACGAAATTCAGAAATTAAAGCACCACTTTCTACAATTCTCTCGGCCAAACTCCGATGCCTTGCGGGGTAAATAGACTCTAGACCAGAACCTAAAACCGCGAAAGTTTCTCCTCCCGCCTTTAAAGCTCCATCATGCGCATAGCCATCAATGCCTAACGCTAACCCGCTAGTCACTATCAACCCTTTTTTCACAAACTCCTGAGCAAATAACTTCGCAGTATTAAGACCTTCTAAAGTGGCATTTCTACTACCGACCATAGCTATTTGAGGTTCAATTAATTTATCAGCCTGCCCTTTTACAAATAGTACGCTCGGCGCAGAGGCAATATTTGCTAACTGTTTCGGATAAAGGGAACAAGACGAAGTAATTATATGATGGTTTGAATGCTTATTTAACCAAGCAAGGCAATCATCCACTTCTTTAGGTGCTTTTTCAAAAAGGTAAGAAACTTGCTTAGGTGATAAGCCAAAAGCTTGAAGCTGTTGCGAGGAAGATTGAACAATATTTAAAGGCGAGTCAAATGCCAGCAGGCGGGAAAGTCGCTTCCCGCCGAGTTGAGGAATGAAGCTAAGAGTTAGCCAAGCAGAAAGCTCCTGCTCATTCACTCTTCCGTTTCCGTTTCAGACTCTACCGTTTTCGGAATAATAGAAGGCGTTAAGGGTGACACCGCCAGAATCTGACTATTAATGGGTTTAGCGCTATTAGTGATCAAAGCTAAACTAAAATACTCGTAAGGTCGAATGACCATCAAGCTTCCGACAGAAGTACTCGGTAGCTGTAGTTTTTGATTAATTGAAGAGCTTTCATAGGTGTATTCACCTTGTTTATCATAAACCACTGCTCCCAACTCATTAAGCGTAAACATACTACCCTGTCGAAGCTGATCATGCTCACCTCGGTTAATCACAACCACTTGATTCTTAGCGCTGTACTGGCTTCCCTCTAATGAACCAACGATATTAGCAAATTGCCCCGCAGCAGCTGGTGCCGGGTAGAAAGTCGTAGATAAACTAACAGTCTCTATATCAAGATCAGGTAAAACCACATCATTTAGCTGAATTTCTTGTAACTGCTTATCCACTTTCAAACTGCTGAATTCATCATTAGCATCTTTTAGTGTTGCTGTGGCAACTAATCGCAATGACATAATAGAAGAGGCAGGTTCTTCTCGTTTATACGTCTCGACTGAGCGATAAATGCCCCATTTAGAGTGTTGCTGATTTCCAGAAATAAATAATCTATCGTCACCTGTTAAGAACTTGCGTCCGTCACTGGTTCCAAGCACTCTTTGAGCAGAAGCCAAGTCAGATTCACTGACTAAACGGTCCGATTGTAAATAAGGTAAAACTAAACCTTCATTCACAGTTGGTAAGGCTTTCTTCTCTGATACTCGAATTTTCGGACTCAGTTTAATAACTGGCTTTAAGCTCAAGACTGGCTGACCGTTAATCCAAACCAAAGAAAGTTTATCACCAGGGTAAATAAGGTGAGGGTTATCTATTTCTGGGTTGACTTGCCAAAGACGAGGCCACAACCATGGGCTATCTAGATACATTTCAGATATATCCCAAAGCGTATCGCCTTTAACAACAATATACGTCTCTGGTGCCCCTTCTTTGATGTTAAGAGGTTTATCAGCGGCTTTATCTTCAGTCGCTTGAGCCGAAAATGACAATGATAGAGGCAAACAAAGAAGAGAAAGTGTACGAGAAAATTGACGCATGACCAGAGTCCCTTGGGCTGAATATATGATATCTAATCCGAGAATTACTTTCAGGATGCTGTCATTTGGCTTCTAAAATGTCTAGAATTGAGCCAACAAGGTTTATGCTGTTTCGGCACAGTTCAACATTTCGAGTGTATATGTCTGTATTAGAAGTATTAACATTACCGGATGATCGTCTACGCACCGTGGCGAAACCGGTAAAGGAAGTAACCCCAGAAATTCAAAAGTTCGTTGATGACATGATTGAAACCATGTACGACGAAGAAGGTATTGGCCTTGCGGCAACGCAGGTTGATTTCCACCAGCGCATCGTCGTTATCGATGTTTCAGAAACGCGCGATGAGCCAATGGTGCTTATCAACCCTGAAATTACCGAGAAACGTGGCGAAGATGGCATCGAAGAAGGTTGTCTATCGGTTCCTGGCGCACGAGCTTTAGTACCTCGCGCAGCAGAAGTAACAGTTAAAGCATTAGATCGTGACGGAAACGAATTCACATTCGACGCTGACGACCTACTGGCTATCTGTGTTCAACACGAACTTGACCACTTAGAAGGCAAGTTATTTGTTGATTACCTATCACCAATGAAGCGTAAACGTATCCAAGATAAACTAGCGAAAATTAAACGTTTCAATGAGAAACAAGCTAAGTAGTCGTTAGTTTTACTAAATTAGAAGGAAGCCTACCTTGAGTCAGTCTTTAAGAATTGTCTTTGCAGGTACTCCGGATTTCGCCGCCCGTCACTTGGCGGCGTTGTTGTCTTCGGAGCATGATGTTATTGCGGTTTACACCAACCCAGATCGCCCAGCTGGTCGCGGAAAAAAATTGTCTGCGCCACCAGTAAAACAACTGGCACTTGAGCACGATATTCCGGTTTTCCAACCTGAAAACTTCAAGTCAGATGAAGCTAAGCAAGAGTTGGCTGATCTCAATGCCGATATCATGGTAGTTGTGGCTTACGGTATGTTGTTACCACAAGCTGTTCTCGATACGCCTCGCTTAGGTTGCATCAATGTGCATGGCTCTATCCTACCTCGCTGGCGTGGGGCAGCTCCAATTCAACGCTCTATCTGGGCGGGTGATAAAGAAACAGGCGTGACCATCATGCAGATGGATATCGGTCTAGACACGGGTGACATGCTAAGTATCGCAACGTTACCAATCGAAGCGACGGATACCAGCGCTTCCATGTACGAAAAGTTAGCAGGTCTTGGCCCTGACGCTCTTGTTGAGTGTTTAGCTGAAATCGCTTCTGGTAAAGCAGTTGCTGAAAAGCAAAATGATGAACTTGCTAACTACGCGAAGAAGCTGAGCAAAGAAGAAGCGAAGATTGATTGGAATGACAGTGCTGAACACATCGAACGTTGTGTCCGCGCTTTCAACCCATGGCCAATGAGCCACTTTGCAGTTGTGGATAGCAGCTCTAATGATGAGAAAAGCATTAAAGTTTGGCAAACACGTGTTGATGATGAATCAGCATCTGAGCCAACTGGCACAATCATCAAAGCCGATAAAACGGGTATCTATGTAGCGACAGGGCAAGGCGTACTTGTTCTTGAACAGCTGCAAGTACCTGGTAAAAAGGCGATGTCAGTACAAGATATCCTTAATTCAAGAGCAAGCTGGTTCGAAGTCGGTTCGCAACTTTCGTAATCATTTCGTTACCCTTGCTTTGGCTAACTTGTTAGCCCGCTGCTGAAAAGCGGCACTAGAAAACCTTTACGAGGGCAGAGATGCCCTCATATATTCAATAAATATTCGGTACCCCTCATGAATGTTCGCGCTGCTGCTGCAAATGTCCTATTCCAAGTTGTCGATAAAGGCCACTCTCTTTCACACGCTCTCCCTGCGGCTCAAAAAACGATCCGCCCGCGAGACCATGCTCTACTGCAAGAGATTTGCTACGGCGCACTTCGTTACCTGCCTCGCTTAGAGTCAATCGCTAACGAGCTGATGGAAAACTCGCTTAAAGGTAAAAAACGCGTATTCCATCACCTGATCTTAGTCGGCATTTACCAGTTAAGCTTTATGCGCATTCCCTCGCATGCTGCCGTTGCTGAAACAGTTGAAGCAACCAAAACACTTCGCGGTCCAAGCCTTAGCGGTTTGATTAATGCAGTACTACGTAGCTACCTACGCGATCAAGAAGAGCTAGACGAGAAAGCAATTAGCCACAATGCAGGTAAATACAGCCATCCAAGCTGGATCCTTAAAATGCTTAAAGAAAGCTACCCAGATAAGTGGGAGCAATTGATTGAAGCAAACAACAGCAAAGCGCCTATGTGGTTACGTGTAAACCGTCAGCACCACACTCGCGACGAATATGTTGAGCTACTGAATAACGAAAACATTGAATACACAGTACACCCAGAAGCTGCTGATGCCATCAAATTAGCGTCACCTTGCGATGTAACCTTATTGCCAGGTTTCGATAAAGGTTGGGTTTCAGTACAAGACGCCGCTGCTCAGCTTTCTGTCGATTACCTAACACCAAAAAATGGTGAGCTAATCCTTGATTGCTGCGCCGCTCCAGGTGGTAAAACCGCACACATTCTTGAACATACTCAAGACACTGAAGTTGTCGCTATCGACTGCGATATCAAGCGTCTGGATCGTGTTTACGATAACCTTGAACGCCTACAATTACGTGCTGATGTTATCTGTGGTGATGCTCGCTACCCTGAAGAGTGGTGGATGGGCGATAAGTTCGACCGTATCCTACTTGATGCGCCTTGTTCAGCAACAGGTGTGATTCGTCGTCACCCAGATATTAAATGGCTTCGCCGCGCATCTGATATTGATGCGCTTGCTGAATTACAAAGTGAAATTATGGATGCAATGTGGCGCCAGCTAAAAGAAGGCGGCACAATGGTTTACGCAACTTGTTCTATCACTCCACAAGAGAACGTGCTGCAAGTAAAAGCATTTTTAGATCGTACAGCGAATGCCACTTTAGTTGGTTCTGATATCGAAAATCCAGGTCGTCAAATTCTACCTGGTGAAGAAGATATGGATGGCTTCTACTACGCGGTTTTAGTAAAACAAGCATAGAAATAAACGCAGCGGTTAAGAATCATTTCTTAGCCGCTGTTTCGTTATGATGCACAAATCGTTTCAACTGAAACGAGCAATTAAATTACAACGATAAAGAGACAGGCTATGAAAATCATTATCCTTGGGGCTGGGCAAGTTGGCGGTACACTTGCAGAGAACCTAGTAGGCGAAAATAACGATATCACTATTGTTGACCGCGATAGCGATCGCCTACGTGAACTTCAGGATAAATATGACTTACGAGTCATCAATGGTTACGCAAGCCACCCTCAAACCCTGAGGGAAGCTGGGGCACAAGATGCCGACATGTTGGTTGCCGTGACAAACATGGATGAAACTAACATGGCAGCTTGCCAAGTTGCTTTCTCTTTATTTAATACACCAAACCGAATTGCCCGTATTCGCTCACCACAGTATTTGGAAGAAAAAGAAGCCCTCTTTAAATCAGGCGCAATTCCTGTCGATCACCTGATCGCACCAGAAGAACTGGTGACAAGCTATATTGAACGCTTGATTCAGTACCCAGGCGCTCTGCAGGTGGTTAGCTTTGCAGAGCAAAAAGTCAGCCTGGTGGCAGTAAAAGCTTATTACGGCGGTCCACTAGTTGGTAACGCACTGTCTGCTTTACGTGAACATATGCCGCACATCGATACCCGAGTCGCCGCTATTTTCCGCCAAGGTCGCCCTATCAGACCACAAGGCACAACCGTTATTGAAGCTGATGATGAAGTCTTCTTTGTGGCAGCAAGTAACCATATCCGTTCGGTAATGAGTGAGCTGCAACGTCTTGAAAAGCCTTACCGCCGCATCATGATTGTGGGAGGAGGTAATATCGGTGCCAGCTTGGCAAAACGTTTGGAACAGAGTTACAGCATCAAACTCATTGAGCGTAGCTACAACCGTGCCGAAAAGCTGTCTGAAGAATTAGAAAATACCATCGTATTTTGTGGTGATGCAGCAGACCAAGAATTACTCGCCGAAGAAAATATCGACCAAGTTGATGTATTCATTGCACTGACCAATGAAGATGAAACCAACATCATGTCTGCCATGCTTGCAAAACGCATGGGGGCAAAAAAGGTAATGGTGTTGATCCAACGTGGTGCTTATGTCGATTTGGTACAAGGCGGCGTAATTGATGTAGCAATATCGCCTCAACAAGCGACAATTTCTGCCTTGCTGACTCACGTTCGTCGTGCCGATATTGTGAATGTATCATCTCTACGTCGAGGCGCGGCAGAAGCTATCGAAGCCATCGCTCATGGTGATGAAACAACGTCGAAGGTAGTAGGAAAAGCCATTGGTGATATCAAACTTCCACCAGGTACAACAATTGGTGCCATCGTTCGAGGGGAAGAAGTATTGATCGCGCACGATAGAACCGTCATCGAACAAGATGATCACGTTGTGATGTTCTTAGTCGACAAAAAATACGTGCCTGACGTTGAGTCACTCTTCCAACCAAGCCCATTCTTTTTGTAAAACTCCGTTTTACGGCGAGCTCACATGGTCAACTTTCGTCCCATATTATTAGTAATCGGGTTAGTACTTTCAAAACTAGCCCTGTTTATGTACATCCCCACTCTTGTTGCTTTCTTTACCGGCACAGGAGGCTTTCTTGAGTTTGGACAGTCAGTTGCCATTACACATATTGTGGCGTTTATCTGCCTCAGTTTAGGTCGTACCGCAACGTTCCGGCTTGGGGTACGCGATATGTTCCTGATTACCTCCTTTGTATGGACGATAGCCAGCGCATTTGCAGCATTACCCTTTGTTTTCATTAACCATATTAGCTTTACCGATGCCTACTTCGAAACCATGTCTGGTATCACGACAACTGGTTCAACGGTGCTTAGCGGGCTAGATGCCATGGCTCCGAGCATTTTATTGTGGCGCTCCATCCTTCAATGGTTAGGAGGAATCGGCTTCATCGTAATGGCAGTAGCGGTACTTCCGATGCTCAATGTTGGAGGAATGAGGCTATTCCAAACAGAATCTTCTGATTGGTCAGATAAAAGCAGCCCAAGAGCCAAGACCGTCGCTAAGAACATTGTGGGGGTTTATCTTGTGCTAACTGGTCTTTGTCTAGTCAGTTATCTGTTCGCTGGGATGAACCTATTTGATGCAATAAACCATGCCTTTACCACACTTTCTACTGGTGGTTACTCAACGTCTGATGGCTCAATGAATCACTTCTCCAATAGTGCACATTGGGTAGGTACAATCTTCATGTTTTTAGGTGGTTTACCGTTTTTACTCTTTGTCAGTGTGCTTAGAAATAAAAAAATGGCGCCTCTTTACAAAGACGCGCAAGTGCGTGGTTTCACGATTTTATTCCTAACCTCAAGCGTCATTATAGCTTCATGGCTAGTAATTAGAGATGGCTACAGCGTACTCGATGCCCTGAGAGTTTCGATGTTTAACATCGTATCGGTAGTTACAACAACAGGCTTTGGTTTAGAAGATTTCACAGCATGGGGCGCATTACCCACTACTCTCTTTGCATTTTTAATGATGGCAGGAGCTTGTTCTGGTTCGACTTCTGGCGGCATCAAAATTTTCCGTTTCCAGATAGCCATGACGTTACTGCACAAACAAATGATGAAACTCATTCATCCTTCAGGAGTCTTTGTGCAACGCTATAATCAGCGACCTGTAAACGATGATATTGTTCGGTCACTCGTAGCCTTCGGCTTAATGTTTTTCATCACCATAATATTAGTCGCCGGCGGGCTCAGCGCGATGGGGTTAGATCCAGTAACCAGTATTTCAGGTGCTATTACCGCGGTGGCAAATGTCGGTCCTGGAATGGGTAGCGTTATTGGCCCAACGGGAAATTTCGCTCCATTACCAGACGCTGCAAAGTGGCTATTGAGTGTAGGAATGTTGATGGGTCGCTTAGAAATTTTAACTATTTTGGTACTATTTTTCCCCGCCTTTTGGCGACGCTAAGGAATTGATATGACACGTTGGAACACATTACTGGCTTTCACTTTGCTTTCATCTTCCGTGATGGCAGAACAAACAGTAACGTTACAAGATGGAAAGCAAGTTCGCTTAAAAGATGACTTTACGTGGGAATACACTTCCACCAGCACAGAGCAAATTCCCACCAATACGGAACAAGCGACAACATTTGAAGCGATCCCTGTCGTTCAGCAAGCAATGAAAGGTACCACTATTACTGTAGGTAATGACAAACCAAGTTTGCAACTATCAAAGTCAGGATTAGATGTACTCATTGGAGCAAGCACGTATGAAGATGGGCAGCTAATCTTGCCTGTATCCGTGACCAACCAAAGCACTCAATCGGTTGTATTGGTTACCTTAACATTCGCGGTTTATTCGCCAACAGGTGAACTGTTGCATGAGGGCAGCTTTGATACATGGCAATCAATAAAACGCTTGGCTGATACTTACTTGAGACCTCAAACTTCTGCTAAAGGTAAAGATCTCATCGTAGATGTTGGTCAATATCCAAAATATCGAATTGAAGTGGATATTGAGAACGTAGTAACACGCTAGCCCCAATCGCATAATTCTATTCATTACTTCGTTGATATAGGCATATAGCTATGAAGTAATGATATCTGCCTATCTGAGCTACTGAGTTAACCCCTACTTAAACAGGCTCAACGTATAAATATATGGCTAAGAAGTGACAGAAACACCCAGCCAAAACAAACAAATGCCAGATAGCATGGTTGTAAGGGATACGATCTTTAACGTAAAAAATAACGCCTAACGAATAAATAATGCCCCCAACAGCCAGTAATATCACCCCACCAATATCAATACTTTTCACTAGTTGGTAAATCACAATCACAGATAACCAACCCATCGTTAAGTAAGTCACTAAAGATAAGCGTTCAAAGCGATAAACGAATGCAATTTTCATAATGATGCCAAAAAGTGCAATACACCAGATGACTGCCATTAGCCCTATAGCTAAAGGGGTACGTAATCCAACTAATAAGAAAGGGGTGTAGCTGCCTGCAATTAACAAGTAGATAGCACAGTGATCCAGTGTTTTTAGTAAGCGCTTGGTTTTTTTTGTAGTGATGGAATGGTAAAGCGTTGAAGCGAGGAATAATAAAATAATGCTACAGCCATACACCGCCATGCTGATCATGGTTAATGCATCAGCTTCGAAGGTATTAGCCCTAACCAGTAGAAGAACTAAGCCAACAACGCCCAGTATTACTCCTAAACCATGAGTAATAGCATTCGCACGTTCTTCTTTTTCACAGTACTCACTCGCAGATGAGGCGGACATAAAAACCAACTAGATTAATAGAATATTTAATCTAGTATTACACATTAAGCTTACACGTGTAAGCTTAAATAAATAACAGGCTCAAAGTTAACGATATGCTTTCAAATAATACTAAGCCAAAAACTAGAAACCAATTAAGAAACCGACTCTAGATATTCAATCACTCGCTTACCGGCTTCCTCAGGAGGAGTATCAAGCGGCAAACTTAACTGTCGTTTTAACTGACCAATACCAAGTAAACTGGCTAGCATACCTTTGGCGCCGTGACGATTTCGGTCAATCTCAAACCATAATTGCAGTTCAGTTTCGCTTCGATGAGCCACAACTTCAAGTTCTCTCCAGCGCCCATGGTAAGGACCTGTAGTTGGAACAAACTCAAACTCTTGGACAAAAGGAAGCTCAAAACCATCTACCGCTTCACATTCCACCTGGCGAATACGAAGACCTTGTTCTTCTAACTCACTGAGAATGCTGTCGAGCAATTTATCAGGTCGAACCGTTAAGATATCTTTATCTGATGGATCAACCGCCATCGCGATATCTAACCCAGTTTCCAACCAAACTTTCGCATCACCAATAGTGACAGGTGTATTGAGTGGGACATCCAACTCGCACTCAAAATCACGAGTTTCGCCGGGCTGAATGGTAAACGCATAAGGTAGGCTCCACTTCACCAAAGAGTAAGTTTGGTGCATACGGCGAGTTTGTGAACTTTCGCGCCCATTTGAATCAACCGGCACTTCTTTTATGTAGCGACAGCACAGGTTCAAATCAATATTATCGATCTCTTGCGCTTGGGAGCCACCATAAACATGTACAGTTATGTTGGCTTTTTCGCCTGGATAAAGCACTTCCTGTTGCAAAACTGAATCCACTTTTGCAGATCCAATGCCAAAGCTGGCTAACGTTTTCTTGAAGAACGACATATGCACCTCCTTTAAAACATCATCTTAAGCCTTAAATAGGATCAAACTCAAATCTATTTCTCTTACTATTTTAGCTCGATTTGTGAACGTTTCTTATCCAACGGTCGATCGAAGGGTAAGATAGTGATAATCTATTCTTGATATGCATGCATATCATTATCCTGACTAATCGTTTGGATTGGCGAAAGCCAGAAGAGCCAAACTTCAAGTAATTGAAGCTCAACTCATGATTAGTCAGGCCATTAGATTGGCAATGGATATGCCTGACCGTTAGGTAAAAAATGCGCCCAACAGCTGTCAGGTCTTCGCACACCAACCGTAGTGCGATGCGTCGTCGTAGTGGCTTTGTCACTGCACCAACGGCAAAGAAAATGGCTCCTGCAATGACTTTAGTGGAAAAGGCTGCTTTATTAGCACCTGCTTCAGTAAAAGTTACTCAAGCCGCTTAACAAAAAGCGCAGTATTTACTGCGCTTTTTTCTTTTCTTCACTTTCCCACTCTGCTTTTATTCACTCTTCCACGTTGGTATTCCCGACCTGATTTGATACCTTTAGCAAAAATCATTATAAATATTGTGGAGAAAGCTGCATGAAGTGCCATCGAATTGAAGAGTTATTGGAACTGATGGAGCCTGAATGGCAAAAAGACCAAGAACTGAACTTGCTCGAATTTATCATCAAGCTATCACAAGAGGCCGGTTACGAAGGTAAACTTGAAGAACTCACCGACGACGTGCTGATCTATCACCTAAAAATGCGTAACAGCCAAAAAGATGACATGATTCCTGGTCTTAAAAAGGATCAAGAAGATGATTTTAAAACTGCAATTTTAAAAGCTCGAGGCATTATTTAGTCCTTCGAAGCCCATCATCTAAAACGATATCAAACTCTAAAGCGGCCTTAGTGGTCGCTTTTTTGTTTCTGTTCGCTACTTTTTCATCACAACTGTTATGAGTTTTGTTGTTAAAGGTTGATAGCGTTAAAGAAATTAGAACAATATTGCCGTTATAATCGCCATCCATAAGAATCTTCTAAAATAGTAATAATGAACTGCACTAAGTTTCGACCCTTCGATGTTTACTGTAGGTTTTTATTACCCGATTCACTTAAAAATCATTATTTCAAAGCAATGTCGTAGAGTGCTATCAATAAGAAATGGCACCAAATGCCACAAAAAGGATATCCCATGAGTCAGGATAAAATCGATATCAAAGATGTGACTCCTAAAACCTTTAACCCTAAGACACATAAAGGTAACGGAGATCGATTTAACCCAAGTAACCGTATTTACGTACGTGAAAGTAAAGGTAAATTCCAGCAATTACGTCGTTATGGCGGTTGGTTCTTACTGCTACTTTTTGCCCTTATTCCGTGGATACCATTTGGTGAACGACAAGCGATCTTATTGGATATCGGTAGCCAACAATTTAACTTCTTTGGCACTACTTTATACCCTCAAGATCTGACTTTACTCGCCATATTATTTGTTATCGCGGCTTTTGCTCTCTTTTTTATAACCACCTTCTTAGGTCGGGTTTGGTGTGGTTATCTTTGCCCACAAACCGTTTGGACCTTTATGTATATTTGGTTCGAAGAGAAACTAGAAGGCGCAGCTAACAAACGAAGAAAACAAGATTCAGGGAAGCTCACCCCTAACTTGTTAATGCGTAAAACGCTTAAACACATAGCCTGGATAGCCATAGCCCTTGCCACCGGCTTCACATTTGTTGGCTACTTTATCCCTGTAAAAGAACTGGTCGTCGATTTCTTTACCTTTAATGCATCATTTTGGCCAGCCTTTTGGATTCTATTCTTTGCGGGCTGTACTTATGCAAATGCCGGCTGGATGCGTTCGATAGTATGCTTACACATGTGTCCATACGCTCGATTCCAATCTGCAATGTTTGATAAAGATACTTTCATTGTTGGTTATGATCCTAAACGCGGTGAAAGCCGAGGACCTCGTTCTCGTAAAGCTGATCCAAAATCACTTGGTCTTGGTGACTGTATTGACTGTAATTTATGTGTTCAGGTGTGCCCAACAGGGATAGATATCCGTGATGGTTTGCAATATGAATGCATTAACTGCGGCGCATGTATTGATGCTTGTGATAAAACAATGGATCGCATGGGCTACGAGAAAGGTCTAATCAATTACACAACTGAGCATCGACTCGATGGCCACGATACAAAAGTCATGCGTCCTAAACTGCTAGGGTATGGTGCTATATTATTAATTATGATTGGCCTGTTCTTCGTTCAGATAGCCAGTGTTGACCCTGCAGGTTTGAGTGTATTAAGAGACCGTAACCAATTGTTTAGAGTTAACAATGAAGGTTTTATTGAAAACACTTACACACTTAAAATCATTAATAAAACCCAGCAACTTCAAGAATACACGTTCGATGTTGAAGGCATACCTAATGTTACTTGGTACGGAAAACAATCGGTAGAAGTGCAGCCAGGTGAAGTATTGAATTTACCTATAAGCTTAGGGGCTGATCCTGAAAAACTCAGCTCACCGGTTTCTACAATTCAGTTTATACTCTCTGATAGTGAAGAATTTACCATTGAAGTAGAAAGCCGCTTTATTAAGAAGCTGTAACTGCACAATTAACGGAAAAAGGCTCAGTAATGAGCCTTTTTTATTTTATGACTATGCAAGCCTTTAACTTTGATAACTTAACACCCGACTTCATGTGGTACGCCCTTGAAAGCATTGGTGTCCGCGCTGAATCTGGTCTTCTTGCCCTTAATAGCTATGAGAACCGTGTTTATCAATTCTCAGATGAAGACAAAAAACGCTATGTAGTAAAATTCTACCGACCTCAACGTTGGAGCAAAGAGCAAATTCAAGAAGAACATGATTTCGCTCTTGAGCTGATCGAGCAGGAGTTACCAGTTGCACCACCAATGATAATTAATGGCGCAACATTACATGAATACCAAGGCTACATGTTTGCTTTGTTTACCAGTGTGGGTGGCCGTCAATATGAAGTGGATAACCTAGACCAATTGGAAGGCGTTGGACGTTTCCTTGGGCGCATTCATAAAGCCAGCGCAGGTAAAACTTTTCAACATCGTCCGACTCTCAGCTTAGATGAATACCTTTATCAACCACGTAAAATTCTAGAAAATTCTAATTTCATTCCAACGCATCTAGAAAACGTATTCTTCAACGATCTTGATTTACTTATCAAAGCACTAGAATCTCAATGGGATAATAATTATAAAAATATTCGCCTCCATGGAGATTGCCACCCAGGGAATATACTATGGCGTGATGGGCCTATGTTTGTGGATCTCGATGATGCGAGAAATGGACCTGCTGTACAAGATTTATGGATGCTGCTAAATGGTGAGCGCCAAGATAAACTCATGCAACTCGATATTATTTTGGAAAACTACCAAGAGTTTTGCGATTTTAATACTGCTGAGTTGAAACTAATTGAGCCACTACGCGGTCTACGAATGGTGCATTACATGGCATGGTTAGCAAAACGATGGCACGATCCTGCCTTCCCGCTCGCTTTTCCTTGGTTTAATGATCCAAAATACTGGGAGAGCCAAGTTCTTGCTTGTAAGGAACAGTTAGCAACATTACAAGAACCACCGTTATCATTAATGCCACAGTGGTAATTGAGCATTGCTTACAGTTACCAAGACTCAAAAAACAACCAGAATTCAAATAATAATGGAGATTGAATAATGAAAAAGCTGCTCGCATTTTTCTCACTTGTATTACTTAGCCTTTCTGCACACGCGGCTAAGTTTAATGAAGGCGAACATTACAAAACGTTAGATCTAGAGCCTTCAAAAAAGCCAGTAGTGACCGAGTTTTTCTCTTTCTATTGCCCACACTGTCATAGCTTTGAACCTATTATTCAGCAGCTAAAGCAACAACTGCCTGAAGGCGTAAAACTGCAAAAAAACCATGTATCTTTCATGGGCGGTAAAATGGGTAAGTCGATGAGTAAAGCTTACGCAACTTCTATCGCACTTAAAGTCGAAGACAAAATGACACCTGTGCTATTTAATCGCATCCACAATATGCAAAAAGCACCAAAAGACGATGCAGAACTGCGCCAAATCTTCCTAGATGAAGGGGTAGATGCAAAGAAATACGATGCGGCTTTCAACGGTTTCGCCATCGACTCTATGGTTCGTCGATTCGACAAAGGCTTTAAAGACAGTGGTCTTTCAGGCGTTCCAGCTATCCTCGTAAATAATCGCTACCTAGTTCAAGCTCAAGGTATCAAAACAACGGGCGAATACATTGAGTTGGTTAACTTCTTACTAAAGAAATAAACCTCGCGATAATGTAAGTACACCGCTTAAAAAGAAAAGGGAGCCACCAAACGGCTCCCTTTTTAGATCTTTATCCTAAAACTGAGTCAGGGCCATATTGAGCCATTTAATGCTGGTCACCGCCAATGTCTCATTATAGAGTTTCAAAGGTATTCTAAATGTAAAAAACAGTGAACCATTTTGTTACTGTGACCTCTATAAACACTACGTGTTATCACTAATCATTCGGTCAAGGAGAATCACGAGTGAAACTAAAATACACAATCCTAGCGACGAGTATAATGGCAATGCCAGCACTTGCTCAGCTTTCTGATGAAGCAGGATTCAGCGGAGAAATTTCTCTCAATGCCGGCATGGCTTCCTCAACATCAAACTTCAACACTGATGGCGATAAAAACTTAACATCAGTCAATCAAAGTGCCTCAGAAGAAAGCACTTTTCTTGTCGCTCCTCTCGGTAATATCGCATATACCTTCGGTGAGCAACTCAATCAGCAAGTTTATACCGGTACCACCCGTGATGATGTTGCTACAGGTACTGTTGTGCTCGAAGTTGGTTATAAGTATCAATTAGAGTCAGGTATGGTGATAGATGCGTCTTTCTTGCCTACCATCATGTCTGGAGAAACTTGGGCTGACCCTTATTTAACAACCGGTCCAAGAACAGAAACAGATGAAACTGGTAATGCATTCCGATTAAAACTAGAGAGTATCGCTGGTTCCAATTTCAGCCTTGATATGGCTTATGCAACCAAAGATGTAGAAAATGATGCCATTACTTTTGATGAATTAAAGCGCGATGCCGATACTGTTTACCTCAAAGGGCAATATCGACAACCTTTAAATAGAACGACCCTTCTGCTTCCTTCTATCACTTACCAATCCACATCTGCAGATGGTAAGGCAAGCTCGTTTGAAGAAATAGGCGCTGAAGTCAGCTTATTTAAAGCGATTAACCGCCATAAATTAGCATTAACTGCGGGCTATAGCCGTAGAAGCTATGATGCTACGAATCCTATTTACGACAAAACGCGCAGTGATAATAAATACAATTTATTTGCGGCTTATGAATACGATAACTTTATGGATTGGGACAATTGGGCTTTCATTTCATTAGCAGGTTATGGCACAAGCCAATCAAATATTACCTTCTATGATGAATCAGAATACCTAGTCTCTGTTGGTATCAACTACAAGTTCTAAGCCCTAATTAAGGTAGTTCAGTCTTGATATAAATGATTGCGATTAAAGCCTAGATCTACCAGGCTTTAATCGTTCTTTATCAAACAGACTGCGCCGTTAACTGTTTCAATAATCTATCCATAGCGCGGTATCCCAACGCTTCAGCTAAATGTTTCTTTTCAATATCAATACACCCTTCCAAATCAGCAATGGTTCTCGCCACTTTGATAATTCGATGATATGCCCGAATAGATAAACCTAAACGATGCAACGCACTTTCTAGAAACTCAGCATCACAGCGCTGTAAGGGACAATATTTATCAATTTCACGGCTACCCAGTAATGCATTGGATTTATTACTGCGCTTCATCATTAATTCTCTTGCTGACGCCACTCTTTTTCTCACAACCTCTGTGGTTTCACCTCTATCTCCACCTTCCGCGAGCATTCCTTTAGGCAGCAATGGAATTTCTAATGACATATCAAAACGATCCAACAATGGTCCTGACAGTTTATTCAAATAGCGTAAAATGATCTGCGGATTGGCTCTGGCTTGATTCCCCTCATAGTATCCAGTAGGACTGGGGTTTAATGCGCCTACCAATTGAAACCGAGCAGGGAATCGAGTCTTACCTGCCGCTCTCGAAATAATAATTTCTCCGGACTCTAATGGCTCTCTCAAAGAGTCGAGTACTTTCCTGTCAAATTCAGGCATCTCATCCAAAAACAGCAACCCATTGTGGGCCAAAGATATTTCACCAGGTCTTGGGATAGAACCGCCTCCTACCAAGGCAGCCATAGAACTAGAGTGGTGCGGAGACCGAAATGGTCGTTTTTTCCAATTATGCTGATTAATTTCTTGCTGAGTTAATGAAGCAACAGAAGCAGTTTCTAGCGCTTCTTGATCATTCATTTGAGGTAATAAGTCACATAGCCGGGAAGCAAGCATGGTTTTGCCTGTACCGGGAGGACCAAGAAAAAGTAAATTATGATTACCTGCTGCCGCAATTTCTAAGGCGCGCTTTCCTTGCTGCTGACCGATAATATCTTGCAAGTCTCGTGAAGATATATCATCTAACATCATTTGAGCGGTTTGATGCAAACCTAAAGCTTGTTGACCACATATATCAGCACAAACTTCCAATAAACTTTGTGCAGACTTGTGCTGCCCTTTACCAACTAAGGCAGCTTGATCGCCATTGGCATGAGGAACGACTAAGACACGTTGAACTTTATCCGCCGCCAAAGTAGCAGGAAGGACGCCTTTAACGGGTCTTAATTCCCCTGATAACGCAAGTTCTCCAATAAACTCTGAATCTGCTAAAGTCGAATGGGGCAGCTGATCAGAAGCAACCAAAATCCCTAATGCGATGGGTAAATCAAACCGTCCGCCTTCTTTCGGTAAATCGGCAGGAGCGAGGTTAACAGTGATCCGCTTAGCCGGAAACTCAAAGCGCGAGTTTATGATTGCACTTCTTACTCTGTCTTTAGCCTCTCGAACGGTAGTTTCAGGCAGACCGACCAAAGTAAAACCTGGCATACCATTGCTAATATGCACCTCAACCGTCACTTCTGGTGCTTCCACCCCAACACTTGCTCGACTATGAATTATCGCGAGACCCATACAATTCCTTTGTTATTGATTTAAAAGTATTCACTCTGATATTCATTGATGATCAAAGCTATAGAGATGTTATATAGCGTGGTGGAATGCTGTGTTCATGTGAAAAAAGAATGACATTTTGCTTGTCATACAGCAGATTTGTGTGATAACACTAGAGATGTAGACCTTCACATAAGACAATAAAAGATAGAACAAACAATTTATGACATTTAACGCTCGCATTTACGCACTGATTAACCTGGTCATCGTAGTCATTATTAAGACTACGCGGGGGCGAGTGGCTAGAAGGTAACCACAAATTTTAAAAACCCCCGCACTGAAAAGTCCGGGGGTTTTTTGTAATTTATATATTTGATTTTTTATTTTGAAGCATTTTCGGCTATGCCGTTAGACAGGAAGAATGGGAGCACAAGATGTGCAATGAAAAAGCAAAAAGTTACCAAAGCACAGGTAATTCGGAGGATTTACGATGAAAGGCGCAGAACTGGTCGTATCCGCATTAAAGCAACAAGGAATTAAAACCGTTTTTGGCTATCCAGGTGGCGCAATTATGCCTATCTATGATGCTCTATACGACGGTGGAGTTGAGCATATTCTTTGCCGCCATGAACAAGGTGCCGCTATGGCTGCCATTGGCATGGCTCGAGCAACGCAAGATGTAGCAGTATGCATGGCAACCTCTGGACCTGGTGCAACCAACCTAGTAACAGGTTTGGCTGATGCTTTCATGGACTCAATCCCTCTTGTTGCTATCACAGGTCAAGTCGCAAGTACTCACATTGGAACTGATGCATTCCAAGAAATGGATGTGATTGGTATGTCTTTGTCTTGTACCAAGCATAGCTACCTAGTCACTGACATTGAAGATTTAGCACCAACACTGGCAGAGGCTTTTGAAGTAGCCAAAGCGGGTCGTCCTGGTCCGGTCATTGTTGATATAGCAAAAGATGTTCAGCTTGCTCAAACTCCTGTAGAAGTTCTTCCTGAATTTACACCACCAGCGCTTCCAGTTGCCCCACAAGAAGCGATTGATGCTGCTCAACACCTTCTTTCTCAAGCCACTCGCCCTGTACTCTATGTCGGCGGTGGCGTTCAATTAGCGAAAGCCACTGAATCTGTTCGTGAGTTTTTACGATTAAACCCTATGCCAGCAGTGAGCACCTTGAAGGGCTTAGGCACGATTGAACGTGATGACCCTCATTACCTCGGAATGCTAGGCATGCACGGCACGAAAGCCGCAAACCTTGTTGTTCAAGAAAGTGACCTTTTGATTGTAGTCGGCGCTCGCTTCGATGACCGAGTAACCGGCAAGCTTGATACTTTTGCTCCCCTCGCTAAAGTTATCCATATCGATATTGATGCAGCTGAATTAGGTAAACTTCGTCATGCTAATGCCCCTGTTCGAGGCGACATCAATAAAGTGCTACCTCAGCTAGAGCTGGCACAAGATATTTCGTCTTGGGTGCATCACTCAGAAGGCTTACGTAGCTCGTTCAAATGGCGCTACGATCACCCTGGCGACTTAATCTTTGCTCCTAAATTACTAAAGCAACTGTCTGACATGATGCCAGAAAGCTCAATAGTTTCGACGGATGTTGGTCAACACCAAATGTGGGCAGCTCAACATATTCAGCCTCGCGATCCTCAAAACTTTATCACCTCTGCAGGTTTAGGCACGATGGGCTTTGGTTTACCAGCTGCGATGGGCGCATCCGTTGGTCGTCCAGATGACCAATCAATCCTAATCTCAGGTGATGGTTCGTTCATGATGAACGTACAAGAACTTGGCACGCTGAAACGCCGCCAAATCCCTGTAAAGATGGTGCTACTGAATAACTCACGTTTAGGCATGGTTCGCCAATGGCAGTCGCTGTTTTTTGATGGTCGCCACAGTGAGACAATTTTGGATGATAACCCTGACTTCGTCATGCTTGCGAAAGCATTTGATATCCCAGGGAAAACCATCACACGTAAAGAAGAAGTTGAGCCAGCATTGAAAGAGATGTTGGAAAGTAAAACTGCCTACTTACTTCATGTATTGATCGATGAAGAAGAAAACGTATGGCCTCTTGTACCGCCAGGTGCATCGAACAGTGATATGTTGGAGAACACATAACATGGAAAGATATTTATTAGATATTAAGGCTGATGATAAGCCAGTACTGTTGGAACGTGTTCTTCGAGTTATTCGTCACCGTGGTTTTATTGTTAAGCAAGTAGCTGGGACACAAAACCATGAAAGCAAAGTCGCGAGCGTTGAAATTATTGTCGATAGTGACCGCCCGATTTCTTTCTTAGTTAATCAAATTGAAAAGCTATGGGACGTGCGTACCGTTGATGTCATTACCATTAGCCGTAATGAGCTACCAAACAACAACCTACAACAAAAAATTAGTGCATAAGGAAAGCAAGCATGACAGCTAAAACAGCAGATTTTATTTGGTTTAATGGTGAATTGGTTCCATGGGCTGAAGCGAACGTTCACGTTTTGACTCACGCTATGCACTACGGTACGTCAGTATTTGAAGGTGTTCGTTGTTACAACACACCAAAAGGTCCGGTTATTTTCCGTCACCCTGAACACGCACGCCGCCTAAAAGATTCAGCAAAAATTTATCGCTTCCCTATTCCATACACGGAAGAAGAAATCATGGAAGCAACGCGTGAAACATTACGCCAGAACAAACTTAAGTCTGCGTATATCCGCCCTCTAGGCTTTGTTGGTAATGTTGGGTTGGGTGTTTGCCCTCCTGAGAACACTGAAATGGATCTAATCATCGCCGCTTTCCCTTGGGGTTCTTACCTTGGTGAAGAAGCTTTAGAGAACGGTGTTGATGCCATGATTTCAAGTTGGAACCGCGCCGCTCCAAATACTATCCCTACAGCGGCTAAAGCTGGTGGTAACTACCTTTCTTCATTGCTAGTTGGCGGTGAAGCCCGTCGTCATGGTTATGATGAAGGCATTGCGCTAAGCGTTGATGGCTACCTTTCTGAAGGTGCTGGCGAAAACATCTTTGTGATTCGTAACGGTGTACTTTCAACGCCACCAGCAACCAGTGCAATTCTTCCTGGTATCACTCGCGATACCATCATGACGCTTGCAAAAGACATGGGGTATGAGGTTCGTGAAGAAAACATTGCTCGAGAAGCATTATACCTTGCAGACGAAGTATTTATGACTGGCACAGCGGCTGAAATTGTACCAGTACGCAGCGTAGATAAAATTACGGTAGGCGAAGGAAAACGAGGTCCTATTACAACTAAAGTTCAAGCGGCTTACTTTGGTTTGTTTAATGGTACAACGGAAGATAAATGGGGCTGGTTAGATTATGTTTATCCAGAAAACCAAGCTAAAGACACTCAACAGCCAGCAGCCAAGTAATTTATAAGGATTTAATGCAATGCCTATCTATCGTTCAGCAACAACTACTCACGGACGCAACATGGCTGGTGCGCGCGCTTTATGGCGTGCAACTGGCGTAAAAGATGATGATTTCGGTAAGCCAATCATTGCCGTTGTAAACTCGTTCACACAGTTTGTACCTGGTCACGTTCACCTTAAAGATATGGGTCAACTGGTTGCGGGTGAAATCGAAAAAGCAGGCGGTATCGCCAAAGAATTCAATACCATCGCAGTGGATGATGGTATCGCAATGGGTCACGGCGGCATGCTGTACTCACTGCCGTCACGCGAACTTATCGCAGACTCAGTTGAATACATGGTTAATGCGCACTGTGCGGATGCCATGGTTTGTATTTCAAACTGTGACAAAATCACTCCGGGAATGATGATGGCTGCAATGCGCCTTAATATCCCAGTGATCTTTGTTTCAGGTGGTCCAATGGAAGCGGGTAAAACTAAGCTTTCTGATCAAATAATTAAACTCGATCTTGTTGATGCAATGATCCAAGGTGCCGATCCTACAATTTCAGATGAGCAAAGTGAGCAAGTTGAGCGTTCTGCATGTCCAACTTGTGGTTCATGTTCTGGCATGTTTACTGCGAACTCAATGAACTGCTTAACTGAAGCTCTTGGTCTATCTCAACCAGGTAATGGTTCTATGTTAGCAACGCACGCAGACCGCGAAGAGTTGTTTATCAATGCGGGTAAACGCATTGTTGATCTAACGAAACGTTACTACGAGCAAGATGACGAATCAGCACTTCCACGTAACATCGCGAATCGCGCGGCATTTGATAATGCAATGGCGCTTGATATTGCAATGGGTGGTTCAAGTAACACCGTACTTCACCTATTAGCGGCAGCTCAAGAAGGTGAGATTGACTTTGACATGAGCGATATCGATGAGATGTCACGCCGTGTTCCGCACCTGTGTAAAGTTGCTCCTTCAACACCTAAATACCACATGGAAGATGTTCACCGTGCTGGTGGGGTAATGGCGATCCTTGGTGAGCTTGACCGTGCAGGTCTTCTTAATAACCAAACTCGCACTGTACTTGGCTTAAGCATGCAAGAACAGTTGGCTCAATACGACATCATGCAAACAGAAGATGAAGCAGTGCTTAAGTTCTTCCGTGCAGGTCCTGCTGGTATTCGTACAACCAAAGCATTCTCACAGGATTGCCGCTGGGATCGTCTTGATGACGACCGTAAAGAAGGTTGTATCCGTACTAAAGAAAACGCATTCAGCCAAGAAGGTGGTTTAGCTGTTCTTTCGGGCAACATCGCAGTTGATGGCTGTATCGTAAAGACTGCTGGTGTTGATGAAGAGAACCTTAAGTTCCAAGGTCCTGCGGTTGTTTTTGAAAGCCAAGATACCGCTGTAGATGGAATCTTAGCTGGCAAAGTGAAAGCCGGCGAAGTCGTTGTCATTCGTTATGAAGGTCCTAAGGGTGGTCCGGGCATGCAAGAGATGCTTTACCCTACGACTTACCTTAAATCGATGGGACTTGGTAAATCTTGTGCGCTTCTAACAGACGGTCGTTTCTCTGGTGGTACATCTGGTCTATCGATTGGTCACGCCTCTCCTGAAGCGGCAAGTGGCGGTGTGATTGGTCTGGTTAACACTGGCGACATCATCACTATCGATATCCCAAACCGTTCAATCACCCTAGATATTTCTGACGATGAGCTAGCAGCACGTCGTGCAAAACAAGATGAACTAGGTTGGAAGCCAGTTAACCGTCAACGTGAAGTGTCATTTGCACTAAAAGCTTATGCAAGCATGGCAACCAGTGCAGATAAAGGCGCGGTACGTGATAAGTCCAAATTAGAGGGCTAGCCAATGACCGACGCTTTCCCTAAAAAGGAGCTCAAACAAACTGGTGCAGATTATCTGCGCCAGATCTTACGCGCTCCTGTCTATGAAGCAGCTATCGTGACACCTCTTCAAGAGATGCCACGTTTAGCGGCTCGTATAGGTAACCAAGTCCAGATAAAGCGTGAAGATCGCCAGCCTGTGCACTCGTTTAAATTACGTGGCGCTTACAACATGGTTTCGAGCTTATCTGATGAGCAAAAGTCGGCTGGCGTGATTGCAGCATCAGCAGGCAATCATGCTCAAGGTATGGCGTTATCCGGCACAAAACTGGGGATTCAAACCACGATTGTAATGCCGAAAACGACGCCAGATATCAAAGTGGATGCGGTTCGCAGCTTTGGTGGTAATGTCGTTTTACACGGCAATAACTTTGATGAAGCTAAAGCCGAAGCTGAACGTTTATCTGAATTGCATGGCTACACGTTTGTTCCTCCTTTCGATCACCCTCTAGTGATCGCAGGACAAGGTACAATCGGTATGGAGATGCTTCAACAAAATGGGCACCTAGATTACATTTTTGTGCCTGTTGGCGGTGGTGGTTTGGCCGCTGGGGTTGCTGTTCTTATTAAGCAATTAATGCCAGAAATTAAAGTCATTGCGGTAGAACCTGAAGACTCTTCATGCTTAAAAGCTGCACTAGATGCCGGTGAACCTGTCGTTTTAGATCAAGTCAGTATGTTCGCTGATGGTGTAGCGGTTAAGCGTATTGGTGAAGAGACATTCCGCCTTTGTCAGAAATACTTAGATGGACACATTGCGGTATCCAGCGATGAAATTTGTGCTGCCGTAAAAGATATCTTCGAAGACACTCGTGCCATCGCAGAACCTTCTGGTGCACTTGCTTTAGCTGGTTTGAAAAAATTTGCAGAGCAACATCAACTAAAAGACAAACAGCTTAGTACTGTATTGTCAGGCGCAAATACCAACTTTCATGGGTTGCGTTATGTTTCTGAACGTTGTGAGCTTGGTGAAAAACGTGAAGGTTTACTGGCAGTAACTATTCCAGAGCGCCAAGGGGCATTTTTAGAGTTCTGCAATATCATAGGTGGGCGAGCTGTCACTGAGTTTAACTATCGCTATAACGATGACAGCCTAGCGAATATTTTTGTCGGTGTACGCTTACAAGGCGGGCAAGAAGAGCTAGATGGTATCATTACCGATCTTCGCGATGGTGGATACCCAGTTGTTGATTTGTCTGATGATGAAATGGCAAAACTGCACGTTCGTTACATGATTGGCGGCAAACCCTCGAAACCAATAAAAGAACGATTATACAGTTTTGAATTTCCTGAATACCCTGGAGCGTTATTGAAGTTCTTAGATACTCTAGGTACGCACTGGAATATTAGCCTTTTCAATTACCGTAACCATGGTGCTGACTATGGTCGAGTGCTGTGTGGTTTTGAGCTGAGTGATGATGATTTAATGACTTTTTCTAGCCACTTACGTGAATTGGGCTACCAATGTAAAGACGAAACCGATAATCCTTCTTATCAGTTCTTCCTGTCATAATATTGGTCAACAAAATCTTTATAAGCATCCAAAAGAGCGAATTTATGTCGCTCTTTTTCTTTTTGTGTGCTCTTTCGTTTAACTGCTTTTTATGGATAACGCTTCTTACTTCAAACAACCTTTCGGTGCTCTAACCAATCTTGATGAAGTTGCTCACTTGACCCTAAATAATTAACCATCCATTCAATAAGCTTATGATTATCATCTTTTTTCCACACTAAACAACATTGGCTTTGAGGGCTGTCTTCTGGGAGTATTTTTTCCACCAGCAAACCTTGTTGAATGATAGGTGCCGCAATATGCCTTGGCATATAACCCACTCCTACACCATTCTTCAGGCACTCAATCGCGCTATACCAATTAGGCAATAGGAGCCTTCTTTGGGAAGCATAATGACCAGCATGACGTTTAGGCAATACGCTTGAGGTGTCATCTAAACAAATAGCTGGAAATTGACTCACAAACTCCTCAGTCAATTGCTGCTCTCGTACACAAGGGTGACTTGGCGACATAACAAATGCCCAATCTAAACGCCCCATATCTTTGACCTCAAAATCTCCACCAACAGGTACAGCAGATGTCGCTCCAATAACAATATCCGCCCTTCCTTGCGCGATAGCCTCCCAGGATCCGTTGAATACTTCCATGTTGATTTGTAGTTCAGCAAAATCAAATGTCTGATAAAACTCCTCTATCAATGGTTTCATCTTATCGAGCTTAACCACATTATCTAAAGTCAGCCTTAGTGTCTTTTTCCATCCTTTAGCCGCACGCTTAGTTTGCGCCCTCACCTCTTCCATTTGCCTCAGTAAAGAACGAGCTTCTTCAATAAACAATTCACCGGCCGGTGTCAGTTCCACTTTCCTTGGTAAGCGTCGAAATAGAATCACATCGAGTTCTTGCTCAACTTGCCTGACACCATAACTGATCGCAGAGGGAACTTTATGCAATTGTTCAGCTGCCGCAGTGAAGCTACCCAGCCGAGCCACAGTATCGAGCATTTCTAGAGAGGATTTAGAAAACATAAGCCTTCAAATTTTTTGATTGATAACTACATATTTTAACGTTTTATTTTATTTAAAGCTAAAAATAGAATACGAAACACAGAATACAAAGGGATTAACCCCACTTTGTTTAAACAATAAATTTGATAACAAGCTAAGTTATCTAAGCTCATGGCACCTTATGAATATCTCCAAGTTTCAACTCGTTTATCTTGCTGCATTATCTATGCTCGGTTTTATCGCTACTGATATGTACCTTCCTGCTTTTAAAATCATGGAAATTGATTTTGCTACAGGCCCAGAACAAATTGCTCTTTCTTTAACAGTCTTTTTAGTCGGTATGGCTTTAGGTCAACTGCTTTGGGGGCTTGCTAGCGATAAATATGGCCACAGGAATACGCTTGCAGCCGGTTTAGCGCTGTTCACTCTGGCATCATTTGGATTAGCGTTTAGTACTGAAGTCTGGCAACTCCTTGCATTACGCTTTGTACAAGCTATTGGAGTATGTGCTCCAGCAGTGATCTGGCAAGCGATGGTGATCAAGCGTTATTCAGCGTCTAGCAGCCAACAAATTTTTGCAACCATCATGCCTCTTGTGGCTTTATCTCCAGCACTAGCACCTCAATTGGGTGTTGTATTAGCCGATACTTTCGGATGGCATAGTATCTTCATTGTATTGACGCTAATGGGTGCTCTTCTAATCGCCACTACAATGGCTCAGCCCCAAGAGAAACCTGAAGTAAGAGAAACATCCGTTGGTAATGACATTAAGTCGCTTCTGAAGTCTAAATCTTACCTAGGCAATGTAATAATGTTTGCTTCTGCATCGGCTGCGTTCTTTGCATACCTAACGGGAATGCCTGAAATTATGGCTAAGCTAGGATATGAAGCAAAAGATATTGGTTTGAGCTTCATTCCACAGACGATTGCATTCATGGTAGGTGGCTACTTAGGTAAAGTTGGCGTTAAGAAGTTTGGTGACTCTCGCGTACTTAAACACTTAGTCGGGCTATTTAGCGTTTCAACACTGCTTATTTTTGTCGCTTCACAATGGGAATTAACTTCAATTTGGCCTTTGCTTGCTCCTTTCTGCTTAATCGCAGTGGCGAATGGTGCTCTTTACCCAATAGTTGTGAACCGAGCGCTATCTAGCGCAAAACATAGCCCAGCAACGGCTGCAGGTCTTCAGAACAGTTTACAAATCTGTATCAGTAGCTTTGCAAGTGGCTTAGTTGCTGCAATGGCAAGCAGCGCATTACAGGTTACTGGTGTGACAATTGTGATTTGTTTAATGGGATTATGGATTGGCTACATTGTTGCAAACCGTGAATTATCACAGCACTTCACAACACCAGATAACTCTCGAGTTGTACTTGAAGAAAACCAAGACTAGAGCTTAAATAAACTGTATCGGAAATAAAAAGAGCGAGTATTACTCGCTCTTTTTATTTCTACTTAGAGTCCGACTCAATGACTTCTAAAGTTGGAGCTTTTTTCCGGCTATATTCATTATAATTAACCACTCGACTACGTCCCATATCTTTAGCTAGATAAAGCGCATTATCGGCCATCTTAACCAGGGACTCTGTATCAGAAGCTGGCTTCGGATAGGTTGACACACCAATCGACACACCCAACTGACCTAATGATAATCCCTTGTATTCTAAGTGCATTGAACGCACCGCATCACACAGCGTCTGACCAAACTCTGTCGCTTCTTGCATAGTGTAATGAGGAAGCAGCACGGCTAGCTCTTCTCCTCCAAGTCGACAAGCAATCTCATCTTCACTTACGCTCTGCTTAAGCAACGCACTGATTTCTTTCAATACGAAGTCACCAGCATCATGACCAAAGTTGTCATTAAAACGTTTGAAGTGATCCAAATCGAGCATCAACAACGACAATGGTTGTTCGCTGGTGGCAGAGTTCATCGAATGCTCTTCTAGTTTCTGCTCAAAGAAACGACGGTTGAACAGACCAGTTAATGGATCGCTTAGAGCTTGTGAACGTAGCTTCTCTTGGAGACTCAAGTTAGCCAATGCTAAACCTAGGTGCTCTGAAACACTGAAAGCCAGTTGCTCTATGATTGGGTCAATTTTTATATCACCGACACCAAAGTAAAGGTGCATGATACCGATGGTATTACCATGTGCAGTCAACGGAATACAAAGGGTTTGGTTGTTATCCATCTCATGCATGTGACCACAAGTTAAAGAATGGAAATCATCATTCGATTGATGTGCTCGGCCCTTACGCAATGACCAACATTCTTCTGGTGCAAAGCTTGCGCTGCCCGGCCATGTTTCTCCCCAGTCCAATTGTGTTATTAGTTGGTTACGCGATGCACGCATCAGAGAAACACTGCCGTTCACGTTACCAAGGATTCGAGGCAGGATATCAGAGACAATTTGCTGCGCTTCAACCATGTTATTACACGCCGCCAGCATATTCGCTAAGCGATGCATCAACTCGATCTCATGGGTTCGTTGACGAATACGCTCGTCTTGTTTTTTCTGTTCTTCTTCAACCTTATGAGTGATCTGGCGATTGCTCACATAAGATGTACCGATCAAGAAGCTTAAACTCAGTAGCACCATACCAATCAAAATTCCCATCAACTGGAAATTCATTTGCTTTAATTGATGCATAGGAGAAGAAATGACGATAACGAAATTCAGACCATTGATCGATTCTTGGCGGGAGTAATAAATTCGGTCTACAGATGTCACGGTGCTAAACCTAACATCACTACCAATACCGAGATCTAAAGCTTGCTGGAACTCAGGGCGGTCGCTGTGGTTTTCTACGCTGGCGAGTGCGTGATCGGACAGATCGGTATCACCAATGACAACACCATCTGGATTAATAACTTGAATTCTCAAGCTGGTATTAGCCTGAGTTAAATCACCGATATAATCATCAACATCGAGATCTGTGGTAAATGAATGACTGTCTTCACGCATTTCATATACCACATCAGACATCAACGAAATAAGGTGGTTACGTTCGTTCTCTACAACTAACTTCTCTAATGTGATGTAAAAACCATATAAGCCCACCAGCATTGAAAAAGATAAAATAACGATTGGCAAAGTTTGCCATTTTTTGTCGACTAATCTCACTACGTAACCATTTTAACTTACAGAACATCGATCTGAATAATATCAATCTACCAACAAAATACAATTCCGAAGTTGATTATTTTCCTATCACAAATCGCCTACAAAAAAGCCAGCAACATAGTTACTGGCTCTTAATACACTCAATGACTAAATTTTTAGCTCTAGCCAGATTTATGTTTAATCTATTTTTTAGCTGGACGCGCCCAATTTGCTATCTTGCGCTCTTTAGCACGACTAATAACAAGTTCATTTTCAGAAACATCACGAGTTACTGTCGAACCAGCACCAACGGTAGCACCATTACCTATCGTAACAGGCGCTATTAATTGGCTATCCGAACCAACGAATACATCATCGCCAATGATAGTCTTAAACTTATTAGCACCATCGTAGTTACAAGTAATAGCACCTGCACCAACGTTCACACGCTGACCGATTTCAGCATCACCAAGATAAGTTAAGTGGTTAGCTTTAGAACCTTCACCTAAGCAAGTATTCTTCACTTCAACAAAGTTACCCACATGAGAGTTATTACGCATGTCTGCACCAGGACGAAGGCGAGTAAATGGACCTACAGTACAATCCTCACCAACTGTCGCACCATCAATGATGCTGTAAGGGCGAACGATTGTGTTGTCATCAATTTCACAGTCTTTCAGTACGCAGCCAGTACCAATAACTACGTTATCACCAATACTAACAGTACCTTCAATAATAACATTCGTATCAATCTCGACATCCATACCACATTGTAATTCACCACGTAAATCAAAACGGCTTGGATCTCGTAGCATGACACCTTGCTTCAATAACTTATCTGCTTGCTCAGCTTGATAAGCACGCTCTAAGCGAGCCAATTGAGAACGGTCATTAACACCTTCAACTTCAATTGGGCTTACTGGATGTACAGCTTCAACCGCACGACCTTCATCGTGAGCGGCTGCGATAACATCAGTCAGATAGTATTCACCTTGTGCATTGTCGTTGCTTAAGCCAGACAACCAGCGCTTGAGGTCACCACCAGTCGCAACCATAACGCCGGTGTTGATCTCTTTGATAAGCTTCTGCTCATCTGTTGCATCTTTTTGTTCAACAATAGCCACAACAGGACCATTACGACGAATAATACGACCGTAACCCATCGGGTTGTCTAACACGACCGTAAGTAGTGCAATACCACCATTTGGCTGAGCATCTAATAGGTTTTCAATAGTTTCAGGCGAGATAAGCGGTACATCACCGTAAAGGACTAATACTTTTTCATCATCAGCAAAATGTTCAGAAGCCTGGTCGACCGCGTGGCCCGTACCTAGCTGTTCAGCTTGTAGGGCCCAGTTAACCGACTCTTGTGCAAGTGTCGATTTCATTTGTTCACCACCATGACCGTAAACAAGATGAATATTTTGAGCACCTAAACCATTACAGGTATCAATAACATGCTTCACCATCGGCTTACCCGCAAGCGTGTGCAGAACCTTTGGTGTATTTGAATACATGCGAGTACCTTTTCCCGCTGCGAGAATTACCGCGCTAAACTTCATTGTAAACCTATCCAACATTATTTTTTATTAAGCCGATATTGTAACCGTTTTTGGAAAAAAAATTAAATCGTAATAACCATTTAACCGATATTGATATGGAAGAGGAACATTTTTGAGAATCCAAAAATGCAAAAATGCAAAAAGGCGACCCTTAGGTCGCCTTTATCTCAGAGTCTATAATCTTATAAAGATTAACGACGCTGTTTTGTCAGTTCGATAACTCGTAACTGAGCAATGGCTTTAGCCAGTTCACCGGCCGCTTGTGCGAAGTCTATGTCGCCATGCTGATTTTGGATATTCTCCACAGCCTTGCGTTTAGCTTCTTCCGCCTTTGCTGCGTCTAGTTCTTCACCACGGATAGCTGTATCAGCCAGTACAGTCGCTGTACCAGGTTGAACTTCTACCATACCACCAGAAACATAAATGATTTCTTCGTGGCCGTGCTGCTTAACAATACGCACCATACCAGGCTTGATAGCGGTCAGCAGTGGAGTGTGACCATGGAAAATACCAAGCTCACCCTCACTACCGGTCACCTGAAACGTTTCAACAAGGCCAGAGAAAAGTTGTTTCTCGGCACTTACAACGTCTAGGTGAAAGGTTATTGCTGCCATATCGCCTCCTAGTTAGCCTTATAGCTTCTTAGCATTCTCGATAGCTTCGTCAATTGCACCACAGTACATGAACGCTTGCTCTGGAATGTCATCGTATTCACCAGATAGAAGACCTTGGAAGCCACGTAGAGTCTCTTTAAGAGGTACGTAAACGCCTGGGTCACCTGTAAATACTTCCGCTACGTGGTAAGGCTGAGTTAGGAACTTCTCAATCTTACGAGCACGAGATACAACTTGCTTATCTTCTTCAGATAGCTCGTCCATCCCTAGGATAGCAATGATATCTTTCAGCTCTTTATAGCGCTGAAGAGTAGACTGAACGCCACGAGCGATGTCGTAGTGCTCTTGTCCAACTACCAATGGATCCAGTTGACGTGAAGTAGAATCTAGCGGGTCGATCGCTGGGTATAGACCCATAGATGCGATGTTACGGTTAAGTACAACCGTTGCATCCAAGTGAGCGAACGTTGTTGCTGGAGACGGGTCAGTCAAGTCATCCGCAGGTACGTATACCGCCTGTACAGACGTGATAGAACCAGCTTTAGTTGACGTGATACGCTCTTGTAGAACACCCATTTCTTCAGCTAGTGTAGGTTGGTAACCTACCGCAGAAGGCATACGACCTAGAAGTGCTGATACTTCAGTACCTGCTAGTGTGTAACGGTAGATGTTATCAACAAATAGTAGAACGTCACGACCTTCGTCACGGAAGCGCTCTGCCATTGTTAGACCAGTCAGTGCAACACGTAGACGGTTACCTGGTGGCTCGTTCATCTGACCGTAAACCATCGCTACTTTTGATTCTTCAGGGTTTTCAACGTTTACAACGCCAGCTTCCTGCATCTCAAAGTAGAAATCGTTACCTTCACGAGTACGCTCACCTACACCTGCAAATACAGATAGACCTGAGTGTTGAAGTGCGATGTTGTTGATAAGTTCCATCATGTTAACGGTCTTACCTACACCAGCACCACCGAATAGACCGATTTTACCACCCTTAGCGAATGGACAAATCAAGTCGATTACTTTAACACCAGTTTCTAGAAGAGCTGTCTCGTTAGACTGCTCTTCGTAGCTTGGAGCTTCACGGTGAATGGCGTAATGCTCTTCAGCACCAATCTCGCCACACTCATCAATCGCGTCACCTAGGACATTCATGATACGACCCAATGTCTTAGTACCTACTGGTACTGAAATTGGAGCGCCAGTATTTTCAACTGTCAAACCACGACGTAAACCATCAGAGCTACCCATTACGATTGCGCGAACTACGCCACCGCCAAGTTGTTGCTGAACTTCAAGAACTAGACGCTCTTTCACTTCATTAACATTCAGAGCATCGTATACACGAGGTACTTCGCCCTGTGGGAACTCTACGTCGACTACCGCACCGATGATCTGTACGATCTTACCTGTAGCCATCGTTAATCCTCTAACTATTTAGTTTTACCTAAGCTTAAACCGCAGCTGCGCCTGAAACGATCTCAGAAAGTTCTTGTGTAATCGCCGATTGACGGGCTTTGTTGTACACAAGTTCTAAGTCATCAATAATGTCACCAGCATTATCTGTTGCTGATTTCATTGCAATCATTCGAGCCGCTTGCTCACAAGCAAGGTTCTCAACCACACCTTGATACACTTGAGATTCGACATAGCGAACCAATAGTGCATCTAGTAGTGGTTTTGGCTCGGGCTCATATATGTAGTCCCAAGAATGACTGCGTTTCATTTCTTCGCTGTCTGATTTAGGCAAAGGAAGTAATTGATCGATCGTTGGTTCTTGAACCATAGTGTTTTCAAACTTGTTGAACACTACGAACAGGCGATCTAATTCGCCTTCATCATATTTCTTCAGCATAACGCTTACAGAGCCAATCAAGTCTTCAAGGCTTGGACGATCGCCCAGACCAGAAACTTGAGCTGCTACTTTCGCGCCGCTGTTATTGAAAAATGCTGTTGCTTTAGAGCCTACAATTGCAAGCTCAACATCAGCACCTTTCTCAGACCAATCTTTCATGTCATTCATAGCTTTTTTGAACAAGTTAATGTTCAAACCACCACAAAGACCACGGTCTGTAGAAACGATGATGTAACCAACACGTTTGGCTTCACGTTCCTCAAGATAAGGATGCTTATACTCGAGGCTACCATTAGCCAAATGACCGATCACTTTACGCATTGTTTCTGCATATGGACGAGTAGCTTCCATTGCGTCTTGAGAACGACGCATTTTTGAAGCTGCTACCATTTCCATTGCTTTCGTAATCTTCTGTGTGCTTTTAACACTACCGATTTTATTACGTATCTCTTTTGCGCCGGCCATCGTTACTCTCCGTTAATGGTATGAGGTGGCCCTAAGACCACCTACCAATTACCAGGTCTGGGTTGCTTTGAAATCGTCAACAAGCTTCTTCAGCTCAGCTTCGATTTCTTTATTGAAAGCACCCGTTGTGTCGATCTGTGTTGCTAGATCGGCATATTGACCACGAGCAAACGACAGTAAAGCAGCTTCAAAATCTAGAACTTTAGAAAGTTCAACATCTTGAAGGTATCCACGCTCTGCAGCGAAGATTACTAGAGCTTGGTCAAATACAGACATAGGAGCGTATTGCTTCTGCTTCATCAGTTCTGTAACTTTTTGACCGTGGTCTAGTTGCTTCTTAGTCGCTTCATCAAGATCCGAAGAGAACTGAGCAAATGCTGCAAGTTCACGGTATTGAGCTAGAGCAGTACGGATACCGCCAGATAGCTTCTTGATGATTTTAGTCTGCGCCGAACCACCTACACGAGAAACTGAGATACCTGGGTCAACAGCTGGACGTACGCCCGCGTTGAATAGCTCAGTTTGTAGGAAGATCTGACCATCAGTAATCGAGATTACGTTCGTTGGTACGAATGCAGATACGTCACCAGCTTGCGTTTCAATGATAGGTAGAGCAGTTAAAGAACCAGTCTTGCCTGTCACTTCACCGTTAGTGAATTTTTCTACATATGCTTCGCTTACACGAGCAGCACGCTCTAGTAGACGAGAGTGAAGGTAGAAAACATCACCTGGGAACGCTTCACGACCTGGTGGACGCTTAAGTAGTAGCGAGATTTGACGGTAAGCGACAGCTTGCTTAGATAGATCATCATAAACAATCAGTGCATCTTCACCGCGATCACGGAAGTATTCGCCCATCGCACAACCAGCATATGGTGCAAGGTATTGCAGCGCTGCAGATTCAGAAGCAGATGCAACAACAACAACAGTGTTTGCTAGTGCGCCATGCTCTTCTAGTTTGCGAACTACGTTAGCAATAGTCGACGCTTTTTGGCCGATAGCTACGTAGATAGAGAAAATACCAGAATCTTTTTGGTTAATAATCGCATCGATCGCCATTGCTGTTTTACCAGTCTGACGGTCACCGATTACTAGTTCACGTTGACCACGACCGATAGGGATCATTGAGTCAACTGACTTGTAACCAGTTTGAACAGGTTGATCTACCGATTTACGGTCGATTACACCTGGTGCGATAATTTCTACAGGCGAAGTCAATTTAGCTTCGATTGGACCTTTACCATCAATTGGCTCACCTAGTGTGTTTACAACACGACCAAGCATTTCAGGACCTACTGGTACTTCAAGAATACGACCAGTACCTGTAACTTTCATGCCTTCCTGTAGGTCAGCATACGGGCCCATTACAACAGCACCAACCGAATCACGGTTCAAGTTTAGTGCTAGCGCGTAACGGCCACCCGGTAGTTCGATCATTTCACCTTGCATCACGTCCGCTAGGCCGTGGATGCTAAGGATGCCATCGCTTACAGAAACGATAGTACCTTCATTGCGAGCTTCACTAACAACGTCGAAAGATTCAATACGTTGTTTAATTAGATCGCTAATTTCAGTGGAATTAAGTTGCATGCTCCAATCCCCATTAAGACTGCAATGCATCGCTCAGGCGGTCTAAACGACTGCGCGCTGAGTTATCGATGACTAGGTCTCCGGCTCGAATAATAACTCCACTAAGTAGAGTCTCATCTATACTGCAATTCAGCTGAACTTTGCGCGCTAAGCGCTGTTCCAATTTGCTGCTGATCTCTGCGTGTTGCTCTTTTGAAAGTTCAACAGCTGAAGTAACTTCAACGTCGATTTCTTTCTCATGCTCTTGTTTAAGCAATAAGAACTGTTTACAAACATCAGGAAAAGCCATTAAACGGCCATTCTCTGCCATCACTTTAATCAAGTTCTGACCGAATTCATCAAATTGTTCGCCACAAATAACAATGAATACTTCCGCTAATTTTTCCGCAGTCATAGAACCGCTTAATAAATTATGAACATCATCATTTTGTGCCACTTCGGCAGCAAAAGTAAGCATTTGACCCCATTGGTCTAGCTCACCTTTCTCTACCGCAAAGTCAAAGGCTGCTTTAGCATAGGGGCGTGCGATTGTAGTCAAATCAGACATATACAGCCCCTTGCTTTAAAGTTTTGCAGTAATGTTGTTAAGAAGATCATCGTGTACATCTTTATCGATAGTACGTTCAAGGATTTTCTCAGCACCAGCTATAGCCAGAGTTGCGACTTGTTTGCGCAGGTCATCACGGGCACGTGTGCGCTCAGCTTCAAGTTCAGCTTCAGCTTGCGCTAAGATTTTCTGGCGTTCTGCCTGAGCTTCTTCGCGAGCTTCATCAATAATTTGAGCTTTACGTTTATTTGCCTGTTCAATAACCTCAGTTGCAGTGCGCTTCGCTTCCTTCATTTGCTCGGAAGCGTTGGCTTGTGCCAGGTTCAAGTCTTTCGCAGCGCGCTCAGCGGCTACAAGACCGTCAGCAATTTTCTTCTGACGCTCTTCAATTGCTTGCATGATTGGTGGCCATACATATTTCATGCAGAACCAAACAAACAATGAAAAAGCAATTGCTTGACCTAACAGAGTTGCGTTCATATTCACAACAGCTACTCCTCGTTAAGAATCAACTACAAAAAATTAATTAACTATTAAGAGTTAATTAGCCTGCTAGTTGACCAACAAATGGGTTAGCAAACGTGAATAGTAGTGCGATTACGATACCGATCATTGGAACAGCATCCAGTAGACCAGCGATGATGAACATCTTAACTTGTAGCATTGGAGCCATTTCAGGTTGACGCGCAGCGCCTTCTAGGAATTTACCACCAAGAATAGCAAAACCAATTGCAGTACCTACGGCACAAAGACCAACAATGATAGCAACAGCGATTGCTGAAAAACTTAGTACAGTTTCCATTTACGTTCTCCGATTAACATTAATAGTTAGAATAAAGCTTAAAAATTTTTAGTGATCACTATCTTCATGGGCCATTGAGAGATAAACAATTGTCAACATCATGAAAACAAATGCTTGAATCAAAATAACCAAGATATGGAAGATAGCCCAAGGTAGTGCACCTACCCATTGTAAGTACCACGGTAGCATTGCCGCGATAAGAATAAACACCACCTCACCCGCAAACATATTACCAAATAAACGCATACCTAGAGATAGTGGTTTCGCTAATAACGAAATTACCTCAAGTACCAAGTTAAATGGAATCATGATTGGGTGATTAAATGGATGCAGTGCCAATTCTTTAGCAAACCCGCCTAAGCCTTTTACTTTGATGCTGTAGTAGATCATCAGAGCAAAAACACCCAAAGCCATTGCCATGGTTATATTTACATCAGCAGTAGGAACCACTTTAAGGTAAGGGATACCTAGCCAATGCTCTGCAGGATACGGTAAGAAATCGATAGGCACTAAGTCCATCAAGTTCATTATGATAATCCAGCAGAATATAGTCAGTGCTAGTGGAGCGATCAGAGGATTGCGACCATGGAAAGTTTCTTTAACGTTGTCACCAACGAATTCAACTACCATTTCAACAAAACACTGGAGCTTACCAGGAACACCTACTGTTGCTTTCTTCGCAACTGAACGAAAAACCCAAAGGAAAATCGCACCAGTTAGTACAGAAAAGAACAGGCTGTCTATATGTACGTTCCAGAAACTTGTTTCCTCTACAAGACCAAACTTAGCTAAAGAAAGGTTTTGTAAATGGTGTTCAATGTATCCGGATGCTGTTGGCGCAGCCATAACTCATCCTATTTTTTATTGTTAATGAAAAGCACTGGCGCAAAGATATTAATCCCGAGAGCCAGTAAATAGGTCAGTTTGAGGGGAACGAGTTCCACCTGCATATACATGTAGACAATAGAGAATAGTAAAACTGTGATTAAGATTTTTAATGCTTCACCTGCATAAAAGGACGCAGCAACTAACTTAGTTGCACGAGCTCCGCAAAATAGAAAAGCACAAACACAAAACACCACATTGGCAATGACAAAAATGCCGCCACCGATCAATGAGGCAAAACCCCAATCAGGATTAACCGTGATACCTAACCCTACTGCCACTAATATAACCGCGCTAAGCTCGATCAATAACATTTGCTTTGCAAGCACTCGTCCTGGTCTTGCTAACGCCGCTACCATGTATTCTTCCTCTTTTAAGCCCACTAACACTTGCTTAAAAGTGTGTAGAGAAATTGGCGAAAATTATACGGTCAGTCAGATTGAATGCAATTAAAATGCATTATTTTTTTACATTTTTGTATACAATCCGACAACTTTTAAACAAAAGACCGAGTTTATAACATAATTGACCTAAATCAATTATCTCACTTAGTGCTCTAGCTTGGCAATCAATTGCTCTAATTTGTGAGGCTCATCAAGAGTAATCGTAACCTTTGATTTCCCTAAGTTATTTCGAACAATTGAAACGTTTGCTTGCAATTTTTCAGCTAATCTATGCGAAATCGCTAGAGCTTCTTGGTCTTCAACCTTTGTTTTTTCTTCAACTTCTGGTTTTAGGCAGTTTTTAATAAGATTCTCTGTCTGGCGCACCGTCAATTTTTTATTTGCGACGGTAGTAGCAACCTCAACTTGTTGCTCACCATTGAGAGCTAATAATGCACGAGCATGCCCCATTTCCAGTTGCTTATTAGAAACTAAACCTTTTACTTCATTTTCGAGCTGATTTAGACGTAATAAGTTACTTACTGTCGCTCTAGATTTACCTATAACTTCGGCAACTTGCTGATGCGTCAATTTAAACTCATTTTGTAAGCGCTCTAATGCTTGCGCTTCTTCAATAACGTTTAAGTCTTCACGCTGAATATTCTCGATTAAAGCCATCGCGATTGCAGCTTTATCTTGAACCTTTTTGATTAAGCAAGGCACCTGTTTTAAACCCGCTTGACGAGCAGCTCTCCAGCGGCGTTCACCAGCTATAATCTCAAAATGATCTTGAGAGATAGGACGAACGATAATTGGTTGAATAATACCTTGTGACTGAATCGAAGCCGCCAGCTCTTCTAGAGCTTCTGGAGCGATATCTTTGCGAGGCTGGTACACACCAGGCTTTAAACTAGTAACGGAAAGCTCAACCAGTTCACCATCTGCCGATAATGCTTGGCTATGCGATGCTACCTGCTGCTTTTCACGAGCTAATGAGCTAGTTGCAAGTAATGCATCTAGCCCTTTTCCTAAACCACGCTTAGACATTGAGCGAATTCCTTTGGTTGGGTTTAAACAGGAACTTCTTCACGACGCAGCATCTCACCAGCTAAAGCAAGGTATGCTTTAGCACCAGCAGAATACTTATCGTAATACATTGCTGGCTTGCCATGACTTGGGGCTTCAGCTAAACGTACATTCCTAGGGATAACAGTTCGATAAACTTTGCTACCGAAATGTTTCTTTAATTGATCGGATACTTCATTTGATAAGCGATTGCGAGGATCATACATAGTTCGAAGTAAGCCTTCGATTTTAAGGTTCTCGTTTACAACCGCTGCCAGCTTACTAATTGTATCCATCAAAGCTGTTAAACCCTCCAATGCAAAGTACTCACATTGCATTGGAACCAACACAGAGTCAGCTGCAGCCATTGCATTGATTGTAAGGAGGTTTAAAGAAGGAGGGCAATCAATAAAGATGAAATCATAGTTATCGCGAACTGATGCAAGCGCATTTTTTAAACGCACTTCACGGGCAAATACTTCCATCAGCTTTATTTCGGCTGCGGTTACATCCCCATTAGCTGCAATTAAGTCGTAGTTCCCAGATGGACTACGACACACCACTTCATCAAATGGGGTATCTTCGACTAACAAATCATAAGCTGTTGCTTCAACTTGATATTTATCGACTCCACTTGCCATAGTGGCATTACCTTGAGGATCGAGATCAACAACCAATACTTTACGCTTTGTTGCAGCCATTGATGCTGCTAAATTAACGCAAGTTGTTGTTTTCCCTACACCGCCCTTTTGATTGGCAACTGCTACAATTTTACCCACTATGGCCTCGCTGATTATCCCTGACGCGATAAAGTTACTAAGTGACGGTCGCCTTCCAGCTCCGGGACATCCAAAACTTGAATATCAACCACAGAGCACCATTCAGGTAGCAGGTCGATTTCATCTCTTGGATGCTGTCCTTTAAGAGCTAAAAATACACCAGACTGCTCTTTAGGTAAATGATGACACCATTCCACCATATCTGTCATTGAAGCAAATGCACGACTTAGAACACCATCAAATTTTTCTTCTGGTTGAAACTCTTCAACACGGCTTTGAACTGGTGTCACATTTTTAATACCTAGCTCATGAGTAACTTGCTTAATAAAGCGAATACGTTTGCCTAAACTATCTAGCAAGAAAAACTCACAATCTGGATTCATAATAGAAAGAGGAATACCTGGTAAACCTGGTCCAGTTCCAACATCAATAAAACGCTTACCTTGCAAGTGAGTACTAACAATAACACTATCTAGGATATGCTTCGTTAGCATGTCCATAGGGTCACGAACTGACGTTAAGTTATATGCTTTGTTCCATTTGTTCAGCAACTCAACGTAACCAACAAGTTGACCACGTTGTTTATCTGATACTTCTAAGTCTGTTTGGCTCAGTAGGTGATCAAGTTTTTCTCGTAATGCCGACATTATGCGTCCTCACCCTTTTTTAATAAGCCTTGTTTTTTTAGGTAAACCAATAAAATAGATACCGCAGCAGGTGTAATACCCGAGATACGAGAGGCAATACCTATTGATTCAGGTTTTGAAGTTGAAAGCTTTAAAACCACCTCGTTAGATAAGCCTTTAATCTGGCTGTAATCTAAGTCAGCAGGCAGTTTGGTATTTTCGTGACGAAGAGATTTTTCAATTTCGTCTTGCTGACGCTGAATATAACCTTCGTATTTAACTTGTGTTTCAACTTGCTCAGCCGCTTGTTGATCATCCAATGCAGGACCAAAAAGATCCAAAGATGTTAACTGTGCGTAGTTTAGCTCTGGACGACGTAAAAGATCTTCACCGCTAGCTTCACGAACCATAGGGGTTTTTAAAAGCTGATTAAGCGATTCAATACCTTCAGATTTTGGATTTACCCAAGTTTCTTTAAGGCGTTGGCGTTCTTTTTCTATGTTCTCAACTTTATCGTTAAAACGAGCCCATCGAGCATCATCAACCAGCCCTAACTCACGGGATTTTTCAGTCAAACGTATATCTGCGTTATCTTCACGAAGCAATAAACGGTACTCCGCGCGAGATGTAAACATTCGGTAAGGTTCTTTAGTACCCATTGTCGATAAGTCGTCAATAAGTACGCCCATGTAGGCTTGGTCACGACGTGGGCTCCAACCTTCTTTACCTTGCGTGAATAAACTCGCATTTAAGCCAGCCATCAAGCCTTGTGCTGCAGCTTCTTCATAGCCTGTCGTACCGTTAATTTGTCCAGCAAAGAACAAACCTTGAATAAATTTTGTCTCGTACGTCTGTTTTAAATCTCGAGGATCGAAGAAATCATACTCGATAGCATAGCCTGGACGGACGATATGGGCATTTTCAAAACCTTTCATTGAGCGAACGATTTGAACTTGAACATCAAAAGGTAAACTAGTCGAAATCCCATTAGGGTATAATTCGTGAGTTGTGAGACCTTCAGGCTCAATGAAGATTTGGTGACTGTTTTTATCAGCAAAACGCATCACTTTGTCTTCAATTGAAGGGCAATAGCGAGGACCAATACCTTCGATAACACCGGCATACATCGGGCTTCTATCTAGATTTGCACGAATAACATCGTGTGTATTTTCATTGGTATGCGTAATAAAACACGGAATCTGTTTTGGCTGTTGAGCTCGATTACCCATGAATGAGAAAACAGGCGTTGGATTATCACCATGCTGAACTTCTAGTTCTGAGAAGTCGACACTGCGCGCATCAATTCTTGGCGGTGTACCTGTTTTCAAGCGATCAACTCTGAATGGAAGATCACGTAAACGGTTTGCTAGTGCGATCGATGGTGGATCACCAGCGCGTCCTCCAGAAGAACTTTCCATTCCAATGTGGATCTTACCACCAAGGAATGTACCCACCGTGAGCACAACGGCTTTAGCATGGAACTTAAGCCCCATCTGAGTAACCACACCAACAACTTGATCCTGTTCTACGATCAAGTCATCCACCGATTGCTGAAACAAAGTTAAGTTTGGTGTGTTTTCTAGAACATTTCGAACAAACGCTTTGTATAAAGCACGGTCAGCTTGAGCACGTGTTGCACGTACTGCAGGACCTTTTGATGCATTTAACGTTCTGAATTGAATACCAGAATGATCGATGGCTTGTGCCATTAATCCACCCATCGCATCCACTTCTTTGACTAAGTGACCTTTGCCAATACCACCAATCGCAGGGTTGCAAGACATTTGCCCCAGAGTATCGATGTTATGAGTGAGTAATAACGTACTTTGACCAGTACGTGCAGATGCGAGTGCGGCTTCCGTTCCTGCATGGCCACCGCCGACAACGATGACGTCAAATTTTTCATGATAAAGCATGGACCGACCTCAGG
>NZ_JAKJSZ010000030.1:0-38084 GCF_050337535.1 Vibrio kagoshimensis
GTATTAGCCATCGTTTCCAATGGTTATCCCCCTCTACCGGGCAACTTCCTAGGCATTACTCACCCGTCCGCCGCTCGACGCCCAACAAATCATCCGAAGAGTCAATGTTGTCGTTTCCGCTCGACTTGCATGTGTTAGGCCTGCCGCCAGCGTTCAATCTGAGCCATGATCAAACTCTTCAATTTAAGATYTTGTCGGCTCAATGAATACTGACTTCAAAACTAATATTCACCACTCTTTCRAAAAAGAACRGGAACATGTAATTCTAAAGCTATTACCCCTCTCTTCTTAAATAAATAGGAACAGAATGGTAATGAATTGACTGTGCCAAAATTAAGTAAACTTAATTTTGTATTGGTCACTCAGTTCATTGAAACCAAATTGATTTCCGAGGAAATCTTGCTTTGCTAATGCAAAACAAATTTTGATATTCATCAACGAGTGCCCACACAGATTGATAGGTTTAAATTGTTAAAGAGCTTTTCCTTTTTGAGCTTCGCTCAAATCGGACGGTCATTTTAGCTATTTGAGTTTTAGTGTCAACCACTTTTTTCAAAACTCTTTCAAGCGCTTGGCTTGGCTAATTTGACGGGTTAATTCGTTCTGGTTTCCTAAGAAGCCTTCCCGTTCCAACGAGGTCGCATTATAGAGATCGGCGTCACGTTGGCAAGGCTTTTTTTACGTTTTTCTTATCTTTTTATCTGTTCGACTAAAAACCAGTCAAAACGCCTTATAAATAAGCTTTACCACTACAGATTTCGAAATTTATCGGTAAAAAGAGAGACCTTATTCCAATTTGTATACTCAACTTCTTTGGTTGTATCCGTTTCCCCACCCGTCATATTCATAATAAAGCGAATCATCACTCTATCGAACCATTTATAACGCGGGTAATAAAGGGCTCCTGCAAATACGCCTATTAATGCGGGCTGCCACGGCGACTTTTTAAGAAACGTCTTTATATACGCACTTCCTTCTGGTGTATCTTTACCTTGGTCCTCTTTACGAGCAGTTAAATTGACACAGAAGAACGCAACATTATGCGTTTGGAGTTGCTTTAAGTTCTTTCCAATAAACTGGTACAGCTTTTTGTTCAAGTGACCATAACGAATGGAGGCACCAATCAGCACTCTGTCATAGTGTGTAAAATCAATCTCATCGACCAAATGCAAATCCATCACTTCACATTCAAAGTCTTTTAATTCTTCTTCTATATAGTGCAGAATCTTTTTAGTCTGACCTTCTCGGCTTGAATATAGAAATAAAGCTTTTTCCACAATGGTTCCTTAGCTACGCCAAAACGTAGGTGTAAGTAGAATTAATAGAGTAAATATTTCCAAGCGCCCAAAAAGCATAGAAACAATCAATACCCACTTTGCTTTGTCATTAACATCGCCAAAGTGAACAGAAACCTCGCCAAGACCAGGGCCAAGGTTATTCAATGTTGCCGCTACAGCAGAGAAAGCACTCAGCTCATCCATGCCTGTTGCAATAAGGGCCAACATACAAACAACAAAAACAAGTGCATAAGCAGAAAAGAACCCCCAAACAGCATCCACCACTCGTTGTGGTAATGCTGAGCCTCCAACTTTGATTGTATAAACAGCTCTAGGGTGAACAAGACGTTTCATTTCACGAGCGCCCTGCAGAGTCAGGAGTAAAATACGTATTACTTTCATGCCACCGCCCGTTGAACCTGCACATCCTCCTATAAAAGAAGAAAAAAGCAAAAGCACCGGTAAGAATAGTGGCCATTCGGAAAAACCTGTCGTCGTAAATCCAGCCGTGGTTGAAATGGAAACGGTTTGGAAAAGTGCCTGATCGAACGCATCATAATAAGAGTCATAGGAATGATGATTAAGTAACAGCAAGAAACAGACAAGAAACAAGACAACTTGTATGAAGATAAAAGCGCGAAACTCTGGATCTTTCCAATAATATTTAGGGTGTACACCACCAGAAGCAAAGGCCGCAAAATGTAGTGAATAGTTACACGCAGATATAAGAAGGAACACCACGGTAATCATATTAATAGCAGGGCTATTAAAATATCCCATACTCGCATCGTGAGTAGAAAACCCACCAATCGCGATAGTTGAGAAGCTATGGCTGATCGCGTCAAACGCACTCATTCCCGCTAACCAAAATGCAACCGCACAAGCAATAGTCAAACTTAGGTAGATATACCAAAGCGCTTTAGCTGTTTCTGCTATTCGCGGAGTCATCTTGCTGTCTTTTACTGGACCGGGGATTTCAGCACGATATAGCTGCATACCACCGATACCCAAAACAGGCAAAATAGCGACGGCAAGTACAATGATCCCCATACCACCAAACCACTGCAAAAACTGGCGATAGAAAAGAATCGCTTTAGGGAGGTCATCCAGCCCTACAATGACGGTTGCCCCTGTCGTTGTTAGAGCAGAAAAAGATTCAAAAAAGGCATCAGTAACTGAAACGTTGGGGTTATCAGCAATGAGGAAAGGTAAAGCACCCGCGCTGCCGATTACCGTCCAAAATAAAACGACGATCAAAAAGCCATCTCGAGCTTTTAATTCATGTTTATGTCGGCGGTTGGGAAACCAACTTAATGCACCGAAAAATAGCAGTACAAAGAAAGTAGTAACGAAGGGAACACCAGCGCCATCTCGGTAGATCAACGCAACCAAAGCTGGTGCAAGCATTGAAACACTGAAGAGAGCGAGCAGTAACCCGACGATTCGAATAATTGAACGAAATTGCATGAGTGATTGACCGAAGCGAAAAGCTTCAAACTTCCTAGTTATCTTTGATTTTCGAGACCAGTGCCTTAGCACCACTTTTATTAATCACGGTCTGCGTAAACGCTTCAACCTGACGAAGTTCTATTTCAATCACCAACTCAACTTGAACTCCATAATTTGCATGCACTTCTTGCGCATCATATTGAGTCATTATTGATTGTGCGATTGGCATGAATCCATAGTCTAACTCTAGCCGTAGATTTGTGGTTATTTTTTTCTCGATAGTTTGAAGCAGCTTGAGAGCTTGTTGCACTCCACCACCATACGCTTTCACTAAACCACCCGTCCCAAGTTTGATTCCACCTGAATATCGCGTGACTACGGCAGTCAGTTCTCCGACACCAGAACCAGACAACTGAGCCAAAATAGGCTTGCCTGCAGTACCTGACGGCTCACCATCATCACTGAAGCCCCATTTCATTGAATCTTCTGGGCGACCCGCGACAAAACCCCAACAATTATGTCTTGCTGATGAGTGTTCTTGTTTGATTTGCTCTATAAATTTTTTAGCAACTTCTACACTTGGTGTATGGGCTAAATGAGTGATGAAAACACTCTTCTTTATTTCTTCTTCAAAACGCGCGGATTCCAAAGGCACGAGAAACGGCTGGTCATTCATATTGTTGGCTTTTTCACTAAGGTCGGCAAAGTGTATCACGCAGAAAAGATAACAGTTAGAGATCTGTCCTAACGCACAATGTTAAACAATTGTTTAAAAAATGTATTGAATTTAACCAATCTCAAGTTCACACTAAAAACACTGGTCTAACCAGAAGAACAGTAACGTAATCAATATAACAAAAATTCTCTCACGCAATCACGAATTGTATGTCATGGAGATAGACAATGATTTACCAAGCTAACACCCTACAGGTAAAGGAATTACAAGATGGAATAGCAGAGCTGAGCTTCTGCGCTCCAGCTTCCGTAAATAAGCTCGACCTTGCTACTTTAGAATCCCTAGACCAAGCACTAGACGCCCTAAAAGCCCACTCTGGCTTACGCGGTTTGATATTAACTTCAAACAAAGATGCGTTTATTGTCGGTGCTGATATCACTGAATTCCTAGGCTTATTTGCTAAGCCAGAAGCAGAACTTGATGAATGGTTAAGATTCGCCAACTCAATCTTTAGCAAACTCGAAGACCTTCCTGTTCCAACCCTTTCAATGATGCGCGGTCATGCCCTTGGCGGCGGATGTGAGTGTGTACTTGCCACTGACTTCCGTATCGGTGACAAGACCACCAGCATTGGTTTACCCGAAACAAAACTTGGCATCATGCCTGGATTTGGTGGTTGTGTAAGATTACCTCGAGTTATTGGCGCAGACAGCGCAATGGAAATCATCACTCAAGGTAAAGCATGCCGAGCAGATGAAGCACTCAAGATTGGCTTGCTCGATGCAATAGTCGAAACAGACCAATTACTAGAATCAGCAATCAATACCGTTTCTTTGGCTGCAAACGAACAACTGGATTGGCAACTTCGCCGTAAGCAAAAAACATCGGCACTGTCATTAAGCAAACTCGAAGCCATGATGAGTTTCACCATGGCGAAGGGCCTTGTTGCTCAAAAAGCAGGTCCTCATTATCCAGCCCCTATCACTTCGGTTATTGCTATTGAAGAAGCCGCTCGAAGCGATCGCGATGCTGCTCTTGATATCGAACGCAAACATTTCGTGAAACTGGCTAAGTCCGAAGAAGCAAAAGCATTGGTTGGCTTATTCCTAAATGACCAGTACATCAAAGGGCTTGCTAAGCAGGCAGGAAAATCAGCAAACAAAGCTACAGAACGCGCTGCCGTACTAGGTGCTGGCATCATGGGTGGCGGTATTGCTTACCAGTCAGCGCTAAAAGGCGTGCCTGTGATGATGAAAGATATCGCACAAGCATCGCTTGATCTCGGCATGAATGAAGCTTCTAAGCTGCTAAACAAACGCTTATCACGCGGTCGCTTAGACGGGTTCAAGATGGCAGGTATTCTGTCTTCTATTACTCCAAGCCTACATTATGCCGGCATTGAACAATCTGACGTAATTGTAGAAGCCGTGGTTGAAAACCCGAAAGTAAAAGCAGCGGTGCTTAGCGAAGTAGAAAACCACGTGAGCGAAGACGCCGTTCTAACATCGAATACCTCAACAATTCCGATTAACTTACTGGCGAAGTCGCTAAAGCGCCCAGAAAATTTCTGTGGCATGCACTTCTTCAACCCAGTACATCGCATGCCTTTAGTGGAAATAATCCGAGGTGAGCACACTTCAGATGAAACGATTAATCGTGTAGTTGCTTACGCAGCGAAAATGGGTAAATCACCTATCGTTGTTAATGACTGCCCAGGATTCTTTGTTAACCGCGTACTTTTCCCATACTTTGGCGGCTTTAGTATGTTGCTACGTGATGGTGCAGACTTCACTAAAGTAGATAAAGTGATGGAGCGTAAATTCGGCTGGCCAATGGGACCTGCTTACCTACTTGATGTGGTTGGTTTAGATACTGCACATCACGCGCAAGCTGTAATGGCTCAAGGTTTCCCTGAGCGCATGGGCAAAGAGGGTCGTGATGCCATTGATGCTCTATTCGAAGCTGATAAATATGGTCAGAAAAATGGCAGCGGTTTCTATAACTACAGCGTAGATAAACGCGGTCGTCCTAAGAAAACCTTCTCTGCAGACATTCTTCCAGTACTCGCTGATGTTTGCCAATCACCACAAGAATTTGATGACCAAACCATTATCCAGCGCGTGATGATTCCAATGATCAATGAAGTAGTACTGTGTTTGGAAGAAGGCATTATCGCCTCTCCACAAGAAGCAGATATGGCATTGGTTTACGGTTTAGGTTTCCCTCCATTTAGAGGCGGCGTATTCCGCTACTTAGACAGTGTGGGTATTGGTAACTTCGTTGAAATGGCGAAAGGCTACCAAGACTTAGGTGCAATGTACCAAGTTCCTCAACTATTGCTTGATATGGCAGCGAAAGGTGAAAGCTTTTATGACGCCCAACAAGCCAGTTCTCTGTAACCCACATTTGGAAAAGGAATAACAAAATGAATAATGTAGTTGTTGTTGATTGCCTTCGTACCCCAATGGGACGCTCCAAAGGTGGAGCTTTCCGTCACACTCGTGCTGAAGACTTATCTGCGCACTTGATGAAAGGCATTTTAGAACGTAACCCAGAAGTTAACCCTTCAGAAATCGAAGACATTTACTGGGGTTGCGTACAACAAACCCTTGAGCAGGGCTTTAACGTTGCACGTAATGCGGCGCTTCTAGCTGGCTTACCGATTGAGATTGGCGCAGTAACAGTAAACCGTTTATGTGGTTCATCTATGCAAGCTCTGCATGATGCAACCCGTTCTATCATGGTGGGTGATGCTGAAATATGCCTGATTGGCGGTGTGGAGCACATGGGCCATGTCCCAATGAATCACGGTGTAGATTTCCACCCAGGTATGTCAAAGAATGTAGCAAAAGCCGCAGGTATGATGGGCTTAACCGCAGAAATGCTAGGAAAAATGCACGGCATTAGCCGTGAAGACCAAGATGCATTTGCGGCGCGTTCACACGCTCGCGCACAAGCTGCAACTGTCGAAGGTCGTTTCAAAAACGAAATCCTACCAACAGAAGCTCACGCAGCAGACGGCTCACTGTTTACGCTCGATTACGATGAAGTAATTCGTCCAGAAACTACCGTTGAAGGTTTATCACAGCTTCGCCCAGTATTTGACCCAGCTAACGGGACAGTAACAGCAGGTACTTCATCAGCATTATCCGATGGTGCTTCTGCAATGCTTATTATGAGCGAAGAAAAAGCCAATGCCCTTGGTCTTAAGATTCGAGCTCGAGTAAAGTCGATGGCAATTGCAGGTTGTGATCCATCCATCATGGGTTATGGTCCTGTCCCTGCAACTAAAAAAGCACTTAAGCGCGCAGGCTTGAGTATTGAAGATATGGGCGTTATCGAACTTAACGAAGCATTTGCTGCTCAGTCTCTACCTTGTGCGAAAGACTTAGGCTTACTGGATGTGGTTGACGAGAAAGTAAACCTTAACGGCGGTGCAATTGCGCTGGGTCACCCACTAGGTTGTTCGGGTTCTCGTATCTCTACGACCTTGATTAACCTAATGGAAGCACAAGACGTGAAGTACGGCTTAGCGACTATGTGTATTGGTTTAGGGCAAGGCATCGCAACGGTATTTGAACGCCCTTAGTTCACATGCCCTTGGAAAACCCGCGCTTAAGCTAAACTGCACTTAAGCTAAGCAGCACGGATAAATAAGGCTTCACTGCAAGCCACATCGAGAGCGCAACTCATGATTTCATGGTTGCGCTTTTTATTAACCATATTTATCCACTTACACTCTATGCATAAAACGCATAAATCTAATGTTGAAGTTTCATTATTTTTTCTCTGATTTGTCGTCTAAAGTTATTGGCAGATTCCTAATATTCCTCCCATGGAGCAGATCATGTTTAAAGCACTTGTATTAAACCAAGAAGATAAAAAAACCATCGCGGCAGTTTCTCAAATTGATGAAGCACAGCTGCCGGAAGGTAACGTAAAAATTGACGTTAACTACTCTTCTCTTAACTACAAAGATGGCTTAGCAATAACAGGCAAAGGGCGCATTGTTCGTAACTTCCCGATGGTTCCTGGTATTGACCTTTCTGGTGTGGTTTCTCAATCAGATGACCCTCGCTACAAAGAAGGCGATGAAGTCGTTCTAACTGGTTGGGGTGTAGGCGAAGGTCACTGGGGCGGCATGGCTGAAAAGGCGAGCTTAAATGGTGATTGGTTAGTACCAATGCCAAAAGGACTAGACGCTAAAAAAGTAATGGCTATTGGTACTGCTGGTTTTACCGCAATGCTTTGTGTTCAAGCGATTGTGGATGCAGGCATTAAACCAGAAGATGGTGAAATATTAGTAACAGGTTCAAGTGGTGGTGTTGGTAGCGTGTCTATTACCCTACTAAATCAACTCGGTTATAAAGTTGCCGCGGTAACAGGTCGTGCTTCAGAAAATGGAGAGTTGCTAAAATCACTAGGCGCTTCTCGCATTGTTGAACGTGCGGAGCTTGAAGAACCAGCAAAACCATTAGAGAAACAATTATGGGCTGGTGCTATTGATACTGTAGGCAGCAAAGTGTTGGCAAAAGTATTGGCTCAAGTGGACTATAACGGTGCAGTAGCTGCTTGTGGCCTAGCTGGCGGATTCGACTTACCAACAACCGTAATGCCATTTATCCTACGTAATGTTCGCCTACAAGGTGTGGACTCTGTTATGTGTCCACGTGAAAAACGCATCAAAGCTTGGGAACAACTGGCAGAGCTTTTACCTGAATCTTTCTACGCTCAAGCGACTAAAGAAGTTTCTTTAGATGAAGCGATTCAAGCAGCAGAAGACATCACTAACGGTCAAATTACTGGTCGCGTTGTTATTAAAATCTAGTGTTATTAAGATCGAGAGCTATTAAGATCTAGAATCTAGTCCGTTCTAAAAGATCAAGGCTAAGCAAAACAGTACTTAGCCTTAATGATATCTCTATTGAATTAAGCAGCTTAATCGCTGCTTTTTTGTGGAGCCTGTTCAGCCTCATCATCAAACATTGTTACTTTTGTCTCTGGGCAAGCGGCAATATCTCGAACATTCTTCTGAATCGTAATCACGGCAAACAAAGCCAACGTAAAAGCCATGGCAAAAAAGCCTTTCTCACTTAATGCTAGCTCTGCATTTCTCAATCCAATTGCAAACAAAATAATAGCTGCCGCCAAAGCCACCCGACAACTCATGACATACATCGAAGTCACTTGAATCCCTTCCAGCTTATCGCGTACCGTCTTTTGTAATGAAATCGCTGAAAACAAGCCAAACAGCAATAACGATAAATAGTATCCCTTTTCATTCAACTCCATTGCGGAATACCACAAACCAAATAAATAGGCTCCAGCCCCGATAATAAACGCACCCCATGCCGACGCAACAAAAGCAGCCGTTGGTTTTTGATATGGTTGTTCCATTACACATCTCTCCTTAGAAATGAGTAAATTAGGCAGCTAGAAAAACAAAATCAAATAACCTTACCAACTCTGGGAAACATTAATCATTATTAATAATGTCAATTACATATATAGACATGACCTAGTTGCGATTAAAAAAACCTATATCTTCGATACGCTTTTCGATTAGCTCCCCACACTCTTCTTTGAGAACACGCCTTAACCACTGCTGTGAATCAGAGGAATCACAACGTGAATGCCAAATGAGTGAATAATCAAACGGCACAAATTCAAAGGGCAGAGGCTTAATCACTAAGTCATAACGATCGGCAACTAGATACGCTAGATCCGCAGGAACAGTGATAACTAAAGGCATCTTGTCGACAATCGCTAACGCAGCTTCAAGGTGGTAAGCACGTAGCGCCATTTTTCTTGGTCTTTGATTAACTAGAGCATTATCTAGCAAGGATTTTACCCCATCACTGATGGCTATCATCGCATGTGGCAAAGAAACATAATCTTCTAACGTTAAAGTACTATCGGCTAACGGATGATTTTTAGATAACAAACAAGACACACCAACAGGACCAAGAATTTCTTGATGTAAAGGCGTCACGGGGCCTGTTGGACGGCAGATCGCCATATCCACACGCTCTGTACTTAATTGCTTGAATAAGTGCTCATGTTGAAGCGGGGCAAACTCTAAAGAAATGTTAGGGGCTAACTCATAAATCTTCGGCAATGCGTAAGGCAAAATGGTCTGCATTGCATAATCGGTCGTCGCAATAACAAATCTTTCATCGCAATAGTATGGGTTAAAGTCACTTGGGGTCAGTAATTGGCGAAACGATTCCAAAGGTTGATCAATACGCTGGCTGATCTCTAGTGCTTTTTTGGTTGGAATTAAACGCTGACCTTGGCGAGTAAATAAAGGGTCATCGAGTAAATCTCGAAGTCGACCTAGAACTCGGCTGGTCGCAGATTGGCTCAAGTTCAGGCGAATAGCAGCTTGGCTTACACTGCCTTCTTCAATTAAGACCTTCAAAGCCACAAGCAAATTTAAGTCTCGACGATAAATATCTTCTAGTTCCACACTCAATTACCTAAATGCATACACCAGTCTTTTATAGCATGCTTTAGATAAAAAAAATCCCGCATTTAAGCGGGGAAGCCCAAGAAAACTGGGGATAGTGTCGGAATGTAGTCGTATCGGAATTAAGTTAAATCGCTGTAGCTTTAAATATCTAAAATCTGCCTTCAATGCTTTAAAAACGGTTTTTAAAAAAGACTTAAAAAATCAGCTTTTAAAAACAAAGTTTATTAAATTAATGTTCTTGCTCTTCTGGCGTACTCTGCCAGCGGCGCATTTCAACCCAAATGCCACCAAGTGTTACCACCACACCAATTAAAGGTGTAAGTGAAGCCTCTGCAGGTGTGCGTAAAACTAATGCACAAAAAGAAATAAAGCAGAGAACCGAATAAATCGTAAGTCTGTCTAGTGCTGTCAACATCGCCACTCCTTAGCTAGTTGTCATTGTTGCAAGTTGTTATCAACTTGTTAATTAATTTATAGGAAATAATTCAGCTTGCCAAGCACTTATTGCATATTTTTTCTGCGGACGTATCATTCTCTGCTCAGAAGCACATAGAGAAGCAAACCATGATATTCAACCCTGAACTCGCAACACACACTTTAGAAGCTGAAGGGCTACGTTGCCCAGAACCAGTAATGATGGTCAGGAAGACGATTCGAAATATGCAGGATGGCGATGTGTTACTGGTCAAAGCGGACGACCCTTCAACTACCCGAGACATTCCAAGCTTTTGCCGATTTATGGATCACCAACTTGTTGGCGTACAAACGGAACAATTGCCTTATCAATATTTGATTAAGAAAGGAATGCTATAAAGTTTCGTTAGTGTCGCGATTCATTCAAGCACCACACAATTAGTCAGTTTTTTTATGTTCCTCCCCATACTCTGTCATGACTAAGGGAGGAAACACTATGCAACGTAACCATTCAATCGACACCATTCGCGGCGCTTTGCTGCTCATCATGACCATCAACCACTTTATATGGATAACCGTTGGTTGGGCTAATATTCAACTCATAACTTTGCAGCCTTTTGGTCAAGTAGGTGCTGCGGAAGGATTTATTTTAGTTTCAGGGCTGATGGTCGGGCTCATCTATACCGGTGCTGATGCCGCATCAAACAAAAAGAAATTATTAACACGAGCAAAGCAGCTTTATATCTATCACTTGATAGCGATTCTTGCTGTTCTCACTATCGCTTACTGCTATATCTCTTTTTCACAACCCGCCAATACTTTTTATAGTGAGCTGTTTCCAGGGTTAATCGGGAATACTGTACCAACACTGGTCGCCAGTTTTACGCTGCTGCATAAGCCTCCATACTTCGACATCCTACCTATGTACGTCGCTTTCTTACTGATATCGCCATTAATCATCAGCCAATTAAAGAAAAAGCGTATTTATTGGGTAATCACAATCAGTGTGTTGTTGTGGCTAGGCAGTCGTTACTTTGATCTCTCCACATTGCTGACTCTTTATTTCGCGGAAGGTACGATTAACACAGGCTACTTTAGCTGGCTGGCATGGCAACTGCTATTCGTCGCGGGGATATGCCTTGGTTACTGCTCACGACATCAACCTATCAATTGGTTTAAGCACCCAGCAATTACCCTTTTAGTCAGTATCATAGCTCTAGTATTATTTCTTTTTCAGCGAAATATTTTTGCTCAGTATGGCATTCATCAAGGAACCCTGTACGAACTAGCAGATAAGCCTCTACTGGGCTGGCTGAGAATCTTTAACCTATTCTTACTAGTCTATTTATTCGGTTATATTATTCATCAATGGCCACAAGCTTTAACCTTTAAACCATTAGCTTTACTCGGTAGACATTCGCTTTATGTTTTCTCATGGCATTACGTTGTTATTTTTTCGGTTGCCCCAATTGCATTAGGCTTCTTTGATTTCCAGCCAAACATCACAGTGTGCTTAGTTATCGTTTCATTGCTTATTTTCGTGCCAGCCTTAATCAGAGAACGAAACAAAAGCCCCAAACTAGTCGTAGAGAAAGAAAGCAACTAACATCGACTATTTCAATCAGCAATTATCCCAGTTAGCGCTTTGCAACTGGGATCAGCAACTCGATATACCATTCATGGTTTGATCTTTCTTCGGCGCAGGTTATCCACTCAAAGCCTTGTACCAAAACATATCTCGACTCTGTCAAATGAGAGTAATAAAGACTATCCAAGCTTTCCCCTATATTGGCTAATGTCCCTATCAAAACGCACTTCAAGTATTTTCCCGCTTCCACCTTTACGGCACGATCGGATTTTTCTTCAATAAAACGACTCACTTGATAGTCATGGCTGGTTGTATAGCCATCACTGTCAGCACGACCAATAAGCAACTGCACTTGTCCTGTATTCACAGCCGATAAACAGCCACTATATTTTTCAAGGATGTAAGCTAAACGCTGGCTCTTTTGAACCAAATTGCCAGGAATAGTATGAATATCTAAACAACCAGATTGTTCGGGTTTTAAGATCAAATCTTTCCCAAGATGGTGAATACTTGATGGGAGATCGATTAACTCTAAGGTAGGTTTCAACTCAACGCGAAATTGTAAACCACCTGACTGTTCCAGTTTCCACACATAAGGAAGTCGATTTAAGGTCAATTTATGTTGGTAGCAATAGACGTGGTGAAGGTAAATAAACAGCGCAGAAATATACATGCTATTAGGTAGGGAGAAACGCCACATTGTTCGAGCCGTTAACTCAATATTCGCTAATGGTTGATTAGATGGCTCTTCATCGCCATCACATACCGCTAGCATTTGAAATTGCCCTGACCGCCCAGAACAATTATTACGATACTCCAAAACATAATATTGGCGACCTTCATGCTGCCAATCATGCGTGGCTTTATTGAAGCTATCCCACAATAGAGTCACCTTGTTGGATAAGGCTTGAGAATTAAAAAACACCGAAGAGAAGTTTTGCTGAACACCCACAAGTTCCTGCGACTCAAACATTTCTTCCACTGGAGGATGTTCTGACATCACTTGGAAAAATTGCAGATAATTAGAATCGATCTTAGGAACCCCGACAAGTTTAGCTAAGGTAGGATCGCGCTTAAAATGTTTAGGAGAAACGGTAAACGCCTGCTTCACCGCACGATAAAATGCTTCTTGCGATTCAAAGCCGAAATCAAGCGCGATATCGATAATCCGACGGTCAGAGTGAGCAATCGCTTCTATCGCTAACGTGAGTAAGCGCAGCCGGTAATAACGCCCAACACTGATCCCAGTGAATCGTTTAAACTCGTGCTGTAAGTGCCATCGACTGACTTTGAGTATTAATGACAACGCATCAATATCCAGCTTTTTAGGTAGCTGAATTTCTACGGCTTCTAAGATACGAAAAATGAAAGGGAACTGTCGCATAACAGCAGTATCAGCAAAGCAATAGCCTCAAGCAATCTCACTGAAAACACTTTACGAAACACTTCAAAATTTATAATAAAAAGGCAACCCTAAGGCTGCCATTCATTTATTCATTGTCTTCTAAGTTACGCACTTGTGATTGAAGCTTTTCAATCTGTTTATTCATTGAGCGTAATTCTTGGTGCATTGGAATAATATGCGCAACCCGAATCCAGGCTTCTACTGCTAAACCCGTCATGATCATCGAGCCCGCTACCATTGGTAGCCACATATCAGTCAATACCATACCCAATAACGTCAGACTAAGACCAAAAGTAAACAAATAACTTTGGCTCTGTGGAGTCATTCCCATATAACGTGTAAGCATAATTAAAGCCCTCTCGCTGCTAGGATTATTGAACTATTTCTGCTTCTAATCTACCACGCGAATCATGACAATTATATGTCAGCCATCACGTTCGAATACTCCTTATTTCGAATATTTGATAACACCCATTTACCCGAATTTATCTCCAAGCCTCAAGGCGATTTTGAGGCTCAAAGATAATACTTTACTGATATTTTTAGCTTAAGACCTTGGTTTTAAATCTAAAACATGCAGCAAACGTTCAGGAGTACCTTCCCAAACCATTGGACGACCTTTAGGGTTATCCGCTGTCCACCAGCCTGTGAACCTCAGGGTATTGTATTGATAGAAATTCGAGCCAGAAATCACTGGCACTGTCACTTGGTTTTCCGCAATCAACGCTTGAATATCATGAGCAATATCTTGCTGCTTCGAGTGATCGTCGGTTTTGTAAAAACTATCTAACAAGGTATCAAGTCGATCATTTTTCCAATGGTGCATGGCAAACCTTGGCATGCCTTCAGACTCTTGAAGTCGAGAGTGGTACGCACTGTCCCAATATTTATGCGGTGTAGGTCCATGGAAGTAATTGGTGTAAGCCACATCATATTCAGCAGACAGCATCGACTGGTTGTAAATAGAAAAGTCTGGCGTTCTTGCTTTTGCATTTATGCCAACTTGATGCAGCTGCTCGGTAGAAAGCATCACGGTATTATTAAAATCCGTCCAACCTTGTGGAGATTGAATCAATAGTTCAAACTTTTCACCTTGCGGAGTTTCAACAAAGCCATCGCCATTAATATCTTTATATCCAGCCTCTGCCAGTAGTGCCTTCGCATTCTTTTGCGAGAAGGTCATGAATGGTTTGAATTTAGCGTGCACTGCTTCATCTGACCAAGCTTCAAAGGCATACCCTAGACCTGAAGCGAAATCATTCACAACACCGTTACCGTAGTTAGCGATATCAATCAGTGACTGACGATCCAACGCCATAGAAAACGCACGGCGGAATTGAACATCATTCAGTACCTTATGCTTAACAGGATCTTTTGAAGCATAATTAAACATGAAAGATTGGGTGCCCGCTGGCGGGTACCAATAACCATGGTTAAGGGAGACATCGACAAAGGTTTTCTCAATATCAGGAACAAATGAACCCGCCCAATCAATTCGAGAGTTAACCAACTCACCCAAGACTTGGTCATTGTGGTTCATTTGAGGAATACGCAAACAATCTACATCCAAGTTCGAATTATCCCAATAATTCGGGTTTCGACATTGTACGAAAAGCGTTGGAGTGAACACAGGTAATTCAGTAAAAGGACCAGTACCAATCGGGTTTGGATTCAAATATTCAGCAGGGTCTTTTACTTCTTTCCATTGGTGTTCAGGAACAACGGGAACCTGAACTATTTCATAAGTACCGTTGGTATTCACTTCTTTCATATGGAAGCGAACTTGATACTGATTCAACTTCTCAACGGATTTAATTTTATTGTTAATACCGCGGTCATCAAGTGATGGGTAATTTCGAACCATATCAAACGTGAAGACAACATCGTCAGCATCAAACGTTTCACCATCAGACCATTTCACACCTTTACGCAAATCAAACGTAATGCTTAACAGGTCTTCACTCATGCGGAAGTCTGTGGCTAAGCGGTATTCAGGAACGTTGCCTTTTAACTCATTAAACACAACTAATGGTTCGTACATGAAATCCCGAGCAGTATGCATACGAGAAACAGCATAAGGGTTAAAGTTACGGATTAAAGATGCGTTATGGTTAGGAATAATGGTGAGTTGCGATAGGTTATCGAGATCTGGACTTGCCTGCGCAGAAAAAGCAAAAGCAGACATGATGGCACTAAACAGGAGTGTTTTTTTCATAATGATATTCCGTTATTCAATTGCATGAAAAATAACCACAACTCAATAGCATATCAATTTGATCACCCTCTATAAAAAACAGCAACTAATTGTAAGTTATAGATTTAATAATTATTTGATATGAAATCCACACCATTTCACAACAGACTAGAAGCGCTTCATCGACTCAGTTCAAGTATTGCAAGATCAACGGTGTAACCTTACAACACTTGTAACAAAGTTTAACTCACCCATGAATAATTCAAGATGCGAGTGACCACAAAATAGCAGATTACAGAACAGCCGCACCAATGGCTAAGGCAATAAATAAACTAGCGGTGATCTTACGAATTAAGTCGAGTGGTAATCGATCTGCGGACATTTTTCCAAGCACGACTACGGGTACATTGGCTAATAGCATGCCAATCGTTGTACCAATAATGACGAGCAACAACGCATCAGAATATTGAGCTCCAAGAATCGATGTCGCGATTTGAGTTTTATCACCTATTTCGGCAATAAAGAAAGCAATAAAACTCGCCACGAATGGACCGCGGTTAGAAATACTTTCATCGTCATCCAACTTATCTGGAATGAGAATCCAGCCCGCCATGATGACAAAGCTCACCACTAAGACCCATTTCAAAATTTCAGGAGATAAGTAATCGGCAACAACAACCCCTAGCCATGCAGCAAGGGCATGATTAGCGATGGTTGCTAAGAAGATTGCCGCAATGATCGGAAAAGGCTTCCGGTAACGGCTGGCTAATAAAAGGGATAATAATTGAGTTTTATCACCGATCTCGGCCAAAGCCACGGTGGTAATTGAAATTGCTAAAACGCTCACGACATGCTCATTGGGGCGAGGATTATTATATTAAAACCAAAGACAAACCTCGCGCCCCACCCCGGTTCACGATGTTTGTCTAAGGTCTTGCTAAACGGTATCGACGTTTTTGTATTTTTATCATCGATATCTCGTCTCGAACGCCATGGTGATGTGCACCAATTATGTTGACGAACGAACCTACTCAATTAGGAACATGAATAAGTAAGCTACTCCCCAAAGACCGCGCGATTTTAATCACCCAAGCATTCAAAAACAAGCATCAAACTCGCTAAAAAATCCACTTAACCCGAAAAACGAAGATTAAAGGCAAAAAAATCCACTAAACGACATTTTAGACCACTAATTAAACAGGATTACCCCTACTCGCATTACCAATATCTGGTTATACTCAATAGCTATTTTTATTAATTATTCAGAAGAATCGCGCGAACTGACTATGCAAAAATTCGATATCAAAACCTTCCAGGGAATGATCCTCGCGCTGCAGGATTATTGGGCTCAAAACGGCTGTACTATTGTACAACCTTTGGATATGGAAGTAGGTGCTGGCACCTCTCACCCAATGACATGTCTACGTGCACTTGGCCCAGAGCCAATGTCTACGGCATACGTTCAACCTTCTCGTCGTCCGACCGATGGTCGTTACGGTGAAAACCCGAACCGTCTGCAGCACTACTATCAATTCCAAGTAGCTCTAAAACCTTCTCCAGATAATATCCAGGAGTTGTACTTAGGTTCTCTTGAAGTGCTAGGTGTCGACCCATTAGTTCACGATATTCGTTTCGTAGAAGACAACTGGGAAAACCCAACATTGGGTGCTTGGGGTCTTGGTTGGGAAGTATGGCTAAACGGTATGGAAGTGACTCAATTCACTTACTTCCAACAAGTTGGCGGTCTTGAGTGTAAGCCTGTTACGGGTGAGATCACTTACGGTATCGAACGTCTAGCAATGTACATCCAGGAAGTAGATTCAGTTTACGACCTTGTATGGAACGTGGCACCAGACGGTTCAAACGTGACTTACGGTGACATCTTCCACCAAAACGAAGTTGAGCAATCAACGTACAACTTCGAGCACGCAGACGTAGATTTCCTATTCACTTTCTTCGATCAGTGCGAGAAAGAGTGTAAAGAGCTACTTGAGCTTGAGAAGCCACTTCCGCTTCCAGCTTACGAGCGCATTCTAAAAGCAGGTCACGCATTCAACATCCTGGATGCGCGTAAAGCTATCTCTGTAACAGAGCGTCAACGTTACATCCTTCGAATCCGCAACCTGACTAAATCAGTTGCAGAGGCGTACTACGCGTCACGTGAAGCTCTTGGCTTCCCAATGTGTAAGAAGGATAAATAATCATGGCGAAGAATTTTCTAATTGAACTGGGTACGGAAGAGCTTCCACCAACAGCACTTCGTTCTCTAGCAGAAGCCTTTGCTTCTAACTTTGAAGCGGGTCTTAAAACTGCTGAGCTTTCTCACGAAGGCATCAAGTGGTACGCAGCACCTCGCCGTCTAGCACTTAAAGTAACGGCACTGGCTGAAGGTCAAGCAGATAAAGTGGTTGAGAAGCGTGGTCCTGCTATTTCTGTAGCATTCGATGCAGAAGGTAACGCAACTAAAGCAGCACAAGGTTGGGCTCGTGGTAACGGTATTACTGTTGACCAAGCTGACCGTCTGAAAACAGACAAAGGCGAGTGGCTTCTTTTCAAACAAGAAGTGGCTGGTAAACCAGTTCAAGAATTGGTGATGGACATTGCTGCGAAAGCACTAGCTGGTCTACCGATTCCTAAAGCAATGCGCTGGGGTAACTCAGACATTCAATTTATCCGTCCAGTGAAAACACTGACAGTACTATTAGGTGATGAGCTTGTTGAAGGCGAAATCCTAGGTGTAGCTTCTGCTCGTACTATCCGTGGTCACCGTTTCATGGGCGAACAAGAGTTCACAATCGACTCTGCTGACCAATACCCTGCGATCTTAGAAGAGCGTGGTAAAGTAATGGCAGATTACGAAGCGCGTAAAGCAATCATTCTTGCTGATGCTAAAAAAGCAGCAGACGCGGTTGGCGGTATTGCTGACCTAGAAGATGACCTTGTTGAAGAAGTTACCTCTTTGGTTGAATGGCCTGTTGTTCTTACTGCTAAGTTTGAGCAAGAATTCCTAAAAGTGCCTTCTGAAGCTTTGGTTTACACCATGAAAGGTGACCAGAAGTACTTCCCAGTGTATGACGCTGATAAGAACCTTCTACCAAACTTCATCTTCGTTTCTAACATCGAGTCTAAAGAGCCTCGCCACGTTATCGAAGGTAACGAGAAAGTTGTACGCCCGCGTCTAGCGGATGCTGAATTCTTTTTCAACACAGACCGTAAGCGTCCGCTTATCGACCGTCTTGCTGAACTAGACCAAGCTATCTTCCAGAAGCAGCTGGGTACTATCAAAGACAAGACAGACCGCATCACAGAACTAGCTGGCTACATTGCCGAGCAAATCGATGCTGACGTTGAAAAGTCTAAGCGCGCAGGTCTACTGGCTAAGTGTGACCTAATGACATCAATGGTATTCGAATTTACGGATACTCAAGGTGTGATGGGCATGCACTACGCAACTCACGATGGTGAAGATGAGCAAGTTGCACTAGCACTTTACGAGCAATATATGCCTCGTTTCGCTGGTGACACACTACCAAGTACTGGTATCTCTTCTGCAGTCGCAATGGCAGACAAGCTAGACACTATCGTAGGTATCTTCGGTATTGGCCAAGCACCAAAAGGTTCTGACCCATTCGCACTACGTCGTGCATCACTAGGTGTGCTACGTATCATCGTTGAAAACGGCTACAACCTAGACCTAACCGATCTTATTGGTAAAGCGAAAGAGCTACTAGGCGACAAGCTGACTAACGAAAACGTAGAAGCTGACGTTATCGACTTTATGCTAGGTCGTTTCCGCGCATGGTACCAAGATGCTGGTTTCAGCGTTGATATCATCCAAGCAGTACTAGCACGTCGTCCAACTAAGCCAGCTGACTTTGACCAACGTGTTAAAGCGGTTTCTCACTTCCGTGAACTGGAAGCAGCAGAAGCACTAGCAGCAGCGAACAAGCGTGTAGGTAACATCCTTGCGAAATTCGATGGCGAGCTACCAGCAGAAATCGACCTAACTCTTCTTCAGGAAGACGCAGAGAAAGCACTGGCTGAAAACGTTGAAGTAATGACGGAAGCACTAGAACCAGCATTCGCAACAGGCAACTACCAAGAAGCCCTAAGCAAGCTTGCTGATCTACGTGAACCTGTTGATGCATTCTTCGATAACGTAATGGTTATGGCTGATGACGAAGCGCTTAAGAAGAACCGTCTAACGCTGCTGAACAACCTACGTAACCTGTTCCTACAGATTGCTGACATCTCTCTACTGCAAAAGTAAGCACGAAAGAGACCGTTGATCGAAGCTATGCTTTAAGCAACTAAAGATAAACACCCAAAGGGAAGCGAAAGCTTCCCTTTTTGTTTTTGTGAACTGAGTAATTATTTGTAGAGGTAATATTAGATAACCGAATGAATTAGCACTCAGACTGTAGGTCCCCTTATTTGTTATAAATGTCCTGTTTATTCGGGGAAGGACACAATGAAAAAAACAACACTCGCGCTTTCAATTCTCGCACTCAGCGCATGCAGCCAAACCACAGACAACAACTTATTACTCACCATAGATAACGAGACTCTTACCTTTCAGTCGACAGGACAAGGCACGTTATTAGCAGAACATGAGCTAGCAAAAGGCAGTTATGCTTTTTCTATCGGTGATGCTCAGCAAACCTGTGGTACCAACTACGCTCTAGCTGAAGAAAGTCGCATCAAGTTCAATAAACCCCTTCGCTTAGACGATTGCGCCGAAAAATCTGAAATCAACATAAAAGTATTTCGCCCTAATACCTACCAGTTCACATTAAACCCACAAACTAATGAACTCACGGTTAAGATCAAACCAAAACAGAAAGAAGTCCAAAGCTTCACATGCCCCGTTCCAAGTGATTCACCCACGACTATCAATGTGGCAAAAACTTTTGATGACGGCACTCTTGTGAGAGACGCGCTTTCTGGTTCACAAGCAACTGTCACCAATGGTAGCGTCACCATGCAGCCAGCAGAAAACAGTCAAGGTGTATTACTACTAGAAAAAGTAGAAACCAAAGCCAAGCCGGATTTTAGTTGGGATAATGCTACAGTTTATTTTGTCATGACCGACCGTTTCCACAACGGCAACCCAGACAACGACAACAGCTATGGTCGCAGCCAAGATGCTCAAGATGAAATAGGTACTTTTCATGGTGGTGACTTAGCTGGTTTAACAGAAAAGCTCGACTACATAGAATCGCTTGGTGCAAACGCTATTTGGATAACCTCTCCTTTAGAGCAAATTCACGGCTGGGTCGGTGGTGGTGACAAAGGTGACTTCAAACACTATGGTTATCACGGCTACTACCATCAAGATTGGACCAAACTTGATGACAACATGGGTACTGAAGACGATCTAAAAACTTTCATCGATACTGCGCACAGTAAAGGTATCCGCGTAATTTGGGATGTGGTCATGAACCACACAGGCTACGCCACGCTTGCCGATATGCAAGAATTCGGCTTCGGTAAACTGAATTTAACAGATGCTGAAGCTCGCAAAGCACTTGGTGAAAAATGGACAGATTGGCAGCCAAAAGAAGGACAAAATTGGCACTACTTCAATAACTACATTTCATACAGCGATAAAGAAGCATGGGAGAAATGGTGGGGTAAAGCATGGTTACGCAGCGATATTGGGGCTTATGACTCTCCGGGCTACAACAACATCACTATGTCATTAGCACACCTGCCAGATCTAAAAACAGAATCAACGGAAAAAACAGGGCAACCGAATTTCTTCGCCAATAAACAAACCAATGCCAGCAACGATCTACAAACACCGCGTAAACACCTTATTACCTGGTTGTCTGACTGGGTACGTGAATACGGAGTCGATGGCTTTAGAGTTGATACCGCTAAGCACGTAGAGCTAGAGGCATGGGCGGAACTGAAAGAAAGTACCAACCAAGCACTCGCAGAGTGGAAACAAAACAACCCAGATAAAGCGCTGGATGACTTACCATTTTGGATGACGGGTGAAGTTTGGGCTCACAGCGTGGTGAAATCAGATTATTACGATAATGGTTTTGATTCGATCATCAACTTTGAATTCCAAAGCGATGTAGCACCAAAAGCCCTCAAATGTTTGTCTGACCTTGATAATGATTACCGTCGTTATGCAGAAAAGATCAACGGCGACAGTCAGTTCAACGTACTCAGCTATCTATCATCGCATGATACTTCACTATTCTGGACACAACACGGCAGTGATTTCGCTAAACAAACCAAGGCAGCCAATGCCTTAATGCTGACACCTGGTGCGGTACAGCTTTATTACGGAGATGAAATTGCTCGCGATTTCGGTCCGACAGGTTCAGATCCTATGCAAGGTACTCGCTCGGATATGCCATGGGATCAAATTACGGGTGAAAGAGCCCAATTACTGCAACATTGGCAAGCACTTGGTCAATTCCGTCAACGTCACCCAGCCGTAGCTCAAGGAAAGCATATTATTCGTAACCACGGAGGGTACTACGCCTTTGAAAGACAGTATAAAGATGACAAGGTATTAGTTGTTTATACAGGTTCAAAATAGCGGAACCAGAGTAAAACACACGAAATTTAAAGGAGAAGCTTTGGCTTCTCCTTTTTTATCCAAAGCCTTTTTCGCACAGTAAACAAACCTTCAAAACCTACCATATAGAAATTTTTTACGTGTTAGAGCATTTCGGGCTTTGCGTCGCAAAAGCATTGCGGTATGTTCAAGGATTACACTGATGGCAGACATTTGGTCTGGCAAATAAAATATAACAAGCAATCACAATGAATTAGGTATAAAACGCAATGCAATTCTCTAAGTTTGGTGAAAAATTTAATCGATATTCTGGTATTACGCGTCTAATGGACGACCTAAATGATGGTCTACGAACTCCTGGCGCCATCATGCTCGGTGGTGGTAACCCTGCCGCCATCCCAGCCATGCTCGATTACTTCAACCAAGCCAGTGCAGAAATGCTCGCCAGTGGAGAGCTTGTTGCAGCAATGGCAAATTACGATGGTCCTCAAGGAAAAGACGTCTTCGTAAAGTCATTAGCTAAATTGCTTAAAGACACTTATGGCTGGGATATTAGCGAAAAGAACATCAGCCTAACCAACGGTAGCCAAAGTGGCTTCTTCTACCTATTTAACTTATTAGCCGGTCAACAAACCGATGGATCTCATAAAAAAATCCTGCTGCCTTTAGCGCCTGAATATATTGGATATGGTGATGCTGGTATTGATGATGATATTTTTGTGTCATACCACCCTGAAATTGAGCTGCTCGATAATGGCTTATTTAAATACCATGTAGATTTTGAAAAGCTAAAAGTGGATGAGTCAGTCGCTGCAATTTGTGCTTCTCGCCCCACCAACCCAACGGGTAACGTTTTAACAGACGAAGAAGTGCATAAACTCGATAAGCTGGCACGCGAGAATAACATCCCGCTATTAATCGATAACGCTTATGGTCTGCCGTTTCCAAATATCATATTTGAAGACGTTGAACCCTTTTGGAATGAAAACACAATTTTATGTATGAGCTTATCTAAGCTTGGTTTACCTGGCGTGCGCTGTGGCATTGTTATCGCGAATGAAGAAGTCACTCAAGCACTGACTAATATGAATGGCATTATTAGCTTAGCACCCGGTAGCTTAGGACCAGCTATTGCCAATCATATGATTGAAAAAGATGACTTGTTACGGTTAAGTACAGATGTCATTAAACCTTTCTATAAAGAAAAATCCTTACGCGCTGTCGAGTTATTGCAACAAGCGATTACTGATCCGAGATTTAGAATCCATAAACCAGAAGGCGCTATATTCTTGTGGCTATGGTTTGACGAACTACCAATCACTACCATGGAACTATACGATCGCCTGAAAGCTCGTGGCGTCTTAATCGTACCTGGGGAGTACTTCTTCATTGGTCAAAAGGACGACTGGGAACACGCACACCAGTGTCTAAGAATGAACTACGTGCAAGACGATGAGGCTATGCAAAAAGGCATTGCTATTATTGCTGAAGAAGTGAAAAAAGCTTATCAACAAGCCTAAGTTTTCTTGTTGGACCTAACCTATATAAATCAAGATTATAGAAATTAAAAAGAGCACCTACATGGTGCTCTTTCACTCTTATTTCCCGATACGTTTTAGTTCAAATGAACGTATAACACTTAGCCTTCTAGTAAACTTTTACCATTGATAGCAATCTTACGTGGTTGCATTGCTTCAGGGATTTCACGTTCTAGGTCGATATGTAGAAGACCATTTTCCATACTTGCGCCTACCACTTTTACATAATCAGCCAGTTGGAATTTACGTTCGAAATCACGTTCTGCGATACCTTGATAAACGTAAGTTTTCTCTTCTTCTGTTTTGCGCTCACCTTTTACAATCAGCATGTTCTCTTTCTGAGTCAGATCTAATTGCTCATCAGCAAAACCAGCAACCGCCATGGTAATACGGTATTTATTCTCGTCTTTTTGCTCGATGTTATATGGCGGGTAGCCACCAGAAGTGTTCTTTGAAGTATTTGCTTCCATCATATTAACTAGACGATCGAAGCCAATTGCGTTGCGGTATAGTGGAGTGAAATCTACAGTTCTCATAATGCTATCCTTTTAGTAAGCAATAGTCTTAGCTGTTAATATTACTGGGATCGAGTCTGTGCGTGATCCAGTAATCAACTAAGAGATTCAGTTGGCATTCCACGGGTTTCACTTTCTTTAGTGACAACTCTGGGACATGTCCATGAATCAATATCTAAATTGTGTGCTGCTAAAGTTATCCTCTCTTGAGCGATACTTCGTCAGCGGCTATGAAGGTTCTGTTTCTTCTCTTGTTGAGCAAGACAGTCATCCTCTTCACAAATAGATATGTGGATTGAGCAAATCAGTTTCAAGGGATTATTTTCAATTATTTTTATAATCTAATATTTTTCAACCAGTTACAGACATAAAAAAGCACCGCCAATAGGCAGTGCTTTCAATTAGTTAATCGTTTAGATTTGGACTACACATCCAAATTGGCAACTTTCAATGCATTCTCTTCGATAAAGTTACGACGAGGTTCAACTTGGTCACCCATTAGTGTCGTAAACAATAAATCTGCACCAACTGCATCTTCAATGGTTACTTGCATCATACGACGAGTTTCAGGATCCATAGTTGTTTCCCAAAGTTGATCTGGGTTCATCTCACCTAGACCTTTGTATCGTTGTAGGCTTAGACCACGACGAGACTCTTTCACTAACCAGTTCAGAGCTTCAACAAAAGTAGATACGGCTTGAGTACGCTCGCCACGCTTAATGTAAGCACCTTCTTCAATCAAACCTTCAAGAGCCTCAGATAGCGCAGCTAGTTTACCAAACTCTTTTGAGTTAATTAGGTCGATGCTTAGTACGTGCTCATGAGTTACGCCATGTGTACGAACTACAATCTTAGGAACACTTAAGCCTAGCTCTTCGTGTTTTTCAACTTCAAGAGAATATTGGCTCGCACCTACTTCTTTAGCATTTAGCTGCTCAACAAGCTGCTTACCCCAAGCTTCTACTGCAGCTTCATCATGACACTGCTCAGCAGTTAAGCGAGGCACATAAATCATTTCGTGAATCAGTGCGCGTGGGTAACGACGGCTCATACGATCAACAAGCTTAATACCAGCATTGTATTGATGAACAAGTTTCTCTAGACCTTCACCTGCAAACGCTGGTGCTTCAGGGTTTACATGCAATTCTGCGTTATCTAAAGCCAAAGATACTTGATACTGGTTCATTGCATCTTCATCTTTGATGTACTGCTCTTGCTTACCCTTCTTCACTTTGTAAAGCGGCGGCTGAGCAATGTAGATGTAACCACGTTCAATCAGTTCAGGCATTTGACGGTAGAAGAACGTCAGTAGCAGCGTACGGATGTGAGAACCATCGACATCGGCATCGGTCATGATGATGATGTTGTGGTAACGCAGTTTATCTGGGTTGTATTCATCGCGGCCAATACCACAGCCAAGAGCTGTGATTAGCGTTGCTACTTCTTGAGAAGAAAGCATTTTATCGAAGCGCGCTTTCTCTACGTTAAGGATTTTACCTTTAAGCGGTAAGATTGCTTGGTTCTTACGGTTACGCCCCTGCTTAGCTGATCCGCCAGCAGAGTCCCCTTCCACAATATATAGTTCAGACAGTGCAGGATCTTTTTCCTGACAGTCAGCAAGTTTACCTGGAAGACCGGCTAAATCTAATGCGCCTTTACGACGAGTCATTTCACGAGCTTTACGCGCTGCATCACGAGCACGTGCTGCATCGATAATTTTCGAACAAACGATTTTCGCTTCACCTGGGTTCTCAATTAGGAACTCAGACAGTTTCTCACCCATTGTAGACTCAACGGCAGACTTCACTTCTGAAGAAACTAGCTTGTCTTTGGTTTGGCTTGAGAACTTAGGATCTGGCACTTTAACCGAAACAATCGCCGTCAAACCTTCACGAGCATCATCGCCTGATGTTGAAGTCTTCGCTTTCTTCGAGAAGCCCTCTTTGTCCATGAAGCTATTCAAGGTACGCGTTAGTGCAGCACGGAAACCAGCTAAGTGAGCACCGCCATCGCGTTGAGGGATGTTGTTAGTGAAACAGTAGATGTTTTCTTGGTAACCATCATTCCACTGCATCGCAACTTCAACGGTAATACCGTCATCACGCTCTGAATCAAAGTGGAAAATCTTCTGGATGATTGGTGTTTTGTTGGTGTTAAGGTGTTCAACAAACGCCTGGATACCGCCTTCGTATTCGAAGTGATCCATTTTGTCTTCTTCGCGTTCATCAATTAGCTTGATTGAAACGCCAGAGTTCAAGAATGACAATTCACGTAGACGCTTAGCTAAAATATCGTAATGGAACTCGATATTTGTGAAGGTTTCTTCACTTGGCCAGAAACGAATCTCTGTACCTGTTTTATCCGTGTCACCTACAACTGCTAGTGGTGCCTGAGGCTCACCGTGGCTGTATGTTTGAGTGTGAATTTTGCCACCGCGGTGGATAGTAAGAGTAACTTGCTTAGATAATGCGTTTACTACTGAAACACCAACACCGTGCAGACCACCAGAAACTTTGTACGAGTTATCATCGAACTTACCACCAGCGTGAAGAACCGTCATGATTACTTCTGCTGCTGATACATTTTCTTCTGGGTGCAATTCAGTTGGGATACCACGACCGTCATCGCGTACTGACACAGAACTATCTTCGTGGATAGTTACAATGATGTCATTACAGTGACCAGCTAATGCTTCATCAATAGAGTTATCTACCACCTCAAAAACCATGTGGTGCAGACCGGTACCATCATCCGTGTCGCCAATGTACATTCCAGGACGCTTACGTACCGCATCCAGACCCTTCAGTACTTTAATACTCGATGAATCGTAATTATCTGACATAGTTACTCTCTGACTAATTATCCTTGCTCTATTTTGCCATGTTCCACATGAAACATCTTGCTGTTTTCTTCATGCATGTCTGCAATCTGCTCAGCAGTAATAGAGCTTACAAAAACTTGAGCCCCCGTCTTTTTAAAGCAATCCGCTAAACGGGCGCGACGTTGGCTATCTAATTCGGAAGCGAAGTCATCTATCAAATAGATGCACTGCTTACCAGTCATTTCCGTTAAATGTTGACCTTGCGCGACACGCAATGCACACACCATTAACTTCAACTGACCTCGTGAAAGTACATCTTCAACAGGTGTACCATTCACTTTAATCTTTAAATCCGCTTTATTTGGTCCACTAAACGTGTAACCAAGTTGCTGATCTCTTTCAAAATTCTTCTCTAATATTTCGGCATAGGGCGTATCTTTATCCCAGCCTCGATAGTAGTTCATCTGAATGTCGTATTCAGGCAGAAAGGTCGCACAAATTTCTTGAGCGATATTCTTAAGTTGCTCGATGTAATCTGATCGCCACTGGCTAATATTTTCAGCTAAACGTGCTAACTCTTGATCCCAATAACTAAGCTCTCTGTAGTCAGTCGCCGTTTTCAATAACGCATTACGTTGTTTGTTTAGACGCTTTACTCGACCCCACGCTTCGTAAAAAGCAGGTTCACTATGGAAAACACCCCAATCAATATAAGCACGGCGGTTTTTCGGACCGTCGGTTAGTAAATCAAACCCTTCGGTATGAATCAATTGCAAAGGTAATACTTGGGCTAATTGAGCGAGTTTTTGCCCAGATTGACCGCTTATTTTAACCTCTGTCGTACCATCACGCTGCTTATTAATGCCTATTGGTAGCTCAAATTGATCCGATGTCATAAAACGACCATGTACGAACAACTCGCTACAATCATTTTGAATGATGCGTCCAGTTAAAGAGCTCTTGAAAGAACGACCATGTCCGAGCAAATAGATCGCTTCAAGAACACTGGTTTTTCCACTTCCGTTAGGGCCTATAAGAAAGTTAAAGCCTGATGACAGTTCAACGTCACAGGCTTCAATATTTCTAAACTGCTTTACGATTAAGCGCGATAACGGCATGAAATCATCATATTCTGACTAAACCTTTACAGACGAATCGGCATAACAACGTACATTGCACTGCTATCTTGAGCATTCTCTATCAGAGCACTGGCATTGGCATCTGACATCGAAATACGGACCTGCTCACAACGCAATGTATTCAAAACATCCAATACATAACTTACGTTAAAGCCAATCTCTAATGCATCGCCATCAAAGCTCACATCCAATACTTCTTCAGCTTCTTCTTGCTCTGGGTTATTCGCCGTAATACGCATTTCACTATCAACTAAGTTAACACGTACACCACGGAACTTCTCATTAGAAAGAATAGCGGCACGAGAAAATGCTGAACGCAGTTCATCACAACTTGCTTCTAGTGTTTTAGTCGTGTTTTGAGGCATAACTCGACGATAATCAGGGAAACGACCATCAACAAGCTTAGAGGTGAATACGTAATTATTTACTTCTGCACGCAGGTTTGAAGAACCAATTTGCAAAGTCACCGGCTGTTCTGGTGAATCCAGTAATTTCACTAATTCTTGCACGCCTTTACGTGGCACGATGATCTGCTTTTGAGCAAAGTCTGCGCCTAATGCAGCTTCAGATACCGCCATTCGGTGACCATCGGTTGCTACGCTGCGTAAAATTGAACCTTCAATTTCAAACAACATACCATTTAGGTAATAGCGTACATCTTGGTTGGCCATTGAGAATTGAGTCTTCTCAATCAAGCCTTTTAATTCAGCTTGAGTAACTGATACTTCCACTTCGCTTTGCCAATCTTCAATATTCGGGAAGTCAGCAGCAGGTAATGTCGCTAAAGAGAAGCGGCTACGGCCAGAGCGAACTTGAATACGATCGCCTTCTAACACAACGGTAATAATTGAGTTATCCGGAAGCCCGCGGCAAATATCTAAAAACTTACGAGATGGAACAGTAATGTTGCCTGCTTCAAAATCCCCTTCAAGAGTGACACGGCTTACCAGTTCAACTTCAAGATCCGTCGCTGTCATCGACAAAACATTGTCTTCTACTTTAATCAGTAGATTCCCTAAGATAGGGAGCGTTGGTCTGCCGCCTAATGCGCCTGATACTTGCTGAAGTGGCTTAATTAAGTGACTACGTTCAATGGTAAATTTCATATCTAACTCTTAACGGTATAAATAATTCGGTCTTAGGATGGTAAGAATACTTCGAATTAAGAAGAAAGGGTACGAATCAAATTCGAATAGTCTTCTTTAATGTCGTGGCTCTCTTCGCGTAACTGAGCAATCTTACGACAAGCGTGTAATACCGTTGTATGGTCGCGACCACCAAATGCATCCCCAATCTCAGGCAAGCTATGGTTAGTCAATTCTTTTGCGAGTGCCATCGCTAATTGACGCGGACGAGCAACAGAACGTGAACGACGCTTAGACAATAAATCTGCCACTTTGATTTTGTAGTATTCCGCGACAGTCTTTTGAATATTATCAATGGTGACTAGCTTTTCTTGCAGAGCAAGTAAATCACGCAGTGCTTCACGAACAAAATCTATGGTAATAGGACGACCAGTGAAATTCGCATTCGCGATAACCCGGTTCAATGCGCCTTCAAGCTCACGAACATTGGATCGCAGACGTTTAGCGATAAAGAATGCTACTTCATCTGCCAAGTGAATTTGGTGGTCTTCTGCTTTTTTCATCAAGATCGCAACACGCGTTTCTAATTCAGGCGGTTCAATAGCAACCGTTAGACCCCAACCAAAACGAGATTTCAAACGATCTTCAACACCGTTGATCTCTTTCGGATAACGGTCAGAAGTAAGAATGATCTGCTGATTGCCTTCAAGAAGAGCGTTAAACGTATGGAAGAACTCTTCTTGAGATCGTTCTTTATTAGCAAAAAATTGAATGTCATCAATAAGTAATGCATCAACACTGCGGTAGTAACGTTTAAATTCTTCAATTGCGTTATTTTGAAGCGCTTTCACCATATCTTGAACAAAACGCTCAGAGTGCATGTAAACCACTTTAGCATTCGGTTTATTATCGACAATGGCGTTACCTACCGCATGCAATAAGTGTGTTTTACCTAGACCAGTTCCACCATATAAGAACAATGGGTTATAAGCCGTTCCTGGGTTATCCGAAACCTGACGAGCCGCCGCCAAACCAAGTTGGTTTGATTTACCTTCAACAAAGTTGTTGAACTTGTGTTTCGGGTTTACGTTTGAACGGTGGTTTAGATCTACCGCTACAGGCTCTTCATCACGCCATATATTGTGAACAGGTTTGCGAGCCTGTAATTGGGCAGGTGCAGATGACTCAGCAGCCACATCCGCAGCCGTTCGCGCGCGAGTTGGGGTTGCTGGTGCGGGTGTCGGTGCAATAACGCGTTTACTGCCAATCTCAAAATGGAGGTGTGGGATATCATTACCACAGTACTCTTGGAGTAAGCGGTTAATGCTATTTAGGTACTTATCACGTACCCAATCCAGTACAAAACGGTTTGGGGCAAATAGAGTTAGAGTATTGTCATTGAGTTCCGCTTGTAACGGACGTACCCACATACTAAATTCTGTAGCTGGTAACTCTTCTTGAAGCTGTTGCAGGCATTGCAACCAAAGCGAAGACGACACGATGCACTCACTCTATTTAAGTTATCTGAAATGACTGGCAATTTTACCTGTTGATAAAACAGATCACCAGCAATTGATCACAGATCCAGTGAATAAGATCGAAGTTATTCACAATATTTAAGGGTAATTCCCGTTGATCCACACATCTTGCCCTTACTTTACTCACATAAGGATCCACTTATGCTCAGATCTTCGTTAGTTATCCCCAAATCTCGAATACCATCTAGTTATGGTTAATAACATCTGGTTATTTATTCTATTGAGCATTTTCCCAGTAACATCCTGCTCTATAAATATAAGGAGTTACCAAATGAAAAACTGGATTAAAGCTGCAATTGCAGTAATCGCACTTTCTGCTGCAACAGTTCAAGCTGCTACCGAGGTTAAAGTTGGTATGTCAGGTCGTTATTTTCCATTCACTTTCGTAAAGCAAGACCAACTACAAGGCTTTGAAGTTGATTTGTGGGATGAGATTGGTAAACGTAATGACTATAAAGTGGAATACGTAACAGCAAACTTCTCTGGTTTATTTGGTCTACTTGAAACAGGTCGTATCGATACGATTTCAAACCAAATCACCATTACTGAAGCGCGCACGGCAAAATACCTGTTTGCTGACCCATATGTAGTCGATGGTGCACAAATTACAGTACGTAAAGGTAATGACAGTATTCAAGGTATTGAAGACCTTTACGGTAAAACAGTCGCAGTTAACCTAGGTTCTAACTTTGAACAACTGGTTCGTAGCTATGATAAAGAAGGCAAGATCAACGTAAAAACTTACGATACTGGTATCGAGCATGATGTGGCTTTAGGTCGTTCTGACGCGTTTGTTATGGATCGCCTTTCAGCTCTCGAGCTAATTAAGAAAACTGGTCTACCTTTACAACTAGCCGGTCAACCTTTTGAAACCATCGAAAATGCTTGGCCATTCGTCAACAACGACAATGGTAAGAAACTACAAGCAGAAGTAAACCAAGCACTCGCAGCAATGCGTGAAGACGGCACACTAGCGACTATTTCGACAAAATGGTTTGGTGCGGATATTACTAAGAAGTAATTACTCACTTATCTAGTTAAAGCCCACTGCTTATCGTTTGCGGTGGGTTTTTGCGTTTTTACTTCTAGCTATTTATACAAAATAACAATAAGAGAGCCGTTATGGGTTTTGATTTCAATTACATGCTGGAGCTATTGCCAATACTTCTAAAGTATTTAGGTACCACCATGGAGATGGCTGTGTGGGGGCTATTTTTCTCCTTAATTCTTTCACTGATCCTAGCCAATATTCGTGTATTTAAAATTCCGGTATTGGATCAGCTCAGCCAGCTTTACATCAGCTTTTTCCGTGGCACACCACTCTTAGTACAATTGTTTCTGCTTTATTATGGGTTGCCGCAAGTATTTCCAATTCTCGTCGGTTTAGACGCTTTCAGTGCAGCTGTCATCGGCTTAACTCTACACTTTGCCGCTTATATGGCTGAAAGTATTCGTGCTGCGATTATCGGCATTGATCGTAGCCAAATGGAAGCTAGCCTATCTGTGGGAATGACTACCCCGCAAGCAATGAGACGAATCATACTTCCACAAGCAACTCGTGTTGCCCTACCTTCATTGATGAATTATTTCATCGATATGATTAAGTCGACATCTCTCGCCTTTACTCTAGGCGTAGCTGAAATTATGGCGAAAGCGCAGATGGAAGCATCATCAAGTTTCCGTTTTTTCGAAGCTTTTTTAGCCGTAGCACTGATTTATTGGGGAGTAGTAGTCATACTGACTCGCGTTCAAATATGGGCAGAAGCCAAGCTCAATAAGGCGTATGTACGATGATCAAATTAAAAAATATCCACAAGCAGTTTGGTGACACTGAAGTACTCAAAGGAATCGACCTAGAAATACGTCAAGGTGAGATAGTTGTCGTCATAGGTTCTAGTGGCACTGGTAAGTCTACATTACTACGTTGCGTGAACTTTTTAGAGCAAGCCAACCAAGGTTCGATCTCTATCGACGACATTACTGTTGATACTCAAAAGCACACCAAATCAGAAGTGCTGGCTTTACGCAGGAAAACAGGATTTGTTTTTCAAAACTACGCACTATTTGCGCACCAAACGGCCAAACAAAACATAGCCGAAGGCTTGATTACCGTTCGAGGATGGAAAAAAGCACAAGCTCATGAAAAAGCACAACAAATACTAGATGATATTGGTCTTGGAGATAAAGCAGACAGCTACCCTGCCGCGTTATCAGGCGGACAACAACAACGTGTTGGAATCGGTCGAGCAATGGCACTTCAGCCCGAGCTTTTACTGTTTGATGAGCCTACATCAGCCCTTGATCCTGAATGGGTTGGAGAAGTACTTAACTTAATGAAAAAGCTCGCAAATCAACACCAAACCATGCTGGTGGTCACTCACGAAATGCAGTTTGCTAAAGAAGTCGCGGATAAAGTGATCTTCATGGCTGACGGACACATTGTTGAGCAAGGCTCTCCACAGGATATATTTGGTAATCCACAGGATCCAAAGTTAAAAAAATTCTTAAATAAGGTCGGGATCGAGTAAGGATCCTTGTGATTTAACTCATAGTACGTATAATCCCCCGACCGGAATTTTAGTTAACCCAATCATTGACACTTTTTGTGACAGTGATTACAATTCCGCCTCTTTGTTGAGAGGCGTCGGTTTTCCTTTCTTATATAAGAAGAGAAAAAATGCCCACGCCGGGTTTAACAAAAACCTAAAACTACTGATCAGTAAGGTAATTACAATGAAACGCACTTTTCAACCTACAGTTCTAAAGCGTAAGCGCACACACGGTTTCCGTGCTCGCATGGCTACTAAGAACGGTCGCGCAACAATCAATGCACGTCGTGCAAAAGGCCGTAAGCGTCTTTCTAAGTAATCTTTGATTATTTTGAATAAGCTAGCCTTCGGTCGGGAGTTACGCTTGTTAACTCCCGAGCATTACCAAACCGTCTTCAAGCAAGCTCATAGAGCCGGCTCCCCTCATTTCACCATCATTGCTCGTAATAACTCTCTTTCTCATCCTCGTCTTGGATTAGCTGTTCCGAAAAAGCAGATTAAAACTGCTGTAGGTCGTAATAAATTTAAACGTCTTACGCGTGAAAGCTTTCGTAACAATCAACATCAGCTTCCTAACAAAGATTTTGTTGTAATAGCCAAGAAAAGTGCGCAAGATTTAAGCAATGAAGAAATGTTTAAGCTCTTAGATAAATTATGGCTTCGCCTGTCTCGCCCTTCGCGTGGATAGCGCTAATACCCATCTATTTTTATAGATGGTTTATTAGTCCACTCATCGGCCCACGCTGCCGATTTACTCCAACCTGCTCTTTATATGCGATAGAAGCGTTGAAAGCTCACGGTTTTGTAAAAGGGTGTTGGTTATCAGGCAAACGTCTATTAAAATGCCATCCTTTGAACGAAGGGGGCTTTGACCCCGTTCCACCAGTCCAAAAACAAGACAGAGATTAATAACGATGGATTCTCAACGTAATATCCTGTTAATCGCGCTGGCATTGGTTTCTTTCCTACTTTTCCAACAATGGAACGTAGCTCAGAACCCAGCACCTCAAGCGGTTGAGCAGGCACAATCTAGCAGTACTTTACCTGCACCATCTTTTGCTGATGATTTAGATCCGGCTCCGGGTCAAATGGCTTCTGCAAAAACAATCACAGTAACAACTGATGTTCTGACTCTGTCAATTGATACGGTTGGTGGTGATGTCGTTACAGCAAACTTGAATGACTACTCTGCTGAGTTTGATTCTGAAGATACTTTTGTTCTTCTTAAGAATGAACCAGGTCACCAGTTTATCGCTCAAAGTGGTTTAGTTGGTCCTCAAGGTATCGACTTAAGCAGCACAAACCGCCCAAGCTACACGGTTTCAGCTGAAGAATTTACACTTGCTGATGGTCAAGATGAACTACGCATCCCAATGACTTATCAAGCAAACGGTCTTGATTACACGAAAACATTTATCCTAAAGCGTGGCAGCTACGCAATGGATGTTGAATATGATGTCGTGAATAACTCAGGCAATAACGCAACATTTGGTATGTACGCGCACCTACGTCAAAACGTTATGGATGACGGCGGTAGCCTTACAATGCCAACTTACCGTGGTGGTGCTTACTCTACGGAAGATACGCGTTACAAAAAATACAGCTTCGACGACATGCAAGATCGCAACCTGTCTCTTAACCTAGCAAACGGTCAAGGTTGGGCAGCGATGATTCAGCACTACTTTGCAAGTGCTTGGATCCCGCGCGACGAAGCAGGCAGCAACCTTTACACTCGTGTCATTGGTAACCTTGGCGACATTGGTGTTCGCATGCCGAACAAAACCATCGCAACGGGTGACCAAGCGAGCTTCAAAGCAACGCTTTGGGTTGGTCCTAAACTTCAAGATCAAATGGCTGAAGTTGCACCTAACCTAGACCTAGTTGTTGACTACGGTTGGTTATGGTTCATTGCTAAACCACTTCATACTCTGCTTTCATTCATTCAAGGCATCGTTGTGAACTGGGGTCTGGCAATTATCTGTCTAACTTTCATCGTTCGTGGTGCTATGTACCCGCTAACGAAAGCTCAGTACACGTCTATGGCGAAAATGCGTATGCTTCAGCCTAAGCTGACAGCAATGCGTGAGCGTATTGGCGATGATCGCCAACGTATGAGCCAAGAAATGATGGAGCTTTATAAGAAAGAAAAAGTAAACCCACTAGGTGGCTGTTTACCTATTCTTCTGCAAATGCCTATCTTCATTTCGCTTTACTGGGCACTAATGGAGTCAGTTGAACTGCGTCACTCACCGTTCTTCGGTTGGATTACTGACCTTTCAGCACAAGACCCGTACTACATCTTGCCACTTCTAATGGGTGCTTCAATGTTCCTAATTCAGAAGATGAGCCCTACAACAGTAACGGATCCAATGCAGCAGAAGATCATGACCTTTATGCCGGTTATGTTTACTTTCTTCTTCTTGTTCTTCCCTTCAGGTCTTGTTCTATACTGGTTAGTATCGAACATTGTAACTCTGATTCAGCAAACTCTAATCTACCGAGCGCTGGAAAAGAAAGGCTTACACTCTAAGTAAGACTGACTTGATAAAGACATAAAGAAAGGCGACCAAAAGGTCGCCTTTTTGTTTTGGGCTGATTACAATTCAGCTAATTGAATTAAATGTTGGGTAGCAAAGCGCTCCAACTTCTTAGCAGGCACAACTATGACTACAGATACGATTGTTGCTCAAGCTACCGCGCCAGGACGTGGTGGTGTCGGTATTATCCGAGTATCAGGACCTAAAGCCGCACAAGTTGCTTTAGAAGTAACAGGCAAAACTTTGAAACCTCGTTACGCTGAATATCTTCCGTTTAAATCTCATGATGGTATTGAATTAGACCAAGGCATTGCCTTGTACTTCCCTAACCCACATTCTTTTACCGGTGAAGATGTCTTAGAGCTTCAAGGACACGGTGGTCCTGTAGTTATGGACATGCTTATCAAGCGCATTCTGACCATTGCAGACGTTCGTGCCGCACGCCCCGGAGAGTTCTCTGAACGTGCATTTTTAAACGACAAGATGGATTTAACTCAAGCAGAAGCCATTGCTGATTTAATTGATGCTAGTTCAGAAGAAGCGGCAAAGTCAGCATTACAATCACTGCAAGGTGAGTTTTCAAAACGTATCAATACCTTAGTTGAATCTCTTATCTACCTTCGTATCTACGTTGAAGCCGCAATCGACTTCCCTGAAGAAGAAATTGATTTCTTAGCCGATGGTAAAGTAAGTGCCGACTTACAAGCCATCATTGATAATTTAGATGCCGTTAAGCGCGAAGCAAACCAAGGCTCTATCATGCGTGAAGGCATGAAAGTCGTTATTGCAGGTCGTCCTAATGCGGGTAAATCGAGCTTATTGAATAGTCTATCGGGCAAAGACTCTGCGATTGTGACCGATATAGCCGGTACTACCCGAGATGTGTTGCGAGAGCATATCCATATTGAAGGCATGCCACTGCATATTATTGATACTGCAGGTCTACGTGAAGCGTCCGATGAAGTAGAAAAAATTGGCATTGAGCGAGCTTGGGAAGAAATAGAACAAGCTGATCGCGTTTTATTTATGGTTGATGGCACCACAACCGATGCTACCGACCCTAAAGATATTTGGCCTGATTTTGTTGATCGTTTACCAAGTAACATTGGCATGACAGTGATCCGCAATAAAGCGGATCAAACCGGTGAAGACCTAGGGATCTGCCACGTAAATGATCCAACCCTAATTCGTTTATCCGCAAAAACAGGGGAAGGCGTTGACGCTCTGCGTAATCACTTAAAAGATTGCATGGGCTTTGCGGGTGGTAATGAAGGAGGCTTCATGGCACGCAGACGACACCTAGATGCCCTAGACCGAGCATCTCATCATCTTGATATTGGACAGCAACAATTAGAAGGTTATATGGCCGGAGAAATTTTGGCAGAAGAACTGAGAATAACTCAGCAACACCTTAATGAGATAACCGGAGAGTTCAGTTCAGACGATCTACTTGGGCGTATCTTTTCTTCTTTCTGTATTGGTAAATAGTATTTGGGAGATGGCTAACATCATAACCATCTCCTCTAAAAGGGAATTATATGATTCAAATAATTACAGGTAGCACTCTTGGCGGTGCCGAGTATGTAGGTGATCACCTCAGTGAACTTCTTGAAGAACAAGGGCACCAAGTTACAATTCACAACCAACCCGACTTTCATCAAATAGCAGCTGAAGGCTCTTGGATAATTGTAACTTCGACTCATGGAGCAGGCGAATTTCCAGATAATATCAAACCTTTTATTCAAGCTATCAAAGATACAAACTCTGATTTCTCCGCAATAAAATTTGCTGTTATTGCGCTTGGTGATTCGAGTTACGATACCTTTTGCTCTGCAGGCAAAGAAGCATTTACGCTAATGGAAAAGATGAAAGCTCAACCACTAACACCATGTTTCACTATTGATGTACTTGAAGTACCTGTACCGGAAGATGCGGCAGAAGAGTGGTTAAATAGCTGTATTAATCAGTTCTAAGTGTGAATTACGAACAAAAGAGTGGCTGATCGCCACTTTTTTTATACCTAAAATTTATTTTGTGCATAACTTTTTCTTAAAAAACTCTACAAATTTCCTTAATTCCTTCATTTCTCCTGTGGATAAATACATACTTAATCGGTGATTAACCTATAGTTATCCAAATAACAACTTTATCGGTATTTCTCCCTTGTGTATAAGTAGCTATTTTGATCCCAGGAAACCCTCAGCCAGATCAAAGTTAGATCACATCATTTGATCTAAAAAAGATCCATGATCTTGTTGATCATTTTCTAGTTATCCACAGAAGTCATCGATCCTAATAATAGATCCAATAAAAGATCTCTATAAAGATCTTATATATATTAATTAAAAA
>NZ_JAKJSZ010000031.1:0-35124 GCF_050337535.1 Vibrio kagoshimensis
ATGTAATTCTAAAGCTATTACCATTCCAACAGAATGGTAATGAATTGACTGTGCCAAAATTAAGTAAACTTAATTTTGTATTGGTCACTCAGTTCATTGAAACCAAATTGATTTCCGAGGAAATCTTGCTTTGCTAATGCAAAACAAATTTTGATATTCATCAACGAGTGCCCACACAGATTGATAGGTTTAAATTGTTAAAGAGCTTTGCTTTTCGAAGTCTTCTTCTCAAAGCGGACGGTCATTCTAGCGAATTAGCATTCAGTGTCAAACACTTTTTGAAATTTAATTTCTTACCTGATTCCGTCTTACCGATTACGCTTGAAGCCTTATAGCGTATGCCTTCTCAGTGGGGTCGCATTATAGGGAGCTCTCAAAACATAGCAACTACTTTTTCATAAAAAATGAATAAATAGAGGTTAACTGCTCAATAGATCACCAAACATTAAAAAAGAGAGCATTTCTGCTCTCTTTTTACTCTAACATCCGACTTTTTACTAAATAAAAGCGTAAGCATCTGCGTACATATGATCGCTCTTTGCTTGTTTATTTTGGGTAAACAAGTCACGTGCAGCACCAGCCATTTCAAAACGACCAGCAATATAGATGTCGTAATCAGCTAAAGAATCAAAGTCTTCACTAATTGCTTGAAGAACGTTTCCTGTCTTGCCGCTCCAACCAGCTGGTACTTCTTCGACTACAGGTACAAAGTGAACGTTATCATTGCTTGCGGCTATTTTCAGTAGTTCAGATTGTGCATACAACTGGCGCTCGTCTTTACCACCCCAATAAAGATAGATAGGGTTCGACTTACTCTGCGCGATACAGTGATCTAAGATTGAACGTACGTAGCTAAAACCAGTACCACCAGCAATAAGTAAAAGAGGACGTTCACTTTCTTCTTTAATCCATGCATCACCATGTGGCGCATCGATATCAATATCACCATCTTCTGCTAATGCTTTTTTCATCGCTTCTACAACTTCTAGAGCATAGGCATTGTGTTCAGCAGCACCAATATGAAGCTCTAATTCACCTTCATGGCGGCAAGGGCTGCTCGCAATCGAAAATGGACGCTTGTCTTTCTCGCCCATTTCTACCATCAAGTATTGCCCTGCTTTAAAAGTCACGGGAGTTTCTGGGTGAAGCAATATTTGATACGTGTTACAAGCTAATGGTTCAATAGACTTAACTTTACATTTAATTGTCATGTTTTCCTCTCGCTAACCTTTAGTCCTCAAAGGTTAAAACTAAATTACTTTCTGCAAATGCCTGACAAGCAAAAACCCAGCCTTGTGCTTGCTCTTTCTCTGTGAGCATTGGTTCAAGGTGATAACTGACTTGTCCTTCTAATTTTTTACATAGACACATAGCGCATGCACCTACTTGGCAACGATTTGGGAAGTTAATATTGCTGTTGAGTGCAGCTTCCAAAATCGTTTGCTCACTTTCTACATCGAAACTGATATTTTCTGGGTACAAGACTACTTGGTAGCTCATAAAATTCCTAGCTGATCCCAGATACTATCAATTTTTTGTACAACTTTAGGGTCTTTAGTTATTGGAGTGCCCCACTCACGCAGACACTCTTCCCCTTGGACTTTGTTTGTTGCGTCTAAGCCCATTTTAGAAGGCTCCGAATTACCCTCTAAAAATAATGTATCTCTAGAAGGATCCATACGGGTCGTTATAGCCCAGATAATATCGTTCCAATCTCGGACATTTACATCTTCATCGCATACGATAACGAATTTGTTTTCAGTGAACTGAGCCCAGATACCATTGATTACTTTCTTCGCATGACCTGCTGATGTTTTATTAATAGAAACAATCACCATGCTTTGGTTTTCATTTTGCAGGTGGATATCGATTATCTCTGGGAAGGCTTTTGCTAATTCAGCCAGGTGCTTTTCGGTTTCTTCTTTATTGACTATAAGCGGAGTAACCTCAGTAGAAAGCGCTAATTCAGCCTCCCACTTTTTAGTAATATCCAACCCCATCTTAGAACCTAAACCTACAACGGGAGAAGCAAAGTCTAATGAATCAATCGGAGTATTCTCGATCATGAGGCTATCGCGTACTGGGTCCATGTGTTCCGCCATAGCCTGAGTCACGGATGACCAATCCCGAGCATTCACATCTTCATCGCATACTAGAACAAACTTGGTATACATGAACTGACGTAAAAAGGACCAAACTCCCATCATTACGCGTTTCGCGTGACCTGGGTACTGCTTCTTCATTGTCACCACCGCCATTCGGTATGAACAACCTTCTGGTGGCAGATAAAAATCTTCAATTTCCGGGAACTGTTTTTGAAGGATAGGCACAAACACTTCATTAAGTGCAACACCTAGAACTGCGGGTTCATCAGGTGGTCGCCCAGTATAAGTACTGTGATAGATCGGGTTCTCGCGCATAGTTACATGAGTAATAGTAAACACATGATGCTTTTCTTTCTCATTGTAGTAACCAGTATGGTCTCCATACGGTCCTTCGTCTGCGAATTCATTCGGATCTATATAGCCTTCCATTACTATTTCAGCGCTAGCAGGAACTTCTAAATCATTGCTGATGGATTTGACCACTTCCGTTTTACTACCGCGTAGTAAACCAGCAAAAGCATATTCAGATAATGAGTCAGGAACTGGGGTCACTGCCCCTAAGATTGTTGCTGGGTCAGCACCAAAAGCAACAGATACAGGAAATGGCTTTCCTGGATTCGTTTCCATCCACTCTCTTAGATCAAGTGCACCACCACGGTGAGCAAGCCAGCGCATGATGATTTTATTCTTGCCTATTTTCTGTTGACGATAGATACCAAGATTTTGGCGCTTCTTATTCGGACCACGCGTAACAGTAAGACCCCAAGTTAAAAGCGGTGCTACATCATCCGCCCAACAACTCATCACAGGAATCTTATCAAGATCAACATCATCACCTTGCCATACAACTTGTTGGCAAGCCGCTTTACGTAAACGTTTAGCAGGCATATTCAGAACTTGTTTGAATACTGGTAGCTTATCTAACGCATCTTTAAAACCTTTTGGCGGTTCAGGCTCTTTTAAATAAGCTAACAGCTTACCAACTTCTCGGAGCTCTTTTACGTCTTGTCTTCCCATTCCAATCGCGACACGCTGTGCCGTACCAAACAAGTTGGTTAAAACAGGAAAATCATAACCGATAGGGTTTTCAAACAACAACGCAGGACCACCAGCTCGTAAAGTACGATCACTGATTTCCGTCATTTCATAGTGAGGGTCAATTGGGTGAGCAATGCGTTTCAATTGACCATTCTTTTCTAGATGATCAATAAAATCTCGTAAATCCTTAAAACTCATAGGGCTTCTAAATGGCTGGTTAATCTACAAACAGTATAACAAAAAGGAAAACGCATCGGTCCCCCTTTTTAGTAAGGTTATCTGGCATTTGGATCTCAGTTAAGGAATGAATTTTTGTATCAAAGAGCCTTTCACTGTCGGGTTATCGTCAACGAGGTCTTGTAACCAAAGGGTATGACCTTGTTTAGCTAGCTCCCTTGCCACTAAAGGAGCCTCTTCCGCAATTGCCATTCGAGACACAAGAAATGCTTTAACATCATCAGGTAGAGGATTAACTCTTGTTAGCAACGTGATCGCTTCATCTTTTAATCTAGGATTTTTAGTTGCTTCCATAACTTGCTGTAGTGCGAAAGGTTGATGCGTTTTTGCCAACCTCTCTAATTCAGCCTGACTATGGTAGTCCGCTCTCATTTTCCATAGTAGCTGATATACAGACGCGTCTTCACTGACTTGGGCAAACCGAACCACCACTTGTGTTGATGGTAACCAACTCACAATAGTCGAGCCAGCAAATTGGCTAGATAAGAAATCCACGGCTTCAGGTGACAAGCTATCCAGTTCGCGGATCAGTAAAGCTTCACGTGCCTGAACTTGATGATCTGATCCCGATAACCACTTCTGTAAATCAAGTTGCTTTTTCTCAGCATCTAAAACAAAGACAAGCGTCGTTTGATCTTGTCGCCACTGCTTTATTAGTCGGCTTGCGATTGAAGGAAAATTAAATGCAGGGGTTGTGAATTCATAACCATCTCCTCGCTCCAAGACTTGGTACGTGGGCACGATTGCACGTTGCTGCTCAATGAAAATAGACATCTTCGCTGTTAAAACAACGTTCTGCTGTTCAAGCTTTTTTAACAGCTGGTATCGAGCAACTTCTTGTTGAGGGAAAGCTAAACGCTCTAAAGAAAATCGCAGTGAATCAACTTCATCACGCATGACAAGCTCAAGAAGCTCTGCGGTTTTTGATTGTATTTGCTCATTCTCAAGCCAAGTTTCTACTGCCTGTGAAGACATTTCAGTTGCATGTCCCATACCCACAGAAGATACGAGCAAAGAGGTAGATAGGAGTAATGACGACAACAGTCCGTGTTGCATGTTAACTTCCTTGTAACATTTTTGTTCATTCTGCAAGCAGTACAGAAAAAATGCAAATAAAAAACGCCGCCCTTGGGCAGCGTTTCATTACTTCAGATAACTCACGTTACTTCTGACGACGCATAGCATCGAAGAACTCATCATTGGTCTTCGTCATTGCTAGCTTGTCGATAAGGAATTCCATTGCATCGATTTCGCCCATTGGGTGAACAATCTTACGCAGAATCCACATTTTCTGCAGTTCATCTTTCTTCGTCAGCAATTCTTCACGACGAGTACCAGAGCGGTTAAAGTCGATAGCCGGGAATACACGCTTTTCCGCAATCTTACGGTTTAAGTGCAACTCCATGTTACCAGTACCTTTAAATTCTTCGTAGATAACTTCATCCATCTTAGAACCAGTATCAACCAATGCAGTTGCGATGATAGTTAAGCTTCCGCCTTCTTCAACATTACGAGCTGCACCGAAGAAACGCTTTGGACGATGTAGAGCATTTGCATCTACACCACCAGTCAAAACTTTACCTGACGATGGAACAACAGTGTTGTAAGCACGAGCTAAACGAGTAATTGAATCAAGTAAGATAACAACGTCTTTCTTGTGCTCAACTAAACGTTTCGCTTTTTCGATAACCATTTCTGCAACTTGTACGTGGCGAGATGCTGGTTCATCAAATGTTGATGCTACAACTTCACCTTTAACTAGACGCTGCATTTCAGTTACTTCTTCAGGACGCTCATCGATAAGTAAAACCATCAACTCACATTCTGGGTGGTTACGAGCAATGCTTTGAGCAATGTTCTGTAACAGCATTGTTTTACCCGCTTTTGGCGGAGCAACGATAAGACCACGCTGACCTTTACCAATTGGTGAAGCGAGATCTAGGATTCGAGCTGTAATATCTTCAGTCGCACCGTTACCTGCTTCCATAACCATACGCTCGTTCGCGTGAAGTGGTGTAAGGTTTTCAAAAAGGATTTTATTACGTGCGTTATCTGGCTTATCGTAGTTAACCGTATTTACTTTCAGTAGTGCAAAGTAACGTTCGCCATCTTTTGGTGGGCGAATCTTTCCGGCAATTGAGTCGCCAGTACGTAAGTTGAAACGACGAATCTGACTCGGTGATACATAAATATCATCAGGACCAGCAAGGTACGAACTGTCGGCGCTACGTAGGAAACCAAAACCGTCTTGAAGAATTTCCAGTACCCCGTCGCCAAAAATGTCTTCACCACTTTTTGCATGCGCTTTAAGGATGGAGAAGATAATATCTTGTTTTCTTAGACGAGCTTGATTTTCAAGACCTAAGCTTTCGCTAAGTTTAACAAGTTCAGACACAGGTCTGTTCTTCAGTTCAGTAAGATTCATAGTGGTGGAAGTTTGTTTAGTCAAAATAGGATCTGTTTTCTTAAGTTAAGAAGGATTTGGTCTCAGGATCGACCAAGAAGAGGAATGTTGTTCAATTAACGTGCGATAAATTAGCACTAATTATTAGCCTAGTCTAGCATTACAAAAAACAAAACCGCGCATTTTTCTTTGCGCGGTTTCTTTTCTAATACAAACCTAATTAAAGGTTAGCGTCTAAAAACTCTTTTAGTTGAGTCTTAGACAATGCACCAACTTTAGTTGCTGCTACACCGCCATCTTTAAAAAGAAGCAGTGTTGGAATTCCGCGGATACCAAACTTTGGTGGCGTTCCAGCATTCTGGTCGATATTTAGTTTACCGATAGTGAGCTTGCCTTCGTACTCATCTGCGATTTCATCAAGAATCGGGGCAATCATCTTACAAGGACCGCACCATTCTGCCCAAAAATCAACAAGAACAGGGCCTGCAGCATTGATTACATCGTTATCAAAACCGTCATCAGTTAGCTGCAAAATCTTATCACTCATCTTCCACTCCAATGTGTTTTTTAGAACTGGTTGGATGATAACCAGTAAATAGATGCCCTATTGGAATGTATTTACTTTCGTATTGCAAGCTTAAGCTGATATTCTATAGCGATGAAAAAGACGCATATCACAGAGCAAAAGTTCGCCGACTTGGATTTACTTCCGCAAGTCATTGAAGGATTGGAGAAAAAAGGGTTCGACTATTGTACCCCTATCCAAGCCTTGGCGCTCCCGGTACTGCTCACCGGCCAAGACATTGCAGGCCAGGCCCAAACGGGTACTGGTAAAACGCTTGCGTTTCTTACTGCTACTTTTAACCACCTGCTAAAAACACCTGAGCATGAAGGGCGTAAGCCTAACCAGCCACGTGCGATTATTATGGCACCAACGCGTGAACTCGCGATTCAGATCTACAACGATGCTGACTCTCTGGTTGCAAGCACAGGTATCAAAGCAGCACTCGCTTACGGTGGCGAAAGCTACGACAAGCAACTAGGTAAAATCGAAGAAGGCGCAGATATCTTAATTGGTACGACTGGTCGTATCATCGATTTCTACAAGCAGAAGGTGTTTAACCTTAACCACATTCAAGCCGTTGTACTTGATGAAGCAGACCGCATGTTCGATCTTGGCTTTATTAAAGACATTCGTTTCTTGTTCCGCCGTATGCCTGAGCCAAAAGATCGCCTGAACATGTTGTTCTCTGCGACGCTTTCTTACCGTGTACAAGAGCTTGCCTTTGAACACATGCACAACCCAGAGCATGTTGTTGTTGAGCCTGAGCGCAAAACGGGTCACCGTATTCAAGAAGAACTGTTCTACCCTTCTAACGAACACAAAATGGCGCTTCTGCAAACACTTATTGAAGAAGAATGGCCAGATCGCGCAATCATTTTTGCAAACACAAAACACAAATGTGAATCAGTTTGGGGTCACCTAGCCGCTGATGGACACCGTGTTGGTTTACTAAACGGTGATGTACCACAGAAAAAACGTGAGAAGATTCTTGAGCAATTCACTCAAGGTGATGTCGACTTACTCGTAGCAACCGATGTTGCAGCACGTGGTCTGCATATTCCACAAGTAACGCATGTATTCAACTTCGACCTACCTGACGATTGCGAAGATTACGTTCACCGTATCGGTCGTACGGGTCGTGCAGGTGAAAGTGGTCATTCAATTAGCTTTGCTTGTGAAGATTACGCAATCAATCTTCCACCAATCGAAGAATACATCGAGCATGCAATTCCAGTCTCTGATTATGATGCATCAGCATTATTAGAAGACCTACCAGCTCCACTGCGCTTACGCCCACGTAATCCGCAACAACGTCGCTCAAACAACAATGGTCCACGTAACGGTAACCGTAAGCCGCACCAAAACCGTCGCCCACGCCAACCGCGTCATAACAAGGAAGCTTAGTCGCTTATGAGTCAAACAGTGTCACCTCCGCTTTATGCTGCAATCGACCTCGGGTCGAACAGTTTTCATATGCTCGTTGTGCGTCATATCGATGGCAGCGTACAAACCATGGCAAAAATTAAACGCAAAGTTCGTTTAGCCGCAGGCTTAGATGAAAATAATGCGCTTAGTACTGAAGCCATGCAGCGCGGTTGGGACTGTTTGAGTCTCTTTGCAGAGCGATTACAAGATATTCCACCAGAAAATATCCGTATTGTCGGTACTGCAACCCTGCGTACCGCAACCAATGTGGATATTTTTCTAAAGAAAGCCAATGATATTCTTGGACAAAAGATCAACGTTATCTCTGGGGAAGAAGAAGCCGCCACTATATATAAAGGTGTGGCTCATACTTCTGGAGGCAGCGGTCGCCGTTTAGTGGTTGATATTGGCGGAGCAAGTACCGAAGTTATAATTGGTGAAGGTTTCACAGCAAAAGCATTAACTAGCTTAAAAATGGGCTGCGTGACTTGGCTTGAACGCCACTTTAAAGATCGCCAATTGAATGCCAGCAACTTTGATAATGCTATAGAAGCTGCTAAAGCAACTCTATCTCCTATCCTTGATAACTATAACCAACTTGGTTGGGATGTCTGTGTAGGGGCAAGTGGTACAGTACAAGCCTTACAAGAAATCATGCTTGCGCAAGGTATGGATGAGGTAATCACTCTTACTAAACTTAAGCGCTTACAAAAACAAGCCATGCTTGCCGAACGTTTAGAAGAATTAGAGATTGAGGGCTTAACACTAGAACGCGCTTTAGTATTCCCTAGTGGCCTATCAATACTGATTGCGATATTCGAGTCACTTAAAATCGAATCTATGACCCTTGCTGGCGGCGCTCTTCGTGAAGGTTTAGCTTACGAAATGGTCGATGAGCTTCGTCATGACAACATTCATAACCGCACAATTGCTAGCGTACAATCTCGCTACCAAATGGATGTTGAATACGGTGAACAAGTTGCAACACTTAGCCAGAATCTATTGGCGCAAGCCGGTGGTGACGAATGGATAAGTGAACCTCAAGCCTCGGTATTATTAACCACGGCGGCAAAACTGCATGAAATTGGGTTAACCATCGACTTTAAGAAAGGTGGTGAACACGGGGCATATTTGCTACAAAACCTCGACCTTCCTGGTTTTACCCGAGCTCAAAAATTTTGCTTAGGTGAAATTGTGCGACGCTACCGAGAGCAGCTTACTTCATTACCAGAGCAACATGCGGTGTCTGGTACTAGCAGTAAACGTATTTTACGTCTTCTACGCTTAGCGACATTACTGACGCATCGTCGTAATACGCAGCTTGAGCCGCAAGTATCTCTTGAGGTCAATGGCGATAACCTGACTCTTTCAATTTCTAAGCAATGGTTAGTGGATAACCCACTCACGGCTGCTGAACTGGAAATTGAAGCCAACCGACAAAGCGATATTGGATGGCCGCTCGTAATAAACGCGAGTGAGTAGACATCGTAAGTTTGGTTGGAAGAACCAGACAATTGAAAGAATAGTGCATTCGAATTAAGTAATTATCGAACACAAAAAAGCCCAAGCAACTCGCTTGGGCTTTTTCTTATATCACGCACAAAGTGTATAACGTTTAAACTAGAAATATTTAAACCAAATTAAGCATTCACACCCGTTGCTTTAAAGTCAGGGTTTACGGCTGTTAATTTTCTTACTACAAAATTAAGAAGCACACCGTACATAGGAACAAACAAACCTAAGCTGATAATTAGCTTAAACCCATAGTCCACCAGCGCAATTTCTGTCCAGTGTTCAGCCATGAAAGGATCAGGGCTTTGGTAGAAAGCAATCGCAAAGAAGGCAATCGTATCTAAAGCATTACCAATCAACGTTGAGCAAGTTGGGGCGACCCACCACTGCTTTAGCTGGCGTAATCGGTTGAAAACATGCACATCCAAAATTTGACCTAGCAAGTAAGCCATAAAACTTGCAGCAGCGATGCGGGCAACAAACAAGTTGAATTCAGACAGTTGACCAAACCCTTGGAATTGACCTTCAAAAAACACAACTGAAAGCAAGTACGACACAGCAAGTGCAGGTAACATCACTAAGAAAATGATTTTACGGGCAAGCTTGGCACCAAAAATACGAACAGTTAAATCAGTCGCTAAGAAGATAAACGGAAAAGTGAATGCGCCCCAAGTGGTATGCATTCCAAAGACGGTAAAGGGAAGTTGAACCAAATAATTGCTGGATGCAATGATCACCAAATGGAACAAAACTAGTAGTGCTAGGGCTTTGCGCTGTTGCGCAGGGGTAAAATTACTCATGCTGTAACCTTTTTAGTTTGGTTTGGGGGTGAGGGAACCCAAATCGAGTCTCTTAGTCAGTGATGAATAAGGCTCTTACCAATAATGTGAAAAACAAATGTATAAAATAAATCGCTCTACTGAGCGGCGGGCGATTATACATTAATCAATATTGGCTGCAATAATGGAGAAAAACGCAAACGTTTATCCCCTATAAATTATTTTCATCTTGCTTGTGACGACTCAATGTTTTTAAAAACCGCGTTCAAACAGTGTTGCTAAGTAATCAAATTCTTCTCGGCTTTCGGAGGCATTTAATGACTCTAACCAAATAGATTCACTGTAATGTTCCGACTTTAAAAAGAACTTACACCCTTCAAAGTCAATCAACCAAGAATGCATGTCCGCGTCCCACTGCTTTTCAACAATCGAAGCTGAAAGTAATGTGACTAAACGGTCACCGAGCTTAGGGTAAGAGTCAAAATCAAAACGAGGGGCAGTGATAAGTAATCGACCTTCATCTGCTAGGTATTCTCGTAGACCAAATTCCGTTTGTGTTTTCATTTATCGTAACCGTTATTTATTTAGCTTCTTTTAGTGGTATGCATTCTAGATAAGAAAAGACCAATTAACCGTGAGTCGTAATATGCTCTTGAATCAAATCCAAGAAAGGATCAGCGTACTTGTCTAACTTACGTTGACCAACACCATTTACAGCAAGCATTTCTCCATAAGAGGTTGGCAGCACTTCAGCCATATCAATCAATGTTGCATCACTGAACACCACATAAGGTGGTAAACCATCTTGATCGGCAATGGATTTACGCAGCTTACGAAGTTTGGCAAAGAGTTTCTTATCGTAATTCTTGCTCGTCAGTTTATCGGCTTTCGCACTTCTGACTGCGGTATCTAATCTAGGCACTGCAAGTTCTAAATTCATTTCACCACGCAGCAAAGGGCGTGCTTCTTCGGTTAACTGCAATGTTGAATTGCGAGTGATGTTTTGGAACAGCAGACCTTTATGAATAAGCTGCCTAAAAATACTTATCCAATAGTCATGGCTATGATCTCGACCAATCCCATAGGTTGAGAGCTTATCGTGTCCATTATCTCGCACTCGAATATTTTGCATTCCGCGCATTACTTCTACTACATAACCCATACCAAACGACTGGTTCACTCGGTAAACGCATGACAGTGCTTTTTGCGCTTCTTCAGTAGCATCAAAGTGTTTCGGCGGATCTAAGCAGATATCACAGTTGCCACAAGGCTTGTCGCGATATTCGCCAAAGTAATTCAATAGCACTTGACGTCGACATGTTTGAGCTTCCGCAAACGCACTCATTGCATTGAGCTTATGGCTCTCCACTTGTTTCTGCGGGCCTTCTTCTTTCTCATCCAACATGCGGCGAAGCCAGCCAATATCAGCCGGGTCAAATAGCATCATTGCTTCTGCCGGTAACCCATCTCGCCCTGCTCGTCCTGTTTCTTGGTAATAAGACTCAATGTTGCGCGGAATATCAAAGTGCACAACAAAGCGTACATTGGGTTTATTGATTCCCATACCGAAGGCGACGGTTGCCACAACAATTTGGATGTCATCACGTTGAAAAGCTTCTTGCACATAAGCACGTTCATCGGTATCTAAACCTGCGTGGTAACTTGCCGCACGAATACCGTTATTGCACAGCTTTTCAGTGACCATCTCTACTTTCTTACGGCTACCACAATAGATGATGCCGCAGTTGCCTTTCTGAGTTTCAAGATAGCGAACCACTTGTGATATAGGCTTATGTTTCTCAACTAAGTTGTATCGAATGTTTGGTCGGTCAAAGCTGCCGAGGTAAGTATGAGGGTCCACCAGCTGAAGACGCTGGATAATGTCATTTCGAGTAGCGTCATCAGCCGTTGCTGTCAGCGCCATGTAAGGCACATGAGGGAAGTACTGTTTTAGCTGACCTAACGATGCGTATTCAGGTCTGAAGTCATGACCCCATTGAGAAATACAATGCGCTTCATCTACCGCAATCATCGAAAGGGGTAAACCCTGTAAACGTTCAATGAAGTCACGCATGAGAACTCGCTCAGGAGAAACATACACCATCTTCAGCTGACCTGAATTCATACGGTTGAATACGCTAATTAAAGCATCGCGTGGCATAGAGGAGTTAATACACTCAGCCGCTACACCATCTGCTTTTAATTGGTCTACCTGATCTTTCATTAAAGAGATCAATGGAGAGATAACCAAAGTTAGCCCTTCACGCACTAGCGCAGGAATTTGGTAACAAAGCGATTTACCACCACCGGTCGGCATAATAACTAAACTATCTTGACCTTCAACCGCTAAGTCTATGACCTCTTTTTGACCGTCACGAAACTCCTGGTAGCCAAATACATCTTGTAAAATGGTTTGGGCATCAGCGGTGGGCGTCGACGTTTGCTCTGCAATCAAAGTGGCGGTCATTGGGTATCCTAATCGAGGGTTTAATAAGCTCACTTACGTGGTAAGCGAGGCGACACATTGTAGAGGGGAATGCTGGCGAATAAAACCGCAAATTATTAGGCTAAATGGTTTAACGCTCCTATACTGACCAACTCTCTTTATAAATCTAATTACTAGGTACTCAGTACCAGAGAAAGTCTCATGACTCCAGAAGAACAACAACGTACACGCCAAGGAATTTTGCTTGCCATTGGTGCATACACAATGTGGGGAATTGCCCCTATTTATTTCAAATCTTTAAGTGACGTTTCACCGCTAGAGATCATCAGTCACCGCGTAGTGTGGTCATTCTTTTTGCTCGCATTTTTACTGCACCTCGGCCGTCGCTGGCGCAATGTTCGCGACACTCTGACTTCGAAACCAAAAGTTTTGCTTCTTATCGCGACTTCGATATTAATTGGAGCAAATTGGCTTATCTTTATTTGGGCAGTCAATTCAAACCACATGCTCGATGCCAGCTTAGGCTATTACATCAACCCCTTAATTAACGTGTTACTTGGAATGCTATTTCTTGGTGAGCGTTTAAGGAAATTACAGTGGTTTGCCGTTGCTCTTGCTGCCGTTGGTGTACTTATCCAGCTTATTGCTTTTGGGTCAATTCCTATAGTCGCGATTGCGTTAGCTTGTAGTTTCGGTTTTTACGGACTGATGCGTAAGAAACTCAACTTAGAAGCACAGACAGGCTTATTCATTGAAACCTTAATCTTACTGCCGGTTGCTGCGGGCTATTTGCTGTTTATTGCCGACTCGCCAACTTCTCACTTCACTGCAAACCCTATTCAACTGAATCTACTACTAGTGGCGGCGGGCGTTATCACAACTTTACCTTTGCTCTGCTTTACTGGTGCTGCGACTCGCTTAAAGCTTTCAACGTTGGGATTTTTCCAATATATCGGTCCTAGTTTAATGTTCTTATTGGCTGTACTTATCTACGGGGAAGCCTTTAGTATAGATAAAGCCATCACATTCGCCTTTATTTGGGGTGCTTTAGTCGTCTTTAGCTTTGATGGGCTTCGTAATAATAAGAAAAGTAAACAAGCTAAAAGCTAGCTCTGCTGGTTTTTTACAAGACAACTTAGAAAGACAAAGTTAAGCTTGGTTGAATTGATGATAATTTAACCAAGCTTTTGGCATTATGGATAACGTTCACTACTATTCGACTCCAACTAAAGAAATCAGCTTAATTCAGGCTCAATACCAAGAGTTCGCTTTCCAACGCCACTACCACCTAGATTTTCACATAGGTCTGATTACCCAAGGACAACAAAAGTTTATCTATAAAGGCACCAGCCACCATGTTGGCAGCGGGCAAGTCGTCATAATGCCACCCGATGAACTTCATGATGGGCACTCAAAGCTGGATTCAGGTTACGAAGTCCGTGTATTTTCCGTTTCCCCTCAATGGTTTCAAGATCTTGCAGATCCCAACAAAAATGCTCACAACTTAAGCTTTTCAGAGCTGATCCTTTCCGATCAAGCTTCATTTTTACAATTACGCAACTTACACCAGCTATTAATACAGCCAAACATCAGCCAGCTTGCTCAAGACTGCCTCCCCTACGAGGGATTTTCGACAATAGTAGATCGATACGCGCAATTTGGATCAAAAGTAAATGTGCAGCTGGGTAACAAGGATGTCGATTCATTAAAAAGTTATTTACTGGAAAACTTAGATCAACCGGTAAGGCTCAATCACTTATCAGAGTTATGTGACCTGACCACAACTCAATTCCAAAGGCATTTTAAAAACAAAATGGGCATCACTCCCTATGCTTGGTTAAGCCGTTTAAGAATGGAACAAAGCATGCGCTTAATTAAGTCAGGCGTGTGCGGGACAGAAGTCGCATTACAAGTCGGATTTTACGATCAAGCCCATTTCTCTAAAGCATTTAAAACAGTTTTTGGCGTTCCACCATCATTAATTCGTTGAGTGTTGATTATTTACAATTTGCCCCATAGTAAATACGGTAGGCTACGCTCAATACACACAAGAAGCTTATCTTCTAGCTTGAGAGCGACTAATGAACGAAGTCACAATACTAATTACCCTTGCCTCTATTCACTTTATTGCCTTGATGAGCCCTGGCCCTGATTTTGCTCTAGTTGTGCAAAATGCCACTCGTCACGGTCGACAAACTGGGCTATTTATCGCCCTAGGCTTGTCTTTCGGAATTCTACTTCATTCAATATTTAGCCTGACAGGTATCAGTTACCTTGTTCATCAGCAACCGACCGTTTTTGCTCTGCTGCAATTAGCAGGTGGTAGTTATTTACTGTACTTGGGGTATGGGGCATTAAAAGCGACTTGGCATACCATCAACCACCACGATGATGAATCACCAGACACTGAAGACAAAGATCTAATCCTGACAAATAAACGAGAAGCCTTCTCTAAAGGTTTCGCAACCAACATTCTTAATCCAAAAGCTTTAGTTTTCTTTATCAGCCTGATGTCGAGCTTAGTGCCAGCAGATATGTCGACGGCAGGGAAAGGCGCAGCGATGCTTATTTTATGGGGGCTTTCTTTATTTTGGTTCTCTTTATTAGCTTGGATGCTTTCAACTAAAACCTTACAGAAAAAGTTACATGAAGCGACCGTTTATATTGATGGATTATGTGGCGCGGTTTTCACCATAATCGGCATCAGTATTATTTGGCAATCTGCCATGGTCTTCGTGTCTTAAATTCGAATCAAGGTTACATTTTGTTAACAATAAACTAGATCTCTCTCGAATCCACTGCCAATCTAGCTCTGCATATTTAAAGGAGAAGAGCATGCAGTGGAAAACAAAACTTTCAACAATCGCCACCTCTACCCTAATTTTTGCCTCTCACGTCAGTTGGGCAAACCAAGCCGCAGATTCAGTTGCGCCTGAACACAGTAGTGGAATTGAAACCAAACAACTCGTTAAAGCGAAAGACTGGATGGTTACCGCCGCTAACCCCATTGCCACTCAAGCAGGAGCCGATGTTTTAGCTAGAGGCGGCAATGCTGTCGATGCCATGGTTGCAGTTCAACTTATGCTTGGCTTGGTCGAGCCTCAGTCATCAGGTATTGGTGGAGGGGCGTTCCTTGTCTATTGGGATGCCAAAGGTAATCAGCTCAAAACCTATGATGGGCGCGAAACGGCACCATTAGACGCCACTCCACAACTCTTTCAAGATAACAACGGGCAACCATTGAAGTTTTATGATGCCGTTGTGGGCGGTCGCTCTGTTGGCACACCAGGAACGGTCAAACTCTTATGGGATACTCATCAACAATATGGAAAGCTTGATTGGGCGTCTTTAATCGCTCCGATCATAAAAGTGGCTCAAGATGGTTTTACCATTAGCCCTCGCCTAGCCACTCTAATTAATAATGATCAACAGCGTTTAAGCCGCTTCCCAACAACAAAAGCGTATTTTTTTGATGCTAATGGGCAACCAAAAACAGCAGGTACTTTACTTAAAAACCCGGAATACGCAGAGACACTCCAATCTATAGCAAGCCAAGGCGCTAAAGCCTTTTATCAAGGTAATATCGCTAGCGACATTATTGCTACTGTTCAAAATGCTAAAGGTAACCCAGGCGTCTTAGCCCAAAAAGATTTCGATACCTATACCATTAAGCAGCGAACTCCGGTTTGTTCAGCCTACGAAAGTTATCAAGTCTGCGGAATGGGGCCACCTAGTTCAGGTGCTCTTACCGTAGGTCAAATTTTATCAATGACCGAACAATTTGATTTGAAATCATGGGGGCCAGATGATGCAAAATCATGGCAGGTGTTAGCTGATGCTTCTCGTCTAGCCTTTGCAGACCGTGGGATGTACATGGCAGACCAAGATTATGTGCCAGTGCCAACGCAAGGGTTAGTCAGCACTGACTATTTGAAAGAAAGATCTCAATTGATTACGGCTGGCAAAGCATTAGATTCCGTATCAGCAGGTTCACCACCTTGGGATCATGCGATGCTACGCAGCCAAGACATATCTATTGAGCTTCCTTCCACTAGCCATTTCAATATTGTTGATAGCGATGGCAACGTGATATCGATGACAACCACCATTGAAAATGCTTTTGGCTCTCGTTTAATGGTCAGAGGTTTCTTGCTAAATAATGAGTTAACCGATTTTTCATTCAAAACTCATAATGACGGTAAACCTATTGCGAATAGGCTTGAACCTGGGAAGCGACCTCGCTCTTCAATGGCACCCACAATTATCATGCAAGACGATAAACCTTATATGGCAATCGGATCACCAGGTGGAAGCCGCATCATTGGTTACGTTGCTCAAGCGATTATCGCCCACACTCAATGGGATATGGATATTCAAGAAGCCATTAACCACCCTCATTTCTTGAACCGATTTGGCACACTAGATGTAGAGCAAGGAACTCAAGCCGAATTATTTAAACCAAAACTAGAAAAAATGGGCTTTAAGGTGAACGTTCGAGATCTAAATTCAGGTTTGCATGCGATCAGGATCACAAAAGATGGGCTAGAAGGAGCAGCAGACCCAAGACGTGAAGGAGCTGCAATCGGGCAATAGCCGTTAACACTCCCCTTTTTACTCGCTTGCTTGTAAGAGATCTCTCACAAGCAAGTGAGTGAATATCGATATTTCCTTACGAGAAACAGCAACAACCAACAGTAACCATTTGAAATATAAAGATACGTTCATTTAGCAAACGATTTTATCTGTAGAATTATCGCTTTTCTGCATTGCCGATAATTTCGATATGGGTAATATTAAAGGTGTCGGAAGGATGCTGACACGGAACAGGAAAACACCACGGAATTGGTTATCTTCAGGATGAAGATTTGGTTGCTCAGGATGAACAATCAGCAAGGAAAGCGAAAGGACATTGTACGGATACAATAGTAACTAGGATGGTTGCTACTAAGGAAGGCAATGGACACCTCTGGATGAGGAAAGGACTAAAAACATCAGGATGATGTAAAGGACACCGCTCAAGGAACAAGTGAAGCGCGCTAACGAGGACTGTTAGCAGATCAGGATAAGATCAAGGACACCGCTAGGATGGCGACGAAAGGAATACGCTGAAGGATAACAGCACACTATCATGGATTTGATGCATGGAGCACACTTAGTAGCCGGATTGCTGCGAGTAAGACTATAGACCCCGATGAGCGCAAGCTCTCGGGGTTTTTCTTTATCTGCGCACTTTGGTCGACTCACCTTATTTTTTAATAAGCTTAGAGCTATGGGAGCTTATAAAAAAAGAGCAGCCGTTTAGCTACTCTTCCTTAATCTCGATTAACCTTTATTAATTCTACTCGCTTACAACTTCTCTAGCCTTGCATAAGCCGTCACTAACCACTTAATGCCCTCACCATTGAATGCGATTTGAACTCGGCTCTGAGGACCACTTCCTTCAAAGTTAATAATAGTGCCTTCGCCAAATTTAGGATGTTTGACTCTCGACCCTAAACTAAACCCAGTTTCATTGAAATTTTCTTTAACCGCTGTTGGGCTAAAGCGACCACTAGAAGCTGGTCGGCTAATTTGTGCCTTCATGCGCACTTCATCTAAACACGTTTCAGGCAGCTCACGAATGAAACGAGATGGCTTATGGTACTTTTCCTGACCATATAAACGACGCATTTCCGCATAAGTGATGTAGAGCTTTTCCATTGCTCGAGTCATGCCTACATAACATAAGCGACGTTCTTCTTCTAAACGTCCCGCTTCTTCTGCCGACATTTGGCTTGGGAACATACCTTCTTCAACACCTACCATAAATACCATAGGGAATTCCAAGCCCTTCGCACTATGTAATGTCATCAGCTGAACTGCATCATCAAACTCATCGGCCTGCCCTTCACCTGCTTCAAGTGCTGCATGCGTTAAGAAAGCAGTCAGCATGCTCATTTCCTCAGCTTCTTCTGGCTTTTCAAATTGGCGAGTCGCTGTGACTAATTCTTCTAAGTTTTCAATACGAGCCTTAGATTTTTCGCCCTTTTCTTGCTCGTACATCGCAAACAAGCCAGACGATTTAATCACGTGGTCAGTTTGCTCATGCAACCTCAATTCTATGGTGTCATCTTCCAGTGCATTGATAAGCTCAATAAAACGGCTCAAAGCCCCTGCAGCACGACCTGGTAAAACTTGTTCTTCTATCAGAGCAACACTTGCTTGCCACATCGTTGCACCACGATCACGTGCCGCAAGACGAATCGTTTCTAACGTTTTATCACCCAAGCCACGCGTTGGCGTATTAACGACACGCTCGAAGGCAGCATCATTGCTACGATTATTCATCAAGCGTAGGTAGCTCAAGGCATCTCTGATTTCCTGACGCTCGAAGAATCGCATGCCACCGTAGATTCGGTAAGGAAGACCACCTTGGATAAGCGCTTCTTCAAGCACACGAGATTGGGCGTTGTTACGATAAAGCATCGCAGTATCTTCTAGCGCTCCACCTTTCTCCTGCCACTCTTTGATTTTACTGACCGTGAAGCGCGCTTCATCTAATTCGTTATACGCTGAGTACACCGAAATAGGTTCGCCATCATTACCATCAGTCCACAATTCTTTGCCCATACGCTCCGTATTGTTGGCAATAAGCTCATTCGCAGCTTGAAGAATGGTTTTCGTTGAACGGTAATTTTGTTCAAGACGGATAGTTTCTGCACCAATAAATTCATCTAAGAATTTCTGAATATTCTCTATCTTCGCGCCACGCCATCCATAGATAGATTGATCATCATCGCCAACGATCATAACGCGACATTCAGGACCCGCCATCATTCGTAACCAAGCGTATTGAATGTTGTTGGTATCTTGAAATTCATCCACCAAAATATGTTTGAATCGAGCTTGGTAATGCTCTCGGATATGCTTTTTATCACGCAGTAATTCATGAGCGCGTAAAAGAATTTCTGCAAAGTCGACTAATCCCGCGCGATCACACGCCTCTTGATACGCCGAGTAAATCTTCAACCAAGTTTGGGTGACGGGATCATTGTAAGAATCAATATGACTAGGTCGTAAGCCTTCATCTTTCTTCCCATTGATCCACCATGAGCCCTGTTTCGCAGGCCACTGCTTCTCATCTAAATTCTGAGCTTTAATCAAGCGGCGCAATAATCGAATCTGATCATCGGAGTCTATGATCTGGAAGTCTTCTGGCAATTTTGCATCTAAGTAGTGAGCTCGTAAAATTCGATGACAAATACCATGGAATGTACCATTCCACATTCCAGATGAACTGCCCATCATCAACTCATCAATACGACCACGCATTTCTGCCGCCGCTTTATTGGTAAACGTCACTGACATAATCGAAAAAGGAGATGCTTGCTCAACCGTTTGAAGCCAAGCAATGCGGTGTACTAAAACTCGAGTTTTACCACTACCAGCCCCCGCTAGAATAAGTCGATGTTCTAAAGGGGCGGCAACCGCCTCACGTTGTTTGTCGTTCAGGCCATCGAGTAAAAGCGAAGGATCTATCATGAATGGGCTCACTACTGGGTTTTTATACATAAAAGTTGATTATAACCTAAACACCCATCTCCGTTTAGAGTAATAAGCAGAAAAAAACATCAATTAATTATCATTAACAATCAATCATTTGAATAAAAAACCCACCAATTCATTCATAAAAATCATTTTTTAATGAAATTATTTATCCGTTCTTCCTATCCTTTCTAATAAGCTGGTTAACATTTCATTAACTAGCCAACACAAATATAAATAAAGTCCTAGAGGGAATGACTATGAAAAATTCAAATCTTGCTGTAACTGCTGCGATCACAAGCCTACTTGCCTTTGGTGGTACTGTTTTAACTTCTGCACCCGCTGAAGCCGCGGCAAAAGAAAAGTGCTACGGCGTAGCGAAAGCTGGTAAAAATGACTGTGCGACCAAAACAAGCTCATGTGCGGGTACAGCAAAAGAAGACAACCAAAGTGATGCATTTGTTGTGGTACCTAAAGGACTATGTGGGAAGCTTTCAGGCGGTAGTACTCAATCTTCTTAAGTTTGATTCTGTGAGCTCATTCTATATGGGCTCACCAACTCATCGTTTAGTATTTAAGGTCTATGGTAGTTATATTCACTGAAGTTAAAGGAGAGCCACTTTGACACATCCTCTTCACCCAAAAGTTGGCGTAGGGTTAAGAACTCCCCATTTGGATTTTTTTAATCAAAACCCTGAGCAAGTCAGCTGGTTAGAAGTGCACAGTGAAAACTACTTTCAACCAAACTCTCCGCACCTTCATCAGCTTAATACCATCAGGCAACATCATGAAATTAGCTGTCACGGGGTAGGTTTGTCATTAGGCTCAGTAGAAAGAGTCAGTCACCATCACCTTTCTTTATTGAAGCATTTAATTAATGAAATCGAACCTTTTTTGATTTCCGATCATTTAAGCTGGAGCCAATCTGGTGGGCATCACTTTAATGACTTATTACCCCTTCCTTATACAGAAGAAGCTCTTGATGTATTTTGTAGAAACGTCATCGAGGTTCAAGAGTACCTTCAGCGCGCCATCCTAATAGAGAACCCATCGAGCTATCTTAAATTCAATCACTCAACCATCGCTGAGTGGGATTTTTTAGCTGAAGTCCAAAAGCGAACAGAGTGCCGGCTATTACTCGATCTGAACAATGTGCACGTATCTGCTTTTAATCACGGGTTTGATTGCAAAACCTACCTAGAAGGAATACCTGCCAAAGCCGTTGATGAAATTCATTTAGCAGGATTTACGATTAAGCAGTTAGATGAAGGTGAAATTTGGATTGATACTCACAGTAAACCGGTGAGTAAAGAGGTGTGGGATCTTTTTAAAACTTGGACCACGCAACATGGTGAAAGGCATACCCTTATCGAATGGGATTTAGATTTACCAAAGCCAGAAGTACTGCTAGATGAAGCGTTAAAGGCAAGCCAACAGCTTCGCCAAATTAGTCTTAATGATCAATACACACCTGCAGGGAGGAAAGCATCATGAGCGACTCTCTTGCTAAGATTCAACAAGAATTTGCTCGCGCTTTAAAGTATGAGAGCGATGGGGAGCGCTGTGACATTGTGAGTGATCACTTCTCTGATACACAGCGAATTCAAATCTATCGCAATAATTTTGTTATCAGCTTAAGTGAAGTCATGAGTGCTACCTACCCTATGGTTGAAGCACTCGTGGGTGAAGAATGTTTTACTCAATTAGCAAGGCAGTATGTTCTTAGTACCCCACTCCACTCGGCTGATGTAAGTGAATATGGCGAAGGGTTTAATGAGACTATCCAGCTTTTCCCAAGTGTTATCGAAGCCGCACCCTACCTAAGTGAAGTGGCTCGTTTTGAGTGGTGTTGCGACCAAACCTTTCGCTCAGCACAATGCGAATTAACGCTTAAAACTATCCAACCCTTAACTGAGTTAGTTCATGTTGCACCCGAGATACACCATAGTTTAATGCTTCACTTAAAAGATGGAGTAAGTTTATTTGACTCACCATATGCGCTTTATTCTCTCCAACAAGCCATTCTTGATAACAATATAGAGCAACTTAATATTCAGCAAAGTGAAACTGGTGTCATCACTTTAGCAAACACCCAACATACAAATGATGAACAAATTGTGTGTCACTCACTGACAAATGAAGCCTACCAACTCGTCATTGCAATCAACAATGGCAATTCCCTTAGCGAAATAGACCCACACCTTCTACCACATTTAGATTCAATTATTTCGCTTGGTATCGTGGCAGGATTCTCCGTTAGCGCCACTAAGGAGAAAATATATGAATAGTCCGAAGATAATAAACCTAGTCACTCAATATGATTCATTAATCGGCCGCTTACAGGCATTATTTGTCCCGCTGCTTTTACTCTTTTGTAGAGTATGGGTTGCTTGGGTCTTTTTCAATTCAGGGCTAACCAAAATTGCCTCATGGGATAGCACCTTGTATTTATTTGAGCTTGAATATCAGGTGCCTATTATTCCGTGGGAGTTAGCGGCTTACCTAGGCACCGCCGCCGAGCTCATTTTGCCTGTATTTATGGTTCTTGGATTACTAACCAGACCAATGGCAGCCATACTTTTTGTCTTCAATATCATTGCCGTTGTTTCTTACCCAGTATTGTGGGAACAAGGTTTTTATGACCACCAACTATGGGGTCTAATGATCTTAATTGTCGTTGTCTGGGGAGCTGGACCTTTATCTGCTGATAAGCTGATCAAATCTAAAGTTATGAATGAGTAACTCACCATTTCATCTAGCCGTAGCAATATATTTCAGACAAGCTCCATAAAAAAAGCCACTCAGTTGAGTGGCTTTTTTAAAATCTATATTAACTACTTATTTAGGAATGCTTGCAGCTCTTCTGCCGAAATGCCCTGCTCAGCCAATTGCTTTGCTAGCAACTGAACTTTCTCGCCTTTACGGGCTTCAATCACACGCTGAAACTGATACACAATATCTCTCAACGTATCGATTGGCACCTGTTTTGCGGCACTACGAATACGCTCTTCACTTTGGTTACCAAGTTCGGCAAGTAATTTACCAAACATGATTTTCTCAGGAGCATCTTCCATCTGCTCTAAAACACGAGCCATTTCATAAGTTGTTAATGACATTTATTGTAATATCCGTTGTGATTTACACATTTGATCGAACGACAAATATACACCTGTTTCGCCTTTGGTAAAACAGGCATTCACATATTTACCGTCAAACGGACATTATACTTTAGCCAAAGTCGCATGCCATGTTTTGCCCACTTTACTAAGCAGTATGAATAGTGCTGGGACAATGATAAGCATGTGCATGGCAATCATAATTGGTGGCTCAAGGTTCATTCTTTGCATTGTGCCAACTAAGAAGCCAGAACCACTCATTTGGAATAAACCTAGAAGCGCTGCTGCAGTACCCGCTCTGTCACCAAATGGTTCAAGCGCTTTGCCAGCTGCCGCGCCTAAAATCCAAGCGAAGCCAACAGAAGACAAAAAGATAGGTAGCATAAACGCTATGGCTGTTGCTTCATTCGCTAGAACCAACATGAGAATACCTGCAAAACCAAGAGTACTAATACCCACAATTAGCGCTCCATAGGTACCAAACTTATCCATGAATCTAGGTGCCGAGAATGCTGCGATAATATTAATAAGTGCATTAATACCAAACCAGAAAGTAAACTCATTCATACTCATGCCTAGTTGTTCCATCAGAACCACAGGGGCTGAAGTCACGTAAGCCAGTATCACTGCCATAGCCAACATACATAAGCTTGCATGGAAGATAAATGATGGCGTTCTTAATACAGACCAATAACGCTCAAATTTGAACACCGCCACTTTTTCTGTTGCTGGGTTAGTCTCTTTCATTTGGAAGAATAAGATTGAACCGACCACTAAAGCAAAACCAGCCATGAAACTAAAGTTTGAACGCCAGCCAAATTCTTGAGTTAACCAACTTCCCAGAATGGGAGCAAGTGCAGGGATAAAACAGATAGCACCATTCAAGTAGCTAATCATCTTGCCACTTTTCTCTGGACCAAAAATATCGCGAACTGTTGCAAAAGCAGCTACAGAAGTCGCACAAGCTCCTAAGCCTTGCAGCAACCGAGCAATCAGCATCATATCAATTGACTGAGCGGCCCACGCCAAGCAAGCACTCAGTGCATAGATACTGATCCCTCCTAATGCAACAGTTCGACGACCGAGTTTATCTGCCAATGGACCAGCAAAGAGTTGCCCTACGCCCATAGCAAATAAGAACCAAGTAATCGTATCTTGAGCCAATGCATGTTCCACGTGAAACGCCGCTGATATTTGAGGTAACGCTGGCAAGTAAATATCAATAGCTAGAGGGCTAAATAGCACTAGCATTGCAAGCAGAGCGACCTGTAATTTACTGTTAGTCTGAGGCGTAGTGGTTGACACAAGATTCTCCCGAATTCGTTTAAGTCCGGCGAGAATACGCTAGTACTGATATGAATGAAAATGGCATATACTCATTAGTATTATTCCAAAATGGAAATATGCATGAATCTTGAGAAACTGGCTCGTATCGACCTCAATTTATTAGTGTGCTTGCAGGTTCTACTTGAGGAACTTAGTGTTACTAGAACAGCGCATCGTTTATGCCTAAGCCAGTCGGCAGTTAGTAAGTCACTTGCGAAGCTTCGAGAACAATTTAATGATCCTTTATTTACTCGGAGTGCTCATGGGTTACGCCCAACACCGAAAGCCTTATTTCTAAAACCAAAACTAGAGACACTTATCAATCAACTCGAGGTTTTGACTCAACCAGAAACTTTCACTCCATACAATAGCGACCATAGCTTTCACATTGCAGCAGTCGAGAGTGTTTACCCATTAATATTGCCTCACTTCTTACCCGCTATTTTCCGACAAGCACCTAAAGTAAATATTAATACCCATGCTTGGAACGAACAAACGTTCAGAAAATTGCAAATGGGTGAATTGGACATTGGCTTAACCGGTAAAGATATAGACATCAATGATGCAAGGTTAACCATGCTCCCTCCTGACGATATCTGCGAACAAGAAATTTATCGCGATGCTCAAATGTGCGTATTAAGGCGCAACCATCCAGCTCTAGAGCAAAAATGGGATCTGGCAAACTACTTAGCACAAAGACATGTGCAAGTGAGATGTGATGGGAGTGATCGCTGGCTTTTAGATTACAAACTGGCGGATCTTGGTCACCAAAGAGATATTGCCATTTCAGTCCCTGATTTCAACAGCGCTGCTAGCTTGTGTACTTATACTGACTTTGTCTTTACTGCTCCTAGCCACTTTACTGATCTTGTCGCAAAACAATTAGATTTGGTTGTCGTGCCTTTACCTATGGAATTCCCACCAATGGCATATACTTTGTTCTGGCATAGAGACAGAGAAAATGACCCTGCTCTGAGTTGGTTACGAAATATCATCAAAGAAAAAACATTACATCTTAGGTAAAAATAACGCTTAGCATTTGCAGCTTTGGAACAAAAAAGATAGCTTAATGCCCATTACACCGATTCATATTACGCTGTATAGCGAGTCACATAGCGCTATACACCGAAGGTGCTAACAAGGACCTCAACAACAAGGATAAGATACCAATGCACACTATCACTGCTGAACGCGTTAACGCGGTTCGAGTTTGGCTTGAGACCAATCAATACGATGCTTTAATTATTCCTCATGAAGATGAGTATTTAGGGGAATATGTTCCTGCACACAACGAACGCCTTCACTGGCTAACAGGGTTCACGGGCTCAGCCGGTGCTGCAATCATCACTCGTGATACTGCTGCGATGTTTGTTGATGGTCGCTATACGGTTCAAGTTCGTAAACAAGTCCCAGCAGAAGTATTTGAGTATCGTCATCTTATTGAAGAACCCGCTCTCGATTGGGCAGTCCAAACATTGCCAGCAAATAGCAAAGTAGCCTTTGATCCAAGAATGCACACTGCCGCTTGGTTGAAAGCCGCTCAGGCGAAACTCGCAGGAAAACTTGAACTCGCAACTTTAGCGTCAAACCCAATTGATGAGCTTTGGGCTGATCGCCCTGCTCCTATCGTTTCTGATGTACGCTTAATGGCGACAGAATCAGTTGGACAGTCAAGTACAAGTAAGCGTGCAGAAGTAGCAGAGCTATTAGCAGCCAAAGAAGCAGATGCTGCAGTTCTAACGGAACTTGATTCTATTTGTTGGTTATTGAATATTCGTGGCTTAGATGTATCACGTCTTCCTGTTGTTCTTTCTAACGCGATTATCCATGCCGATCAAAGTGTGGACTTCTTCCTAGATCCTGCACGCATTCCAGCAGGATTCGAAGAGCACGTTGGTCAAGGTATTCGAGTTTCTCACCCATCCGAACTTCAAAGCTGCTTAGAAAAGCTAGCAGGTAAACGAGTATCTGTAGATGCAGGTACAAGTAACGCTTGGTATACACTAGTACTTCAAAATGCAGGCGCAGAGATCATTGAAGCTGCAGACCCATGCCTAATGCCAAAAGCCGCAAAAAATGATGTGGAAATTGCAGGTATGAAAGCGTGTCACATTAGAGATGGCGCGGCTATGGTTAAGTTTCTTTCTTGGCTAGATGCTGAGGTTGCTGCAGGTAACCTTCATGATGAAGCGGTACTTTCAGACAAGCTAGAAGCAATTCGCTTCCAAGACCCAACCATAAAAGATTTAAGCTTCGACACTATCTCTGCTGCTGGCGGTAATGCTGCAATGTGCCACTACAACCATGAGAACCAACCTGAACCAGGTAAGCTAGAGCTGAACACGCTTTACCTTGTTGATTCAGGCGGTCAGTATCTAGATGGCACAACAGACATCACTCGTACTATCGCAATTGGTCAACCAACCAAGGAAATGATCAAGCAATTCACTCTGGCTTTGAAAGGTCACATCGGTATTACTCGCGCTCGCTTCCCTCAAGGCACTCGTGGCTACCAACTTGATATTCTTGCTCGTCAGCATCTATGGGCAGAAGGTTTTGATTATGACCATGGAACAGGCCACGGAGTTGGTCACTTCTTAAGTGTTCATGAAGGACCTCAAAGCATCTCGAAAAAGCTTATCGATGTCCCTCTTGTGAAAGGTATGGTTCTTTCAAACGAACCAGGCTACTACCGAGCTGAAGAGTTTGGTATTCGAATTGAAAACTTAGAGCTTGTTGTAGAACTACCTACTAACGGCGACTTCTCTGTCCTTGCTTTTGAATCTTTAACTCGTTGTCCTATCGATAAACGCAATATCAATGTCGATATGCTGACTCGCCCTGAACTTGCATGGTTAAATGAATACCACCAAAAAGTATGGAATGATGTAAGCCCGCTTGTTGAAGGTGATACTTTAGAATGGCTACGCCAATCTACCTCACCAGTTGAGTATTCATAATCTAGTGAATACCAATTTAATATAACAAGCAGCATTACTTAATGCGCTTAGACTTTATTTAATACGCTCAAGCTTTATTAGATTCGATCAGGTTTTAAGTGTTTGAAAGTCTATATTGAACCAGATACAAAAACGGCTACCAATTGGTAGCCGTTTTATTTGGGTAACAATGTTCCACGTGAAACACTACAGGTAACTATCGTTACTAATGACAGATAACTTGTCGCTGAGAATGTATTACTAGTAATACCAAACCACTACGTTTATACAAATTTAGCGACTGAATAATTGATCTCGTTATCCTGAATAACCGCTATGCCAATCTTTCCAAACTGGATCAAAGCCTTTCTGTCTAATCATTGACTCTACCGAAGCAGCACTACGCTCATCACTTATTTCAAACTGCTCAAGCTCGGTATCTTCTAATGCATACCCTCCAGGTTGAGTCTTTGAGGCTGCTGACATGCTGGTGATACCAAGGGGCAATACATTATCTCTAAAGTGAGCAGATTCTCGTGTTGAAAGAGATAGCTCTACTTCAGGATTCAATAAGCGATAAGCACAAATCAACTGAACCAACTGCTTGTCTGACATGACAGACTTAGGCTGTAACCCACCTTCACAAGGTCTCAAACGAGGGAAAGAAATTGAGTATCGAGTTTGCCAATAAGTACGCTCTAAATAGTCTAAATGCGCGGCGACATAAAAACAGTCTGTTCGCCATTCTTCCAAACCAATAAGAGCACCAATGCCAATCTTATCTATACCGGCTTTCGCCAATCGATCTGGTGTATCAAGACGAAAATCAAAGTCAGTCTTATTACCACGTAGATGATGTTCAGCATAAGTACTTGGATGATAAGTTTCCTGATACACCATCACTGCATCCAAGCCTAACGTTTTGAGCTCTGCATATTCATCCTGCTTAAGCGGCTGAACTTCCATCGCTAAATAGTTAAACTGGTTTTTAATCGTTGGTAGGACTTCTCTGAAATACTTCATTCCTACTTTTGTTTCATGTTCACCCGTGACGAGCAGAACACTGTCAAACTTCATCCCTTTAATCGCAGTAATTTCCGCATTAATTTCATCAAGATTAAGCGTGCGACGTTTAATTCGGTTCTCCATTGAAAAACCACAATAGGTACAAGCATTCGCACATAGGTTTGATAGATAAAGCGGAATATACAGTGACATTGTATTTCCAAATCGTTGACGCGTAAGTGCCAAAGACTGTTGTGCCATCTGCTCTAAGTAAGGTTCCGCTGCTGGAGAAATCAGAGCTTTAAAGTCTTCAAGACTTCGCTTTGGAGAAGCGAGCGCGCGTTCAACATCCTTTGCTGTTTTACTATAAATTGAAAGCCCAATATCATCCCAATTCAGCTTTTTAAACTGATCAACAAAACTCATGTTGGTCCTTACTCATTCAAAAATGAGGTCAGTGGGCTTGATGCTACAGCATGAGAAACTTGACCCGCTAAGCCAGATTGATATGCCATTCGTCCAGCTTCGACTGCTAACTTAAAAGCAATAGCCATTTCCACGGGGTGATTCGAAGAAGCAATAGCAGTGTTAACCAAAACGGCATCCGCCCCCATTTCCATCGCTTTCGCAGCATGTGAAGGCGCACCGATACCAGCATCAACAATGACTGGTACGTTTGCTTGATCAATAATAATTTCGATGAAATCTGAAGACACAACACCTTTGTTTGAACCAATAGGTGCGCCAAGAGGCATCACTGCTGCGCAGCCTACTTCCTCTAAACGTTTACATAGAACAGGGTCTGCATGGCAATATGGCAAAACGACAAAACCATCTTTAACCAATTGTTCAGCCGCAGCTAATGTTTCAATAGGGTCTGGTAGTAGATATTTTGGATCTGGGTGAATCTCTAATTTAAGCCAATTAGTACCTAAAGCTTCACGAGCTAGATGCGCAGCAAAAATTGCGTCCTTCGCATTTTTAGCACCTGATGTATTGGGAAGAAGGTTTACTCCAGCATCCATAATCGGGCGTAAGATATCATCATCTTGGGAGTGAATATCTACTCTCTTGAGTGCCATTGTTGCTAACTGAGACCCTGATGCTTTGATCGCTTCAGCCATTATTTGGTTATTCGAAAACTTTCCCGTACCTGTAAAAAGACGAGATTCAAAAACTTTATCCGCTATAGTTAACATGTTTATCCGCCTGCAATCGCTTGAAAAAGAGAAATTGAATCGCCGTCATTCATGACCGTTTGTTGCCATTGGTTACGTGGAATAACGGTATTATTTATTGCAAAGACACAGCCAAAATCAGGAAGAGATAAAGCTTTAATAATGTCAGCAAGTGACGAATGGCTTTCTACCGTTTCGAATTTTTCGTTTATTTTAATTGTTATTTGATTCACTCAATAACCTCACTTTCTTGCTCAGATAAGCTTTTTTGTTCATTGCATACTGGGCAACTTACATCTTTCTGCATAGACAAGTTCTGCCAATTCATCGTTTTGCCATCAAACAGCTTAAGTTCATGACTAGGGACAATGAACTCGCCCATCGCTAACTTCTGTATCGCGGCAAGCGCTTGGAGGTTGCCCATAGTTCCTACTACTGGCCCTACAATTCCAGAATCTGAACAGCGCTGCCCTTCCACATTTTCATCAAATGGAAATAAGCAACGGTAGCAACCTGAGTTTCTTGAATGCTCAAAATCGAACACAACAAACTGCCCATTCCAACCTATCGCTGAGGCAGAAATCAGTGGTGTTTGATTTCGAAAGCAAGCGCGATTGATTTGCTGTCTTGAAGGAAAATTATCAGTGCAGTCAAGAACTGCATCGGCAAGCATGACTTCTAAGGATAATTGCTGATAATCAGCCTTCTTAGTCAACACCCTAACTGTACAGTCAGAGTTAAGCTTTTGGATGCGATTAGCCAACGCCTGTGTTTTCGTTTGACCAATATCGTCATCCTGAAAAGCAACTTGTCGCTGTAAGTTAGATGATTCAATTACGTCGTCATCAATCAAAACCAGCTTTCCAATACCTGAAGCTGCAAGATAAAGCGCCGCAGCGTTACCTAACCCACCACATCCAATCACAAGAACATGACTCTTCAGCAGTTTTTCTTGCCCACTCTCACCAAATTCAGCTAAGGATACTTGCCTTTGATAACGAGTGAATTGCTCATCACTCAGCATGACTGATCTCCAAAGGTTGATGAACAAAAGTTGGTTTCTGGATTTCTTGGCGAGGGTTTTTATTGATCAAATCATCAAAAAAATTGACAACGTCTTTTGGAGAATCAGCCAATGTTATCGCTCGAACCACAGCTAAACTAGATACACCACAATCCCAAACTTCAGGTGCTGTATGTTGATCTATACCGCCAATGGCGACGGTCGGGTAACCTAGTGTGGTTTGTGAGTAAGGGATCGTATCAATCAATTGTTGATATAAACCTAAACGAACGAGACCTTGTGGCTTCGAGGGCATTTGCTTTGTTGTTGTTGGAAAGATATGACCAAGGGCAATATAGCTTGGGTTGATTTGTATAATCCGAAGTAACTCATAATAACCATGAGTAGAAAGACCTAGTCTAATTCCAGCCTCACTCAGCTGTAATAAGTTTGACTCTTCAATATCTTCCTGCCCTAAATGCACTCCGAATGCTTGGTGTTTAAGTGCCAGCTTCCAGTAGTCATTAATAAAGACTTGAGCCTGATACTTTTGACCTAGACAGATCGCTTGCTTAACTTGTTCTTCAAGATCGGCTTGATTCGGATTTTTTATTCTGAGCTGAATAGTTTTAACACCTAACTTCAACAACGTTTCAATCCAACCAACGTCATCTACTACGGGGTATAGCCCTAGGCTAGATTTAATCAGGCTTGGGAAAGTCAGCGGATTGTTCGAGTGCACCCAACCAACATGTATTCCTAGCCTCTTATCTTCAAGAATAGGAACTGGGAATACGTCGAAACTATTTGGCCATGTTTCACGTGGAACATTAGAAGCTGCGTTAGCAATGACCAAAGCATCTTCAATGGGGAAATCTAAAGCGAGTAAAGTAACAAACCAAGATATATGTCTATAGGTATCTACGTCATTCAGTTTACTAGATGTTTGAATAGCTCGATTACCATCAAGAGTCGACCATATATCCAGTCTTCTATCCGTATCTTTCAAGCCAACAAAAATACTTTGCTCACTTGAACTTAGACGCTCTAATAACACATCAAAGGGGATTGTTTGATTGTACTCGAGGACAAAATCTTCTACGGAGCGATTAAGCTCAAATCCACTGCCATTGAATCCAATGTTAGTGGTGCTATCGTCTTCAACTAAAGAGAAATACGGAGTTGGATTTACACCCAACTCGACATGATTAATTGCAAAGCCTTGTAGCTTCGCAATTAATAAACAGTGTTGTATTTCTCCCGTTAGCTCAACAATTTGAGTAGGGATTAATATTTTCACTGTGATTAGTCCTCTAACTGAGCCTCTTTGTCGGAAACTGCGAGATGGTATAGCTCAGACCCTGTCTCTCTAAACTCCTGAGATTTCTTACGCATACCTTCTAATGGGTTATCCAGCATTTTGATTTCAATCGCTTGATCAGCCGCTACTTGCTTTGAATCTTTTGCATACTCACGGACTTCTTGAGATATCTTCATTGAGCAGAACTTAGGACCGCACATAGAGCAAAAGTGTGCAACTTTACCAGACTCTTGAGGTAAGGTTTCATCATGGAATGCTCTTGCCGTATCAGGGTCTAGACCTAAGTTAAACTGGTCTTCCCAGCGAAATTCAAAGCGAGCTTTTGATAATGCATTATCACGAATTTGAGCACCTGGGTGACCTTTTGCTAAATCTGCAGCATGTGCGGCAAGCTTATATGTAATCAAACCTGTCTTCACATCTTCTTTATTTGGTAGCCCTAAGTGCTCTTTCGGTGTTACATAGCAAAGCATCGCACAGCCGTACCAACCAATCATTGCTGCACCAATACCAGAGGTAATATGATCGTAGCCTGGGGCAATATCAGTAGTAAGTGGACCTAGTGTATAGAATGGAGCTTCATGACAATGCTCTAACTGCTCATCCATATTCTCTTTAATAAGATGCATTGGAACATGACCAGGACCTTCAATGATCACTTGAACATCATACTCCCAAGCCACCTTAGTTAACTCACCTAGAGTACGCAACTCTGAGAATTGAGCCTCATCATTAGCATCTGCAATAGAGCCTGGGCGTAAACCATCACCTAATGACAGAGCAACATCGTACTTTGCACATATTTCACAGATTTCACGGAAATGGGTATAAAGGAAGCTTTCTTGGTGGTGAGCAAGACACCATTTCGCAATAATAGAACCGCCACGAGAGACAATACCTGTCACACGCTTAGCAGTCATTGGAACATAGCGCAGTAATAAGCCAGCGTGAATAGTAAAGTAGTCAACACCCTGCTCTGCTTGTTCAATCAGCGTATCACGCATGACTTCCCAATTAAGATCTTCAGCAACGCCATTAACTTTTTCAAGGGCCTGGTACATTGGAACGGTACCAATCGGCACAGGGCTGTTACGTAGTATCCATTCTCGAGTTTCGTGAATATTACGTCCAGTAGACAGATCCATCACAGTGTCGCCGCCCCAACGAGTTGACCATACTAACTTCTCAACTTCCTCTTCAATTGAGGAGCTCACTGAAGAGTTACCAATATTAGCATTCACTTTCACTAAGAAGTTTCTACCAATGATCATTGGCTCTGATTCAGGGTGGTTAATATTTGAAGGGATAATAGCTCGTCCTTCAGCAACTTCTTTTCGAACAAACTCAGGGGTAATTTCTTTAGGTAGATTGGCACCAAAACTGTGTCCAGGATGTTGATGGTTTAGCTGTTCATCTGCAAACTTTTGACGCCCCATATTCTCACGAATGGCAATGTATTCCATTTCAGGAGTAATGATACCTTGTCGAGCATAGTGCAACTGTGTAACACAACCACCCTTAGTAGCACGTCTAATGCGTGGTAGATTTCCATAACGTAGGTCATCGAGAGTCTCATCTTCTAACCTCTCCTTCGTATATACAGAACTTACGTCATCAAGTAATTCAGTATCGCTTCTTTCCTCAATCCAATTCTCTCTTAGCTTAGGAAGACCGCTGTAAAGGTCAATATCATGACTTGGATCGGTGTAAAAGCCTGAGGTGTCATAAACTTGAATAGGCTCATTAGGCTCAAATATAGGGGCATCTTTAGTACCTCCGACTAAGCTGTCAGCCAAAGATATTTCACGAACAGGTACTTGGATATCTGGGCGTGAACCTTCAATATAAGTTTTATTAGAGTTTGGGTAGGGTTGTACTGAAAGTGAATCAATAAATTGCTTCGCTTCCAATCTTGATTGTTTACGGCTCGACATAGCATTCTTCCTTGTTTGTTTTTTAAAACAAATATTTATTTTGGATAAAAATGCTTGGCGGATTAGATGCTACAAGAGGGATCACGCGCCTATAATTCAGCTGTGATCTGAGGATAGATTGACTAGAAACTAGTTAGATATCTACTCTTGTTCCCTTCGCAGGTATTAGCCTGATCAGGTTCAACGGATCCCGTATTAACGGTCTCAGCCATATGGCACTCCGACAAGTGATATCGAGTATATAAAATCAACTTAGATAAACCAAGCGACCTGTTAGATTTGTTGTAACTAAAGTTAATATTTAATTAAAAGCTGGAAGCCAATCCATGCTGCGGAGATACTTAATACGACATTAAGTAAAACATTCAGACCCATCTTAAAAAAAGCGCCCTGCTGCATCAGTAATACATTATCCATAGAGAAGGTTGAAAAGGTAGTTAATGCACCAAGGAAACCTAAACCGATAATCTGTCGCCACGGTTCTGTAGCAAGTAGCTCATTTTCAAATGCAGCGATTAATAACCCCATGATAAACGAGCCAATAACATTAACCGTTAAAGTTCCGTATGGAAAACCTCGCCCAAATAATGCGACGCAAAGTTCTGATATTAGATAGCGTGAGCATGCACCAAATGCACCACCCACAGCAATAAAGCCTAAAATTGATAATTGTCCCATAGCTCCCCCATTAAATTACTTGCTACATTCTAGCTTTTAGCTAGATAAAATCGAGTAAACAACATAAGATTATTCAGATAATTTAAAAAGTTACAGCTGTCACGTTAATCGTAGTTTCAGTAATAAGTAAGTTTCTTGATCAAGGAGTTAGATGCAGCTGGCGAGTAAAAGGGAATGGATGAGTATTAAGATAGGAATCAACTATTTTCTTCCATATAGAAAAAGCCCATACTTTTCAGTATGAGCTTTTTAATATGGCAGGGGTGGAGAGATTCGAACTCCCAACACGCGGATTTGGAATCCGCTGCTCTGCCAATTGGAGCTACACCCCTAAAATTTTTCTAACATAAGTTAGATTCGAAAAAAGCCTTGCATGTAGCAAGGCTTTTCCTAAATAGTGGCGGAGTGGACGGGACTCGAACCCGCGACCCCCGGCGTGACAGGCCGGTATTCTAACCAACTGAACTACCACTCCGCAGTGGTCAACTCACTAAGTGAGCGTCCATATCTCCAGGTTGGTCAACCTAAAGATTATAATTTAAAGCCTGGCGATGTCCTACTCTCACATGGGGAAGCCCCACACTACCAT
>NZ_JAKJSZ010000005.1:0-300948 GCF_050337535.1 Vibrio kagoshimensis
GCTACATTGTTTTAAGAAGATAAGAAGATAAGAAGATAAGAAGATAAGAAGATAAGAAGATAAGAAGATAAGAAGATAAGAAGATAAGAAGAGGCGATTAATATTAATTATAAACGATCACTAGGCTTTGAGGTTTGTACCTAGTGTGGAAATGGTGCGGGTTTGACCTCCGGCATTGTAAGTCATCCCAATTTTACCCTGACTTTGCTGCATTAAGTTGCTCAGTTTATTAAAGCTGAGTTGAGCACGATTCAGAGCTTCACCATTGGTTAAATTTGCTTGTTGGCAGTCATGTACTATTGATTGTATCTTCGATACAAGATCGGCGAGTTCAGGCTTTTCTCGCAATTCGTTCACATTACTATGAGAGGCTATTCTTTGATCTGTTTGATTGAGCTGATTAATTAAAACCACTTTCTCTTTAGCTAAGCGTTCGATATCACCAGATTTTCGACCTGTGATCGCAACTTTCTCTAATTCTAAAAGTTCAGAAAGAGACTGTGCGCTTTGTAGTTGAAAATTGATTAAATCTACTAATGCCGCCATAAATGAAACCTGCTTAAGCTAGTTAAAGCTTAAAGACCTTTTAGTTCACTCTCAATTTTGATCATGTTGTCAGCCAGTTTTTCTGGGTCGACAGTGTAAGACCCGTTTGCGATCGCTTCTTTTATTGCTGCCACTTTTGCAGTGTCGAAACTAGGTTGAGAAGCCATATCTTGATGCAATTGACCAAGAGCTTTACTTTGTTGACTCAGTGAAACAGCATCTTTCGCTGATGATTTTGAGCTAACTTCAGAGCTAGACGCCTGAGTATTAGAATCAGAACGTGCGGTAGAAGAACGATTAGTCGTTGTAAAAGTTTGCCCCGAACGTATGTTATCAATGCCTGCCATATCTATGCCTTTCTACAATTATGTGAACCTGTACAGTCAATATCGACCTTAGGTGTGATTACTTTAGCAATTTTTTTGCTTCGTAATCAAAAAATGAACGTAATAGATATCCTTACTTACTCATGCAAATCATATTGTATGCAGGCAGGCTAAGCTTTCAGTAAAATGGTTAGAAATAAACCGTAACTTCTGAAATATCAGTTACAACACCTTCGATTATACGTTGTGATTTGTCATTTTTCACCCTGACTTGATCACCTGTAGAGCCATCAGTGAGGGCGGTACCTTTAGTTGTGATAACCATCCCACCTTTTATTGCTTGAATCACAACTTTTTCATTACGGCATACTACGCAAATATCACCTCGCTCAACGACATCTCCAGGTCTTAAATTCTTTTTCACTTTAGCGCCAACCACTTGCTTGGCCTGAGTGAACCCTTGTCTGCGAAATTTATTGAGTTCAATCATAGTGATCGTCACATCATATTGACCTAAAAGCTCACCACGAGATAAAGAACGTGTGGCTGTGACTAGAGGGACAGACATTGACATACGCACTGGAACATAGATGCGCCATTCATCTGGGACACACTGAACTAATACGGTGATGCTACTTCGCTTATTGCTGGTAGTAGAAGCACTGGTTTCTAAAGGAATCGGGCAATCGGTCGCCTTAACACGAGAATCTATATTGGCTGCTTTAATGACCAATTCTCCGCCCATAGGTTGTTCAACCGTATTCGAAATATGGGTTTCAGCCGCAGTTTGGATCATTTCTATCTGTTCATATGTTGCAGCTTTAGCAAAAAAACTAAACAAAATTGCTAAAATGCCGATAGACTTAGCAAAAGTTTTATAGAAAGCTCTACACTTAGTTATAGAAAAAAGATGTAGATTTAAATTATAATACATCATTCTGTTTCTCTGATGGTTCGTAGCCTGTAGTAGACTAACACTTTTTATTATTAAAAGTTTGATATGGAGATGAGCTTATGTCGGGTATTCTTGATTCAGTGAATCAGCGTACGCAACTTGTCGGTCAAAACCGATTGGAATTATTAACCTTTCGCCTGATGGGGCGTCAGCGCTACGGCATCAACGTATTTAAAGTAAAAGAAGTACTACAGTGCCCTAAACTTACTTTAATGCCAAATCTGCACCACTTAGTGAAAGGGGTGGCTCATATCCGTGGGCAAACTGTATCGGTTATAGATTTGAGTTTAGCAGTTGGTGGTCGACCAACGACTGATATTGATAAATGCTTTGTCGTGATTGCAGAGTTTAACCGAACTATACAGGCATTCTTAGTGAGTTCAGTTGATCGAATTGTTAATATGCACTGGGAAGCAATTCTTCCACCGCCAGATGGTTCAGGCAAAGAACATTACTTAACTGCCGTGACGAATATCGACGATGAACTTGTCGAAATTCTAGATGTAGAAAAAATTCTTGCTGAAATATCACCTGTAGATGAAACAATGGATGCTTCAATTGGCGAATCTATCGCTCAAGTTGAAACAGAAAAAGAAATTGTTCGTCGTATACTGATAGCTGATGACTCTACTGTGGCACGTAAGCAAGTTCAACGCGCGATTGAATCAATCGGCTTCGAAGTAGTTTCGGCTAAAGATGGTAAAGAAGCTTATGAAAAACTGCTTGAAATGGCAGGCGAAGGCAGCATTTACGATCAAATTTCATTAGTGATTTCGGATATCGAAATGCCAGAAATGGACGGTTATACTTTAACTGCCGAAATTAGACGACATGCAGAGCTTAAGAATTTGTATGTAATTTTACACTCTTCATTAAGTGGTGTATTTAACCAAGCAATGGTTGAGCGAGTAGGAGCAAACTCCTTTATCGCGAAATTCAACCCAGATGAGCTTGGTGCAGCGGTGAAAGCTGCTCTAACTAACTAAAAGAGACATTAATGACTGCTATAACAATAAGTGATCAAGAATATCGCGATTTCAGCCGTTTTTTAGAATCTCAATGTGGCATTGTACTGGGCGACAGTAAGCAATACTTAGTGCGTAGTAGGCTCAGCCCATTAGTAACGAAGTTTAAATTAGCTTCGTTATCAGATTTACTAAGAGATGTGGTTTCAGGCAGAAATCGTGAACTAAGAGTTGCGGCTGTAGACGCCATGACGACAAATGAGACACTTTGGTTCCGAGATACTTATCCGTTTGCTGTATTAGCAGATAAGCTTTTACCGGAAGTAGCGGCAAATAAACGCCCAATTAAAATTTGGTCGGCGGCAAGTTCTTCAGGTCAAGAACCGTATTCTATGGCGATGACTATTTTAGAAACTCAATCTCGTAAGCCAGGAATGCTGCCTAACGTCTCAATAACGGCGACTGACATTTCAGCGAGTATGCTGGATATGTGTCGTGCTGGTGTTTATGACAATTTAGCTCTTGGACGTGGTCTTTCTCCTGAACGTCGTCGCACTTTCTTTGAAGATGCAGGCGATGGTCGAATGAAGGTAAAAGATAATGTAAAGCGTATGGTTAACTTCCGCCCTCAAAATTTGATGGATAGTTATGCGTTACTTGGTAAATTCGATATCATTTTTTGTCGTAACGTTTTGATTTATTTCTCACCTGATATGAAATCAAAAGTGTTGAATCAAATGGCAAATAGTTTAAATCCTGGCGGTTATTTACTACTTGGTGCGTCAGAATCTTTAACTGGTTTAACCGACCGATTTGAAATGGTTCGTTGTAACCCAGGCATTATCTACAAATTAAAGTAGCTCTAAATTAAAATAGCGGTTACCAATTAAGTAGCGTCTCTGTCATGCAGAATTATTAAAGCCCAGCCTAGTGCTGGGTTTTCTTTTTCTGGAAGAACAGATATCTTTAAGAGAGAGTGACATTCCAAAGATCTCTAACTATGGCGTATTTATTGCTAGCTCCTACAGCAATGRAAATGCATTTAAACGGTATAATTTATATAAAACCACTTAGTATTTTAAAGTTGGTATATATATTGCTTTAATAATTTTATGAAAGTCAGTTCTTGAGTTGAGGTTTACATGGCTATTTCTTTTGATAATGCATTAGGTATTCACCAGCACACTGTTGGTGTACGTGAGCGAAACGCTGAGGTGTTGTCCACCAATATCGCGCAAGCAAACACACCTGGGTATAAAGCAAAAGGATTAGACTTTCAGAAATCACTGCAGGCGGCAAGTTCTGGGGCAAGTATTGGTCTTAGCCGAACAGATGGTCGGCATATTTCTGCCTCAACTACGGTGAATGGAGAAACGATGTATCGAACTCCTACTCAACCAGATACAGGAGATGGCAACACGGTGGACTTGGATTTGGAAAGAAACTTATTTATGCAAAACCAAATTAGACACCAAGCATCTCTTGACTTCTTAGGAAGTAAATTCAAGAACTTAACGAAAGCACTTAAAGGGGAGTAATTAGATGAGCTTATTTAATGTATTCAATGTGACTGGTTCTGCTATGAGCGCTGAATCTATTCGTCTAAATACCACCTCAAGTAACCTGGCAAATGCCGATAGTATCAGCAGCTCAGCTGAAGATACTTATAAAGCTCGTCACGCCGTATTTGGTGCCGAGTTAAGTCAGGCTCGTAATGCTGGTGGGCACACCGTTCCTGTAAAGGTCATGGGTATTGTAGAAAGTGATAAACCACTTAATGCAGAGTACAACCCTGATCACCCACTAGCGAACGACGAAGGTTACATCTACAAACCTAACGTTAACGTTATGGAAGAAATGGCTAATATGATTTCTGCATCTCGCGCGTACCAAACCAACGTACAAGTAGCAGACTCAAGTAAACAAATGCTGCTGCGTACGCTGCAGATGGGTCAATAAGGATAAGGAGGTAGCATATGGCTGGAATCAATAATGTTGGTCAAAGCGGCTTGTCCTATGTTGACCAACTAAAGAGTCTTCAAGACAACAAGAAGCCGGATGAAACAACAGGTAAGCAAGAGCTTAAGCAAGAAGACTTCTTATCTTTGTTAACGAAGCAACTTGCTCAGCAAGACCCTTTCAAGCCGGTTGGAAACGACCAAATGATTGCGCAAATGGCTTCATTTGCGACCGTTGATGGCATTGAGAAAATGAATACACAGTTTGAAAGCTTGAATTCATCAATGACATCTAACCAAGCACTTCAGGCTTCTTCTTTAGTCGGTCGAGATGTGTTGGTTCCTGGAGCGGCAGGTGTGAAAGCAGGCAACAGCGGAATGGCGGCAATGGTTAAACTTCCTCAAGCAATGGATAACCTTATGGTTAGAGTTGAAAACGAAGTTGGGCAATTAGTTCGTACATTGGATGTTGGTGCAAAACCTGCTGGTGACACTCGTGTTGAATGGGACGGAAAAGACGAAGACGGTAATCCATTGCCGGCGGGTAAATACAATGTGAAAGCGGCGGGTTTACTTGATGGTGAGAACACAGAATTCCCAGTTTCGACTTATGCGAACGTGAATAGTGTGCTTCTTGGTAAAGGTGATGGCAACGTACTACTCAATCTGGCTGGTTTCACTTCGCCAGTTCGACTTGCCGAAGTATTAGAAGTTGGCAAAGCGTAGTCGCTCTTTATTGAGTAATTAAGCTAGCTAGATTAGGAGAATATTGGAATGTCATATGTATCTTTAAGCGGTTTATCCGCAGCTCAATTAGATTTGAACACAACGAGTAACAACATTGCGAATGCAAACACCTTTGGCTTTAAAGAGTCTCGAGCTGAATTCGGTGATGTGTACTCAAGCTCTTTATTTACAAACGGTAAAACCACTCCAGGTGGCGGTGCTCAGGCGGCAAAAGTTGCTCAGCAGTTCCACGAAGGTTCAAGCGTTTACACGAATAATCCAATGGATTTACGTGTAAGTGGTACTGGTTTCTTTGCTGTTTCTAAAGACAAAATGATCCCTGAGATTAATGAATTAACACGTAATGGTGCCTTCCATTTAAATAAAGATAACTTCATGGTTACGTCTAACGATGAGTTTCTTTTAGGTTACGATGTTGATCCTGATAGCGGTGAAGTTCTTTCTTATGCGCCAAAGCCGTTAGACATTCCAGCTGAGTTTGGTAAGCCTAAGCAGACAGAAAACATCGATGTCGGTGTAAACCTTCCTGCTAACGGTGATTTGAAAGATCCTGCTGCATTCGACTTTGAAGACCCGGATACTTATAACCGTGCAACCTCTTCAACCGTTTATGATTCAATGGGTCAGTCGTACAAATTAACGACATACTACCTAAAAGATCAAACACAGCCGAATACGTGGCAAACGTACTACACCATGACTGATGACGCAGGTGAAAAACCACTAAATATCAATGCAGGTGATGCGGCAAATGCTACAGGTCACGTTGGTCACACTATGAAGTTTAACAATGATGGTACATTGGCGAGCCTGAATAACGGTCAACCGATCACATCTGTTGCTCTTGGTGACCCTACAAATCCAACACCTGTGGATCTAAATGGTGCCGATCCAACACAAGTATTAAAACTTGGTTTAGACTCTTCAACTCAGTTTGCTGCTCCATTTGAGCTGACAAAGTTTGATGAAGATGGTGCAACAACGGGTTTCCTTACCAAGATCGACTTTGATGAATACGGAACAGTACTAGGTACGTATTCGAATGGTGAGAATGTAATGCTTGGACGTGTAGGCTTGGTTCGTGTACCTAATGAACAAGGTCTAGACAAAAAAGGTGGTACTCAGTGGGATTCTACCAATTACTCAGGCGATAAAATCTGGGGCGAATCGAATAAAGGTTCATTTGGTGGCATCAACAATGGTTCACTTGAGCAATCGAACATCGATATGACTCAAGAGTTGGTAGATTTAATCTCCGCTCAGCGTAACTTCCAAGCGAACTCCCGTTCTCTTGAAGTACATAACCAGCTACAGCAAAATATCCTTCAGATTCGATAATTAGTTCTGCTCTGAATCGAAATAATACCCAATTCATAGATGTGAGTTGGGTATTATTGCTGTGTATGTATTTGCCGTTTGAATTGCCACTTTACCTTTGCCGCAGGCAATATCCTTTCATTACCGATTAATATCGGTTATCAACCTCCCCTCTAATTTAATTAATTACTTGATAAATAAGTAATTTTAATGTTGGCACGCCAATTGCTTTAATTGATCCAGATGTGATTTTTTGGAGCAAATTATGGATCGTGCACTGTTTCTTGCCATGAGCGGCGCTAAGCAAAATATGCAAGCTTTGCAGCTACGCGCAAACAACCTTGCTAACGTGAGTACAACAGGTTTTCGTGCCGATTTAGCACAAGCTCGTTCAATGCAAGCGTATGGTGAAGGTTTACCTACTCGCGTATTCAGCATGACAGAACGCCCGGGTCATAATTTCTCTCAAGGAAGCGTAGTAACAACCGGTCGTGATCTTGACGTTACGATTGAAGGTGACGGTTGGATTTCGGTTATGGATAAAACTGGTCGTGAAGGCTTAACTCGTAATGGCAATCTAAAGATTGACCAAAACGGTATGCTATCAAATGGCAGTGGTCACCTAATTCTTGGTGATAATGGCGCACCTATTACTCTTCCTATTCCACTTAGTAAAATTGAGATTGGCTCTGACGGTACAATTTCTGTGATTCCTCAAGGCGCTCCAGCAGAAGAACTCGCAGTGGTTGATCGGATCAAGTTAGTCCGTCCAGATAATCAAACGTTATTTAAAGACACGAATGGTCTATTTCGTTCGAAAAACCCAGATCAGGCATACGAAGCAGACGCCGCGGTAAAAATACTTACCGGCGCTGTAGAAGGCAGTAACGTAAATGCCGTTGGTGAAATGACCAGCCTTATTGACTTACAGCGTCAATTTGAAATGCAGGTCAAAATGATGAGCACAGCAGAAGAAATGGACAAATCGTCTGATTCACTGCTTCGTATGAGCTAATAGACTTTTAAGGGGATTGCTATGCATCCAGCATTATGGGTAAGTAAAACAGGTTTAGATGCCCAACAAACCAATATCTCAACCATTTCAAATAACTTAGCTAACGCATCAACAATTGGTTTTAAAAAAAGCCGCCCAGTATTTGAAGACTTGTTTTATCAGAATATTAACCAACCTGGTGGTCAGTCTTCGCAGAATACTGAACTTCCAAGTGGTTTGATGCTAGGTGCAGGTGCAAAAGTTGTGGCAACACAAAAAGTACACACGCATGGTAATGCACAAACAACGACAAACAGCCTAGATATGATGATCGAAGGTGACGGCTTTTTCCAAATCGAAATGCCAGATGGGGAAACCGGTTACAGCCGTAATGGTCAATTTACGCTAGATGGTGATGGAGCTATCGTGACTTCCGGTCAGGGCTACCGTTTACAACCAGAAATTGTAATTCCTGATGATGCAATCTCAGTCACAGTTGGTAACGATGGTGAAGTATCAGTAAGAATGCGTGGCGAACAAAATAACGTTGTGGTTGGTCAGATTACAATTACAGATTTTGTGAACCCAGGCGGTCTAGAGCCGATTGGACAAAACCTTTACTTGCCAACTGGTGCAAGTGGTGACCCTCAAGAAGGTGTCCCGGGTTTCGACGGTTTAGGTAATGTTCGACAGTCTATGCTAGAAACTTCAAACGTAAACGTAACCGAGGAGCTTGTTAATATGATTGAAGCTCAGCGTGTATATGAAATGAACTCTAAAGTGATCTCATCCGTGGATAAGATGATGAGCTTTGTTAACCAACAACTTTAAGTTTAACCCGTTTACTTAATGGTAATTGAGAGAGTATCAACATGAAACGTATCCTTTTATTAACCTTAATCGCTTCGATGTCGGGCTGTAGTATGCTTGAGCCGATAGAAACTCCAGCCGAAGAAAACGCAACGACGGTTGTCGATGCGGTCGAAGGTGATAAGTCGAGTGAAGAGAGTTCAGGTATTGTTGATACTTTACGTGGGCGTACCGACCCAATTGCTGGTGACCCTGCTTGGGCGCCAATTCATCCCAAAGAGAAGCCAGAGCACTATGCGGCAGCGACTGGGTCTTTATTTAATGTGAACCATATTGGCAGCATGTACGATGACTCAAAACCACACGGTATTGGTGACATTATTACAGTGGCATTAGATGAAAATACCCGCGCGACTAAAAAAGCTAATGCAGATATGTCTAAATCAAATGATTCATCCATGGAACCTCTAGCGGTTGGTGGTCAAGAGTTGACGATAGACAAATACAACTTCTCTTATGATTTAAGTAATACCAACACGTTTGCTGGTGATGCATCGGCTAATCAAAGTAACAGTATTAGTGGCTATATCACGGTAGAAGTTATTGAAGTGCTGGCGAATGGTAACTTGGTAGTACGTGGTGAAAAATGGATGACACTAAACACTGGTGATGAATATATTCGTCTAAGTGGCACGATTCGACCTGATGATATTGCTTTCGATAATACCATCGCTTCTAACCGAGTATCGAACGCAAGAATTCAGTATTCAGGCACCGGCGTACAACAAGATATGCAAGAGCCTGGATTCTTGGCACGATTCTTTAATGTAGCTTTATAGCAACTCGGTAAATGTCGAACTTTTAGCATTTACTTTGAAATACACGAACACTTCAAAGACAGGTTACTACTATGAAAAAGCTAACATTAATACTACTGAGCATGATTTTCCTTGCCACCAGTGTGCATGCCGCTCGCATCAAAGATGTGGCAAAAGTTGCTGGTGTTCGTAGTAACCAATTAGTGGGCTATGGTCTAGTAACCGGTCTTCCAGGTACAGGTGAAACAACTCCCTTTACCGATCAAACGTTTAACGCGATGCTGCAAAACTTTGGCATTCAATTGCCGCCAGGTACTAAACCAAAAACAAAGAATGTTGCAGCGGTGATTGTTACAGCAGAACTGCCGGCTTTTTCTAAGCAAGGTCAACAAGTTGATGTAACTGTTTCTTCTATTGGTTCTGCAAAAAGCTTACGTGGCGGTACGCTTCTACAAACGTTTCTAAAAGGTTTGGATGGGCAAGTTTATGCCATCGCACAAGGTAACCTTGTCGTAAGTGGTTTTAGTGCAGAAGGTAATGACGGTTCTAAAATTGTAGGTAACAACCCAAATGTGGGTATCATCTCTAGTGGCGCGATGGTTGAGCAAGAAGTACCTACACCATTTGGTCGTGGTGACTATATTACGTTTAACTTAATTGAATCAGATTTTACTACCGCTCAACGTTTGGCTGATGCAGTAAATAATTTCCTCGGTCCTCAAATGGCATCAGCAGTAGACGCTACTTCTGTTCGTATTCGCGCTCCTCGTGAAATTAGCCAACGAGTTGCTTTCTTATCAGCTGTCGAGAATGTGGAATTCGATCCAGCAGAAGGGGCGGCAAAAATTATTGTTAACTCTCGAACCGGCACTATTGTTGTTGGTAAAAATGTTCGCCTAAGGTCTGCTGCTGTTACTCACGGTGGTATGACGGTTGCGATCAAAGAAAATCTTAATGTGAGCCAACCTAATGCTTTTGCTGGTGGGCAAACGGCAGTGGTTCCTGATACCGATATTGAGGTAACTGAAGCTGACGGCAAGATGTTTAAATTTGAACCTGGTTTAACGCTTGATGATCTTGTTCGAGCAGTAAACGAGGTTGGTGCAGCTCCTTCTGATTTAATGGCGATACTTCAAGCACTGAAACAAGCTGGTGCGATTGAAGGTCAGCTGATCGTTATCTAGGAGCGATGACATGATTAAGAATAATAATGACATCGGATTTATTCATGATATTGGCAGCTTAGACCGGTTACGTCAGCAGGCTGTTAATGGTGAAGAAGGCGGTGAAGAAGCAGCATTGCAAGCCGCGGCTAAGCAATTTGAATCTATCTTTACTTCAATGCTTTTTAAATCAATGCGTGATGCAAACTCCAGCTTTAAGTCTGACATGTTAAGCAGTGAAAATGAAAATTTTTACCGTCAAATGTTGGATGACCAAATGTCGAGTGAACTAAGTGCTTCAGGCTCTTTAGGTTTAGCCGATATGATTGTTGCTCAATTGAGCTCAGGCAAGGCGGCTGATGGCACTGAAGCTAAAGTCCGTACAGATGGTTTTGATCCTGCTTTAGAAAGACCGAAGTTTTCCGCTCGTTCTGAGACTCAAGCTGCATCGCCTGAAATTGCGGCGATGAATAATAAACCTCAGCCTACATCTTTTGATTCTCCAGAGTCTTTTGTGACCTCAATGAAACCTTACGCTGAAAAAGCAGCCCAAGCTTTGGGTGTGGATTCATCGTTGTTATTAGCTCAAGCTGCGCTTGAAACTGGCTGGGGCTCTAAGATGGTAAAAAACTCTTTGGGCAACAGTAATAATCTGTTTAATATCAAAGCAGATCGCAGTTGGAAAGGTGAGAAGGTTGCCACTCAAACTCTAGAGTTTCATGGCAAAACTCCGGTTAAAGAGTCAGCTTCTTTCCGTTCGTACTCTTCGTTTGAAGACAGTTTTAACGATTATGTGAAATTCTTGAATGAAAATCCAAGGTATGAAACGGCTCTACAGCATAAAGGTGATTCAAGCTCCTTTATTAATGGAATTCATCAGGCTGGATACGCGACCGATCCAAACTATGCTGATAAAGTCTTACGTGTAAAAGCTAAGATTGACCAAATGTAATAAAAGATAAAAAAGAGCTTTCTTATCGAAGCTCTTTTTTATTTCAGCTAAACCTTCCTATTTTATATCTTTCATCTATTCAGACACTTACCTTTTAAAAGCTTAATTTAAATAGTGGCATGTATTTTGCTTTTCTATTGTTAGTTGAATCAGTTAATCCTGATTATATTAAGTTTTTTGGGGGCATTATGGCGTCGGATCTTCTGAATGTAGGTACACAAAGTGTTCTTACCGCTCAGAGACAGTTAAACACCACAGGTCATAACATTTCGAACGCGAATACAGAAGGCTATAGCCGTCAATCTGTTATTCAAGGCGTTAATGACCCACGCCAGTTTGGTGGACAAACTTATGGTATGGGCGTTCACGTGGAAAATGTTCGCCGCTCGTGGGATCAGTTTGCCGTTAACGAACTGAACCTATCGACAACCAATGCCGCCAATAAAAGTGATGCTGAATCTAATATCGATATGCTTTCTAGCATGTTGTCTTCCGTTGCATCTCAAAAAATTCCAGAACACTTAAATGAGTGGTTCGATGCAGTAAAAACCCTTGCGGACACTCCAAATGATGTAGGTGCCCGTAAAGTAGTACTAGAAAAAGCAGGCTTGATTACTCAAACATTAAATGAATTCCACGAAACGATTCGTAAGCAATCTGATGTGTCGAATAAAAAATTAGATATGGGTATCGAGCGTGTGAATCAACTTGCGGTTGAGATTCGTGATGTTCAACGCTTAATGATGAGAGCACCAGGTCCACATAATGATTTACGAGATGAGCATGAAAAGCTGATCAATGAATTATCGGGCTACACCAAAGTGACTGTGACTCCACGTTCAAACTCTGAAGGTTTTAATGTCCATATTGGTAACGGCCATACATTAGTGTCGGGAACCGAAGCCAGCCAACTACGTTTGGTGAACGGCATCCCGGATACCCATCAACGCCGACTGGCAATAGTTGAAGGGCAAGTGGTTAAGCCGATTACTAGCCAAGATATTGATGGGAAAATTGGTGCCATGCTAGATATGCGTGACAACTTAATCCCGGAAGTGATGGATGAATTGGGGCGTTTAGCGGTTTCTTTTTCACATGAAGTGAATACCTACCAATCACAGGGGTTGGACTTACGTGGACAAGTTGGCGGTAATATTTTTTCTGACGTCAATTCAGAAATATCAGCAAAGTCTCGAGCTATAACAAGTGGGCAATCTAATGCCGAGGTTGCCGTGTTCATCGATGATCCTTCAACATTGAAGGGTGGCGAATATGGTTTACGTTATGACGGCAGTGACTATGTAGTAACAAAGCCAAGTGGAGAAACTATTAAGGTTAGCACTGACTCAAGTGGTAATGCCTTTTATCTTGATGGTATGCGGGTAGAAATAAGAAACCCACCAGAACTTGGCGAAAAAGTCCTTTTACGACCAACTCGTAATTCAGCGGCTCAAATGCAAATGAATACCGTCGACCCAAAAAATATCGCGGCTCAAAGCTATGAAGCATCAACCACATTTGCGCAAGGTACTGCTGAGTTTAAAATTTTAGCCGCGGGTGCTTTGCGAGAGTTTGAAGTAATTGTATCCCCTAAAGGTGATCAATTTGCAGTAACAGATACTAAAGGGAATGTATTAATGCAGCCCCAACCGTATCCACCAACAGAACCTGTGACGGTTCAGGGCACAACGTTTGAATTAACCAAAGGTGCTATTGCTAACGATAAGTTTACCGCGAACTTAGTCCCTTCTGAGGGGGATAACGGTAACTTAAGAAAATTACAAGATATTCAGACAGATAAAAATTTAGATAACGGCGAATCTACCGTTCTTGATATCTATCATAATTTGAATACCAGCACCGGGTTGAAAGCATCAACCGCTATCAGACTCAGCGATATTGCGACATTAGAGAAAGAATCTGCCCAAGAGCGAATTGCTTCCATCTCGGGGGTTAACTTAGATGAAGAAGCGGCAAACATGATGAAATTTCAGCAAGCTTATATGGCTTCTTCACGTGTTATGCAAGCGGCGAACGATACATTCAATACCATTTTAGCTCTGAGATAGGGAGATAGATAAATGTTAAATCGTATTTCTAGTTTCCATAACTATCAATCAGTACAAAATGATTTGCGTCGTCAAGAAAATAAGGTGCATCACAACCAAGCTCAACTCGCTTCTGGTAAAAAGCTGATGTCTCCGAGTGATGACCCTTTGGCAACCCATTATCTTCAGAATATTGGTCAGCAGTCAGAACAATTAAAGCAGTACGGTGATGCGATTATTTTGGTTCGTAACCGTTTAGAGCACCATGAAGTGATTATTTCCAACTCTGAAAGTTTTGCTGATGAAGCGAAACGAACCGTTATGGAAATGATTAATGGTTCTTTATCGCCAGAAGATCGATTAGCGAAACAGCGTGAGATACAAGAATTATCAAATAATTTCCTTAACTTGGCGAATACCCAAGATGAGTCCGGTAACTATACCTTTGCGGGTACTAAGCCTAAGAGTCAGCCCTTCTTTAGAGATAATGAGGGTAACGTGACTTATGCCGGTGATGACTACCAAAGAAAAATGCGCATCGCCAGTAGCTTCGAAATGGCGATGAATGATCCTGGCAGTAAGCTCTTTATGGAAATTGATAATCCATTTGGTGATTTTGAGCCTCAGTATGAATTACAAACAGGTTCAGATTTACTGTTAGAGAAAGCGACAAGCAGTACCTTTCAGGATTCATCTAACTACAAAGTCACATTTGTAGATATGCAAAACGGTAAGTTTGGCTACCAATTAGAGAAAGATGGCAGTGTGGTAGATGCGAAGGAGTTTGACCCTCAAACCGGAATTGAATATGAAAATATCAAAATCCAAATTAAAGGGCAGATTACCAAAGGCGATTCAATTTCTTTAGAACCAAGAAGTAGCTTTAGTATTTTCGATACGTTTAAAGAAGCGTCTCGTTTAGCTGAGTCATCCGTGTCAGATACTTCTGCTACGGCAAAACTTCACCAGGTCACTGAAGAGTTTCATGCCGCCTTCATTCATATCACCAAGGCTCGCACAGATGTGGGTGCAAGGTTAAGTACTTTAGATATTCAAGAACAGCAACATGAAGATTTTAAGCTTTCTTTAGCGAAAGCTAAGAGTAATTTTGAAGATTTAGATTACTCCAAAGCCATTATTGAATTTAATGAAAACTCTCGAGCGCTGCAAGCTTCTCAGCAGGCGTTTGGTAAAACGAAAGATCTAACATTATTTAATTATATCTAACGGTTCCTTCAGAATTTGTTGAGTCACCTAGAGTTGCCTTATGTGCTATGCCGTAAGTGCTTCTAGCGAGAATGTGAAATTCTGAGGTTTGAATCGTAAGTCATGAATAAAAAGTAGCTTAGGTATTTGTTTTAAAGTGAATGTGGCAAAAAAAGCGGCAATCTTTTATACAAATATATCTTAGCTTGTCAGGTGATAGTGAAATGTTATCTGTTTTTGTTCTATCAAGTTGTTGAAATTTAAGTCTAATATTTTTATTGGTATTAAATTTAAAACTTGGCATACAACTTGTATCTATATAATCAGAAATGATTAAACAGTTCATAAATCCTCATTTGGGGGTTTAGCAAGTAATTTACGGTCAGTGCTTATCCATATGAGAGTAAAGCTGGCCGCTTCGCAGAAAGCTTGCGAACTCATAAGGAGAGCAAAATGGCTATCAATGTAAGTACCAACGTGTCGGCTATGACAGCGCAACGTTACTTAAATAAAGCCTCTAATGACCTAAATACTTCTATGGAGCGTTTGTCATCAGGGCATAAGATTAACAGTGCTAAAGATGATGCAGCGGGTCTGCAAATATCAAATCGACTGACGGCTCAATCCAGAGGTCTGGATGTAGCAATGCGAAATGCTAATGATGGTATTTCTATTGCTCAAACCGCTGAAGGTGCGATGAATGAGTCAACCAATGTAATGCAGCGTATGCGTGACTTGGCGATTCAATCTTCAAACGGTACTAACTCACCGGCAGAACGTGAAGCATTGAATGAAGAGTCTATGGCACTTCAAGACGAGCTAAACCGTATTGCAGAAACCACATCGTTCGGTGGTCGTAGACTACTAAATGGTACGTTTGGTGAAGCCTCTTTCCAGATTGGTTCAAATTCTGGTGAAGCAATGATCATGGGTCTAACGAGCGTTCGTGCGGATGATTTCCGTATGGGTGGTACTACGTTTGATTCAGAAAATGGCAAAGGCAAAGACTGGCAAGTTCCAGCAAATGCTCAAGATTTAAAACTTGAGTTTAAAACCAAATCAGGCGAAGAGATTATTCTCGATATCAACACTAAAGCTGGTGATGATATTGAAGAACTAGCGACTTATATTAATGGTCAATCTCATCTTGTTAACGCTTCTGTGACGGATGATGGCCGAATACAGATGTTTGTTGCTGAGCCTGATTTAGAAGGCTCTATGTCAATATCTGGTGGTTTAGCGTCTGAGCTGGGTATTAACAGTGAAGGTCGTAAGACATCAGTTCAAGATATTGACTTAACAAGTGTTGCCGGCTCTCAAAATGCGATTAGCATTTTAGATTCAGCATTGACTTATGTTGATTCACAACGAGCTGACCTTGGTGCGAAACAGAACCGTTTAAGCCACAGTATTAATAACTTGGCTAACGTTCAAGAGAATGTTGAAGCGTCAAACAGCCGTATTAAAGATACTGATTTTGCGAAAGAAACAACGCAAATGACGAAATCACAAATATTGCAACAGGCAGGTACTTCGATACTTGCTCAAGCAAAACAGTTGCCTAACTCTGCGATGTCACTATTGCAATAGTTATTGGTTGAACTTGTTGCTAATGCCCAGACGTGAGCGATGCAACAAGGGATACTGGCAAGCATATTTACTTGAATGATTAGCTCTCTCATCTCTCACCGCTTGTCATTTTGACGGTAGATATGCACTCGGTCTGACGAGAATATGTTCATTTCTCGATGATCTCCACATAGGATCTGATGACCAACTAGCCCCGGTTCTCTCAAAGGAAAAGGGGCTTTTTCCTTTCTGTTATACGCTACTTTCAAGTTTCTCCTTCTTCATTCATTCTAAGCTAACTTCTATTTACTCCCAGTTAACTTCTTTTTACTCGATTATTTCTTCTATTTTTGTTTGATAACTCGCCTAAAAATTTCTTCTAGATAAATCCATAGATTTAAATTAAAAATAACGTCATTTTAAGTTGTTGATTTTTAAGGATTAAATAATTTTTATGATTTTTATTAAAATTTTTCTAAAGGTCTGGGTTTTTGAGCCGTTATTAAAAGTAACTTTGAGAGAACTACTTGGTTTTTCGAGACGTCGGAAACCGCAATATCGAAAAATCAATTGGAGAAATCACCATGGCAGTGAATGTAAATACAAACGTATCAGCAATGACAGCGCAACGTTACCTAAACAACGCGAACAGTGCTCAACAAACCTCAATGGAGCGTCTAGCTTCTGGTTCTAAGATTAAYAGTGCAAAAGACGATGCGGCAGGTCTACAAATCTCTAACCGCTTAAACGTTCAAAGCCGTGGTCTTGATGTAGCAGTACGTAACGCGAATGACGGTATCTCTATTGCACAAACTGCTGAAGGTGCAATGAATGAAACGACAAACATTCTGCAACGTATGCGTGACTTGTCACTACAATCTTCAAATGGCTCTAACTCAAAATCTGAACGTGTGGCTATTCAAGAAGAAGTAACGGCGCTAAACGATGAATTGAATCGTATCGCGGAAACGACGTCTTTCGGTGGTAACAAACTACTGAACGGTACACACGGTACTAAATCATTCCAAATCGGTGCGGATAATGGTGAAGCGGTAATGCTTCAACTGAAAGATATGCGYTCTGATAACACKGAAATGGGCGGCGTTAGCTACCAAGCTGAAAACGGCAAAGGTAAAGACTGGAACGTTCAATCAGGCTCAAACGATTTAACTATCTCGCTAACAGACAGCTACGGTAATGAGCAAGAGCTTCAAATTAACGCTAAAGCAGGCGACGATATTGAAGAACTAGCAACGTACATCAATGGTCAACAAGACCTAGTAAAAGCGTCAGTAAGTGAAAAAGGTGAACTGCAAATGTTCGCTGGCAACAATAAAGTTGACGGTGAAGTGTCGTTCTCTGGTGGTCTTGCAGGTGAACTAGGCATGCAAGATGGCAAACAAGTAACTGTTGATACTATCGATGTAACATCGGTAGGCGGTGCTCAAGAATCAGTAGCTATTATTGATGCGGCACTTAAATACGTAGATAGCCACCGAGCTGAACTGGGTGCATTCCAGAACCGTTTCGACCACGCTATCAGCAACTTAGACAACATTAACGAAAACGTAAATGCTTCTAAGAGCCGTATTAAAGATACCGACTTCGCGAAAGAAACGACTCAGATGACTAAATCTCAGATCCTTTCTCAAGCATCAAGCTCGATTCTTGCACAAGCGAAACAAGCGCCTAACTCAGCGCTAAGCTTACTAGGTTAATAAACTGACTAGGCTAATACGTTAAAACTATTAGTAATAAGCTTTCCACAGAATTAGCTCGTGGTGAGAGATGAGCGTAAAAGGAACCCAGCTTCGGCTGGGTTTTTTATTGCCTATAATTTAAGTAGTGGCTGCTTGTGAATTAGGATAAATATAAGAGAAAAGAGTATTAAGATGGCGTGATCGGTTTCTTCAGGGCTGAGTGATTGATTATCTAGATAAAGATCACACTTTAGTCATTGATGAAAAATAATACGAAAAAAAACACTTTTTTTTCTAAAGCTTCTAATAAAGAGGCCGTTAAAGGGATTGAGAGAAATGAGATGTACCAATGTGAGGTGAGAGACTCGGAGGTACATCAGACAAATTGTAGTGTACGAATGAGAGGTGAGAGTCTCTGAAGTACATGAAAATGCCTAAAGGAGATCAATCATGGCAATAAACGTAAGCACTAATGTGTCTGCAATGACCGCACAGCGTTTTCTTAATAGCGCTGCTGAAGGTACACAAAAATCGATGGAGCGTCTGTCTTCTGGCTATAAAATTAATAGCGCAAAAGATGATGCTGCGGGCCTACAAATATCTAACCGTTTAAACTCGCAAAGTCGCGGTCTGGATATGGCTGTGAAGAACGCAAATGATGGTATCTCTATCGCACAGACAGCTGAAGGTGCAATGAATGAGTCTACTAACATTCTTCAACGTATGCGTGACCTATCTCTACAATCCTCTAACGGCTCAAACAGCAAGTCTGAGCGTGTTGCTATCCAAGAAGAAGTTTCTGCCCTAAATACAGAACTTAACCGTATTGCTGAAACCACATCTTTTGGTGGTAATAAGCTATTAAACGGTACTTACGGTAGCCAATCATTCCAAATCGGTGCTGACTCAGGCGAAGCTGTACAACTTGCTATTGGTAGCATGCGTACTGATACTTCTGCTATGGGCGGTAAGAGCTATGCTGCTGAAGAAGGTCAAGATGCTTCTTGGCGTACAGCTGCAGGTTCTGATCTGACAATGACTTACAACGATAAGTTTGGTGAAGAGAAAGAGATCACTATCAATGCTAAAGCTGGCAATGATCTTGAAGAACTTGCTACTTACATCAACGGTCAGAGTGAAGACGTAAAAGCATCTGTAGGTGAAGACGGTAAACTGCAAATGTTTGCTTCTAACCAAAAAGTGGATGGTGAAGTTGAGTTTGGCGGTAGCCTTGCTGGCGAACTGAGCATCGGTGATGCGAAAGAAGTAACGGTAAATGACATTGACGTAACATCAGTTGCTGGTTCTAATGAAGCGGTTTCTATTATCGATGGTGCATTGAAGTCAGTAGATAGCCAACGAGCTTCTCTTGGTGCATTCCAAAACCGTTTTGACCACGCGATCAGCAACTTAGATAACATCAACGAAAATGTTAATGCATCTAAGAGTCGTATCAAAGATACCGATTACGCAAAAGAAACAACAGCGATGACGAAGTCTCAGATCTTACAACAGGCGAGTACTTCAATTTTGGCACAAGCTAAGCAGTCACCGTCTGCAGCTCTAAGCTTATTGGGCTAAACTTACCTAAGGTAAGCTAGTCAATAGAGGCTTATAATTGATTAAATGAGTTTCTATTGTTAGCTCATAAGGCGGAAGGGAGATTGTTATGGAAATATCATCCTACACATCGAACGTCCAGCCTTACGGCTCACCAAGTGGCACTAAACTTGCTAGCGATGAAGGTAGTAGTGCGCCAAGTGTTTCAAAACTGAAAGACGTTACGTCTTCCGAAAAGGTAGAAAAACCGAAAGATAATTCTACTGAAACTGCGATTCAATTAGCTCAAAATAGACAAGAGTTAAATAAAGAAGAGCGAGTTAGGATGGTAGAAAAAATGAATGAATTTATTTCTTCTATCAATAAAGGTGTAGCATTTAAAGTAGATGAAGAGTCAGGTAGGGATGTCGTTACGATTTATGAAGCGACTACTGGTGATATTATTCGCCAGATTCCTGATGAAGAAATGCTTGAAATATTAAGGCGCCTAGCAGCCCAAACTGCCAATACTGGTTTATTGGCGGCTAAGGTATAAGTCGTATAATTGAGGTGATTTGATGAGTTTAGGCCCTATGGGGATGTCGTCTGGCATGGATATTAATTCCATGGTCAGCAAAATTGTTGATTCGGAGCGTGTGCCTAAACAGCAACGTATCGACAATGAAAGAACGCGAATAGACTCGAGTATTAGTGCCTATGGAAGACTCAGAGAATCTCTGGATTCGATGAAAGATCTGATGACAAACTTTCGTCAGGAAAAAGCGTTTGCAGTAAGAACGGTTGAAAGTACTGATGAAGGTGTTGTCTCAGCGACTGCAACTACAGATGCGATAGCAGGTAAATATGCCATCGATGTGTTGCAGCTTGCTCAAAGCCATAAAGTGGCTTCAGAAGCGTTATCTGAAGACACGAAGTTTGGTCCTGGCAAGCTGCAGGTTTCGCTTGGTGAAAAAAGCTTTGATGTACAAGTCGGTGATCGCTCTAAGCTTATCGACATTGTCAGAGGAATAAACGGCGCTACGGAAAATCCAGGCGTCCGTGCATCTGTTATTAATGACGTCGATGGTCCTCGTTTAATTGTTGCATCAAACTTATCTGGGAAAGATCATCAAATCAGCATTAATGTTGAATCTGAATCAGGTAACCCACTTAAAAAGCTTGAGTATAAAACACTAGAAGAGCGTGTTAATGATTTAGAAAAGGCGCGCTTATCTGCACAAGAAGTCCTATCAAAAACACCTGCGGGTATTGCTAAAGATGCAATCGACGAGGTAGCTCCGGAAAATGCCGTTGACGAAAATGGCAATCCTGTACCTAAAGATCCTAACGCGATAGAAAATGCCACAGATCCGACTGATGGATCTAATCTCAACGACGCGAGTGATGCAAATGATCTTAGCTACGGTCAAGCTGCGGCACTTGCTGGTCAACAGGCAATAGATGCTGCTGCTATTGCTTCCGTTATGCCAGAAGATAACATTGGTGGCTGGACAGAAACGGCATCAGGTACATTATTAGATTCATATCATACGCCTGAATTAGAACTTGATGAAAAAGCCATTGAAAAGGCTTCTGATGTCCCTGGGTGGTCAAACACCGCATCAGGTACATTAACTGATTCTTATGTCACACCTAAAGAAGCTCAGCAAAAGCTCGAAGCAGAGCAGGCTCGAATCGAAGAAAAACTTGCAGAAGAAAGCGCTGAACTTGCTGAAAAAGTCGAAAAAGGTGAATTAACACCAGAACAAGCTAAGCAGATTGAACGTGCAAAGTTAGATCCGGAAGAAAGACAGTTACTTGAAGAAGTCGATCAAGCACAAGATGAACTGGCAAAAGCTCAAGAATCTTTTGATACATACAATGGCATGTCTGAAGTGCAGTCTGGTCAAGATTCAATGGTTGTTATGGATGGTGTGGCTCAGCTTTCGAGTAATAATAACATTATTGAAGATGCCGTTGATGGTATTGATATTACCGTGAAAGGCACAACACCCAGAGATAAGGCTCCAGCTGAAATTGGAGTAGAGTACGATCGCTCAAGTGTTCGACAAGATATTGAAAGCTTTGTTAACTCCTATAATCAGTTTTACCAAGTATCTAAAAACTTATCTGGAGTGGATCCGGCGACAGGTCAAAAAGGACCTCTATCTGGTGATAGTACTGTGCGTAATGCAGATTCACGCCTAAAAGGTGTATTTTCTACTAACATTGAACAAGCGCCTGAAAATCTAAAGTCTCTAACTGAATTTGGTATTACAACCACTCGTCAAGGTACTTTAGAGATCAACCACGACATGCTTGATCGCCAGCTAAACAATAACTTTGACAAGCTTGGTGAGTTTTTTGGTGGCAATAATGGATTTGCTAAACGCGTCGAAGATGCCATACAGGGCATTACTGGGATTACCGGTTCAATTCGTACTCGTGAAAAAAGCTTACTGGAACAAAATTACCGCTTAGCCGATGACCAAGGGGCACTTGACCGCCGCATGGATAGCTTGGAAAGCCGTACTCATTCAAAATTTACCGCGATGCAAGATGCGACCAGTAAAATGCAGTCACAACTTGGCAGCATGATGAGTGCAATGTAGGTAAAGCATGAAGAGTGAATTAGAAGAACTTTGTGAGCTAGATCGACAAATATTTGCTAAGTTTGAAATTAGTGAAATAAACACTGAAGAAATTACTCAGCTTGTCGATAACAGGGAACAGTTATTGCAAAAGGTACTTCAGTTATTGGATTCATTCCCTGAAGTAAAGCAAAGCTCTGATTGGTTTGATGCAATAAGCCGAACCAAAAAATTAGTTGAATTGATGCAGTCAGAAACCAGTCGAGTGGGAAAAACACTCCATAAATATCGACATGGAAATAAATCGGTTCAGCAATATAAAAAGTTTTTATAAAAGAGGGTTACTATGCGCGGTTCTTTACAAGCATATAAAAAGGTATCAGTGGATAGTCAGCTAAGTGCTGCTTCACCCCATAAGATTGTTCAAATGCTAATGGCTGGTGCTATTGAGCGTTTAATCCAAGGCAAAGCTGCTATGCAAGCTGGTAATATTCCAGTAAAAGGCGAACGCTTAGGTAAGGCTTTAGACATCATAATTAGCCTACGTAGCTGCCTTTCTATGGATGATGGTGGTGATATCGCCAAAAACTTAGATCAACTATATGAATTTATGATCACGCAAATATCAGCAGCTAATCATCAGAACGATCCTCAGCCGATTGATGATGTTATTGATATTATCCGCGAAATTAAAGGCGCATGGGACCAAATTCCGAACGAGTTCCATAACCTGACATCTGCCGAAGTTGGCATATAAAGAAATTTAAAGTTCCAACCAAGCTCACATCAGCTAATTGCTTGGTTGCCTTATTTTTTTATTCAAATAAAATAGAAGCCATTAGATAGCCTAATGGCTTTTTTTCGTTGCTGATTTTCATAAATTGTCTATCGTTAACCATAACCTATGATTTCTTCATTAATTTATAGATAACGTTGTCCATGTTTTCTGCATCGCACCAATTATTAAGGCAATAAATCCTACTTATGCAAGGTTTGGCAAAACTGCTTGTTATCGATGATGACTCTAACAATCGTCGAAACTTAAGCACTATATTAGAGTTTGTAGGAGAGAGCTGCGAAGTAATCAGCTCTGAACAAGCTAATGAGATCGATTGGTCTCATATTTGGGCTGGCTGTATCATAGGCTCAATGAAGGACAATAAGTTCAATTCTCTATTTAGTGAGCATCTCATTCATGCTCACCATATACCTTTGCTTATCGTTAGTAAGAATAATCACTCGGTTGATGACCTTCCCAATTTTGTTGGTGAACTAGAGCTGCCTTTAAATTACCCTCAGGTGAGTGATGCCCTTAGGCATTGCAAAGACTTTCTTGGTCGTAAAGGTGTTCAGGTTGTATCTTCTTCGCGTAAGAACACGTTGTTTCGCAGCTTAGTTGGGCAGAGCTTAGGCATTCAAGATGTTCGCCATTTAATTGAACAAGTGTCTTCAACAGAAGCAAATGTTTTAATTCTTGGGGAATCTGGAACGGGTAAAGAAGTTGTCGCACGTAATATTCATTACCACTCGCCTCGCCGCTCTGGTCCTTTTGTTCCCGTGAATTGTGGCGCAATTCCACCTGACTTACTTGAAAGTGAGCTATTTGGTCATGAGAAAGGCGCATTTACCGGGGCAATAACCTCGCGTAAAGGTCGTTTTGAACTAGCAGATGGCGGCACATTATTTTTAGATGAAATCGGTGATATGCCGATGGCGATGCAAGTGAAGCTGCTGCGTGTCTTGCAGGAGCGAAGCTTCGAGCGCGTTGGTGGTAACAATACAATCAAAGCAAACGTACGTGTTATTGCCGCAACTCATCGCAACCTCGAAAACATGATTGATGATGAGTCTTTTCGTGAAGATTTATATTACCGTATCAATGTTTTCCCGATAGAGATGCCAGCGCTTAAAGATCGCAAAGAAGATATACCTCTGCTTTTACAAGAGTTGATGACACGTATGGAAGCAGAAGGCAGTTTGCCAATTTGTTTTACTCCGCGTTCTATTAATTCATTGATGGAGCATGATTGGCCAGGCAATGTACGTGAATTGGCTAACCTTGTTGAACGTATGGTGATCTTGTATCCAAATAGCTTAGTGGATGTAAACCACTTACCAACTAAGTATCGATACAGTGATATCCCTGAATTTCAGCCAGAGCATCATGCATTTGCGTCAGAGGAAGAGCTAGAGCAAGATGCACTTGCGGATATCTTCTCTGAAAGTTTTAGCTTCGATCAGTCTGATGAGCTTGTTGATCATGTTAATGCTCCGCAAGAGTTGCCACCTGAAGGTGTTAACTTGAAAGAGTTATTGGCAGATTTGGAAATCAACATGATTAATCAAGCATTAGAAGCGCAAGGCGGAGTCGTTGCAAGAGCTGCCGATATGCTGGGTATGCGACGTACAACCTTGGTTGAAAAAATGAGAAAGTATAATTTGCAGCGTTAATCTTCGGAAGCGAATGCACAGAACTGCAGCGAGTTTGAATGAATAAACTCATAGTCAAGTTCTTGTCGTATAGCTAACTCTGTGATAAATATACAAAATAGCCTGGTATGCTTTTTGCGTGTCAGGCTATTCTAGTATTTGAGGCAAATTTCCGACATGCATGAACTGAACGAATCAGAAAACCAATCCCATTTAGATTCTGTAGAGCAACAGGTAGAGCGTTATAAGCAAGTTTTGGATGTAATGCCTGCTGGAGTGATCTTGCTGGATACTCAAGGTGAGGTAAGAGAAGCAAACCCTGAAGCTCACCGAATTCTCGGTGTGCAATTAGTCGGAGAGAAGTGGTTCTCTGTCATTCAAAGTGCTTTTGATCCTAAAGATGATGATGGTCATGAGATTTCGTTGAAAAATGGGCGGAAAGTTAGGTTAGCTATTTCAGCTTCAGCAACTGGACAGTTGATTTTAATTACAGATCTTACAGAAACTCGTTTATTACAGTCTAGGGTCAGTGATCTACAGCGATTATCTTCTTTAGGTAGAATGGTTGCGTCTTTAGCTCACCAAGTACGCACCCCTTTATCGAGTGCTATGCTTTATGCATCGAACTTAGCTGCGCCTAATTTGCCTCCTTCAACAAAAGAACGTTTTCAGTCTAAGCTAATGGATCGGCTTCATGACTTAGAAAAGCAAGTCAATGATATGTTGTTGTTTGCAAAGGGCGGAGATAATAAAGTAGTGAAACCTTTCACTATTTCGGATTTGGTTGCTGAATTTCATCCGATGGTGGAAACATCACTCAAAAGTAACTTAATAGATTATTGTCAAGAAGTTGAGCATGAAGAAACACAGCTCTTTGGGAATGTGAATGCTATCGCTTCGGCTTTAAGTAACTTACTCCTTAATGCGATACAAATATCAGGAAAAGAAGCACAAATTGATGTGTTTTTTAGACCGGTTAACGGAGAGCTTAAAATCTCAGTACAAGACAGTGGCCCTGGTGTTCCCAAAGAATTGCAAAGTAAAATCATGGAACCGTTTTTCACAACCCGCTCTCAAGGTACAGGGTTAGGTCTCGCTGTTGTACAAATGGTCTGTCGAGCTCATGAAGGTCGATTAGAGTTAATATCAGAAGAAGGGGATGGTGCGTGCTTTACCATGTGCTTACCACTTGAACGTTCAACTTCTGAAAATCAGTAACCCCATTAATTGAATTAATACTGGAGAATCACATGGCGCAAAGCAAAGTGTTAATCGTAGAAGATGATGAAGGTCTTCGCGAAGCTCTCATAGATACTCTAGCCCTTGCTGGTTATGAGTGGTTGGAGGCTGACTGTGCAGAAGATGCTCTAGTGAAATTGAAGTCTAACCCTGTCGATATTGTTGTGTCAGATGTACAAATGGCAGGAATGGGGGGCTTGGCTCTTTTACGCAATATCAAACAACATTGGCCAAATCTCCCCGTTCTATTAATGACAGCGTATGCCAATATTGAAGATGCTGTAGCTGCGATGAAAGAAGGCGCTATTGACTACATGGCCAAACCATTTGCTCCTGAAGTCTTGCTGAATATGGTAAGTCGATACGCACCAGTGAAATCAGATGATAATGGGGATGCCATTGTTGCTGATGAAAAGAGCATAAAGCTTCTAGCGTTGGCTGATAAAGTGGCTAAAACTGATGCTAACGTCATGGTGCTTGGTCCTAGTGGTTCAGGTAAAGAGGTTATGTCTCGCTATATTCATAATGCTTCTAATCGAAAAAATGGTCCTTTCGTTGCAATCAACTGTGCGGCTATACCTGACAACATGCTTGAAGCCACTTTATTCGGCTATGAGAAAGGTGCGTTTACAGGGGCGATTCAGGCTTGCCCTGGTAAGTTTGAACAAGCACAGGGCGGCACTATTTTACTGGACGAAATCAGTGAAATGGATTTAAACCTACAAGCTAAATTATTACGTGTTTTACAGGAACGCGAAGTTGAAAGGTTAGGTAGCCGTAAAAGTATAAAGCTTGACGTTAGAGTTCTGGCAACCAGTAACCGAGATTTAAAGCTGTATGTTTCAGAAGGAAACTTCCGAGAAGATTTATACTATCGCTTGAATGTATTCCCACTGTCGTGGCCAGCCCTTTGCGAGCGAAAAGGTGATATTAAGCCACTGGCATTACATTTGGTTGAGCGAAACTGTACTAAATTGGGGCTACCTGTTCCTTCTATTTCTGAAGATGCTATTGTTAAATTGGTCAATTATCCGTGGCCTGGAAATGTTCGCGAACTCGATAATGTCATTCAACGAGCACTTATCTTATGTGAGCAGTCAAATATTACTGGGGAACATATTCTGCTTGAAGGTGTAGATTGGCAAGATGCTAGCAGCTTACAACTTGTGGTTGAAGGCGGTGATATAGCCACTCCTAATATTATGCCTGTTGCCGAAGCTAGCGCAGTACCTAAAGGGTTATCTTCAAGCGAGGGGCTTGGTAACGAGTTGAGAGATCAAGAATATGCCATTATTTTGGAAACCTTGATCGCCTGTAATGGTAGAAGAAAAGAAATGGCAGAAAAGTTAGGGATTAGCCCTCGAACGCTGCGCTATAAATTAGCCAAAATGCGTGATGCTGGCATTGATATACCTAACTAGCCAGTAAACTTGGTGTATCACCTATTTTATTCATGTAGTACGATAGTGTGTTCAATCATTAGTGGCACATAAATTGCTCCGTCAATAATACAACAGAAGCAAATGGTCAGAATTTTGACCTTTGAGGTAGAAGATGAGAATAGATGGTTTACAGGGTGAAATGCAGGCCATGATGGTCGAAGCTGCAAATACTCGCCCGACAGCTACAGGGCAAGCCGCAGGCTCAGACTTCGGCAATATGCTGACAAGTGCTATCAACAACGTCAATTCTCTACAGAAAGCCTCTGGAGCACTTCAAACGCGCTTTGATAGTGGCGATGAAAGTGTTTCTTTGTCTGATGTTATGATTGCTAGAAATAAATCAGGTGTAGCTTTTGATGCGACTATCCAAATTAGAAATAAATTGGTGGAATCGTACAAAGAGCTAATGAATATGCCGGTATAAGTTGGGTAGTATATAGTGGCAGATGATAATCAATCGACAGATTTAGCAGTAAATGACGCTGGTGAGCATGGGCTGGTGGCAGGTTCTGACATCGATGGAGAAGGGCAGAACCCTGATCTAGGTGAAAGAAGCTCGTCTAAATTCGATATGGCAGTCGGTGATCTCGATTTGCTTCGCCAAGTGGTATTAGTGCTTTCTATTTCTATTTGTGTCGCACTGATCGTCATGCTTTTTTTCTGGGTAAAAGAACCAGAAATGCGCCCTCTTGGTGCTTATGAAACAGAAGAGCTTATTCCTGTATTAGATTACCTCGATCAACAAAAAATTGAATACTCACTTGATGGAAATACTCTGTCTGTTCCCGCGAGTGAATACAATAGCCTTAAATTAGACATGGTTCGCGCCGGTCTAAACCAAGAGAAAAATGCTGGAGACGATATCCTAATGCAGGATATGGGTTTCGGGGTTTCTCAACGTTTAGAACAAGAACGCTTAAAACTTAGCCGAGAGCGACAACTTGCTAAAGGCATTGAGCAAATGAAGCAAGTTCGTAAAGCTCAAGTCCTATTAGCATTACCGAAACAAAGTGTTTTTGTTCGTCATAATCAAGAAGCTTCAGCATCTGTTTTTTTAACATTAAAAACAGGTACTAACCTAAAGCAGCAGGAAGTTGATTCTGTTGTGGATATGGTAGCAAGTGCTGTTCCTGGTATGAAAACTTCTCGCATTACTGTCACTGATCAGCATGGACGTTTATTGAGTTCTGGTTCTCAAGACCCAGTTTCTTCGGCTCGCCGTAAAGAGCATGAACTGGAACGAAATCAGGAGCAGGCGCTGCGCGAGAAAATTGATTCCGTGCTTATCCCTATTCTAGGTTTCGGAAACTATACCGCCCAAGTAGATATTGAGCTCGATTTCAGTGCGGTGGAACAAACGAGAAAACGTTTTGATCCAACAACCCCTGCAACACGAAGTGAATACACGCTAGAAGATTACAATAATGGAAGCACTGTAGGTGGTGTACCTGGTGCGTTAAGTAACCAGCCTCCGGCTGATGCTTCTATCCCGCAAGATGTCGCGCAAATGAAAGATGGCTCGGCAATGGGACAAGGTTCAGTACATAAAGAAGCTACACGAAACTTCGAGCTGGATACTACAATTAGCCATGAACGTAAGCAAAGTGGCACGGTAAACCGCCAAACAGTTTCGGTTGCCATTAAAGATCGTCAATCCATAAACCCAGATACTGGTGCGGTAGTCCATACACCACTAAGTGACAGCGAAATTAATGCAATTAAACAGGTGTTAATTGGAACTGTTGGTTTCAGCGAAGGGCGTGGTGACTTACTTAATGTACTAAGCGTGCAATTTGCACCAATGGAATCTGAAATTATTGCTGATGTTCCAATTTGGGAGCATCCAAACTTTAATGACTGGGTTCGTTGGTTTGCGAGTGCCTTAGTCATCATCGTTGTGATTCTAGTTCTGGTTCGTCCTGCTATGAAGAAACTGCTTAACCCAGCAGACGATGAAGACGATGAAATGTACGGTCCTGATGGCATGCCAATTGGTGCCGATGGAGAAACGAGCTTAATTGGCGGTGATATTGAAGGTGGTGAGCTATTTGAATTTGGCTCAAGCATCGATTTACCAAACTTGCATAAAGATGAAGATGTTCTGAAAGCAGTTAGAGCACTTGTAGCAAATGAACCAGAGCTAGCGGCTCAAGTAGTTAAGAATTGGATGGCAGATGGCTAACGAAATTGTTGAACAAGCGGAAGGCGGTGAAGTCGTTGAAGCGGGAAGTGTCGATATCGCCTCAATATTGGGTGATGAGCGCGCAGCGATTTTATTACTGAGTCTTAATGAAGAAGATGCAGCTGGCATTATTCGTCACCTTGAACCGAAACAAGTTCAGCGTGTAGGTAGTGCGATGGCTCGTGCTGCTGACTTATCGCAAGAAAAAGTGGGTGCTGTTCACCGAGCTTTTCTGGACGATATTCAAAAATACACAAATATTGGTATGGGCAGCGAAGACTTTATGCGTAATGCATTGGTGGCTGCATTAGGTGAAGATAAAGCAAATAACCTTGTTGATCAGATCCTACTTGGAACAGGGTCGAAAGGTCTTGATTCATTGAAATGGATGGACCCGCGTCAGGTGGCAAGCATTATCATTAATGAGCACCCGCAGATCCAAACCATTGTTTTATCTTACTTAGAGTCCGATCAGTCGGCTGAAATTTTATCTCAATTCCCTGAACGTGTTCGTTTAGATTTGATGATGCGTATTGCGAACTTAGAAGAAGTTCAGCCATCAGCTCTTGCTGAACTGAATGAAATCATGGAGAAACAGTTTGCTGGTCAAGCTGGTGCTCAAGCCGCGAAAATTGGTGGTCTGAAAGCGGCTGCTGAAATCATGAACTACATGGACAACAACGTTGAAGGCGTGTTGATGGATCAAATCCGCGATCAAGACGAAGATATGGCGACTCAAATTCAAGACCTTATGTTTGTCTTTGAAAACCTTATTGAAGTGGACGATCAGGGTGTTCAGAAATTGCTGCGTGATGTGCCTCAAGATGTCCTTCAAAAAGCACTTAAAGGTGCAGATGATGGGTTGCGTGAGAAGATCTTCAAGAACATGTCTAAACGTGCAGCCGATATGATGCGTGATGATATTGAGGCAATGCCTCCAGTTAAAGTCTCTGATGTAGAGGCGGCGCAGAAAGAGATTCTTGGAATCGCGAGGAAAATGGCAGACAGCGGGGAAATTATGCTGTCTGGTGGTGCCGACGAGTTCCTATAAGTTTAGAAACCTCAAAGCCCCACATGTTGGGGCTTTTCTTTTTATGAAGATACAGAACAACCATACTTGTTGTATTGAATGAAGTAATTCCAATTCACTTAATGAGTATTGAACGACACCAATTTTTTCACACAATTGCTTGATATAAGTTAAGCACATTTCATTTCTATATAGGTATTCATATGTCAGGTGAGCGAAAACGCGGCTTCCTTCGTCCAGATGAAGATAACACAGTGGCACAGCCTCAAAAGTGGGGGCTACCTGACTACACCTCTGATGCCAACAAAAATGCCAAAGAGACAGCTTTTAACTATGACCCAAGCTGGATGCCGACTGTTGATGAAGCTATTGAAGATGAAGAGCTGATATTAACGGAAGAGCAGATTGAATTGATTAAGCAAGGTGCTTATCAAGAAGGTATGCAGCAAGGTCAAGAAGCTGGCTTTAAGCAAGGCTTTGAAAAGGGTAAAGAAGAAGGTTTTACTGCAGGTCACGCTGAAGGTAATGAAGCAGGAAAACTTGAAGGTGTGACCGCTGGTCAAGAATACATACAACAGCAAGTTGCTATTTTTATGGGGCTAGCCAATCAGTTTGCTCAGCCATTAGAGCTGATGAATGCTCAAGTAGAAAAGCAATTGGTGGATATGGTATTAACTTTGGTTAAAGAAGTTGTGCATATTGAAGTGCAGACTAACCCTCAAATTATTCTTGATACCGTGAAAGAATCTGTCGAGTCATTGCCTGTTTCTGGGCATGCTATTACCTTGAAACTAAACCCTGAAGATGTACAAATCATACGTTCTGCTTATGGTGAAAGTGAGCTTGATACTCGTAATTGGACTCTGGTTTCAGAGCCAGCATTAAACCGTGGAGATGTACAAATCGAAGCGGGAGAATCCAGTGTAAATTACCGGATGGAAGAGCGTGTACGTAGCGTTATCCAAAGTTTCTGCGGCTCTAACCGTCATCAAGGTCATGAGTAATGCTTGAATTAGCCGAACGCTTAAGCCAATACAAAGTTCAAGGTCTTAAATCACGTCCTATCGCATCTGGTCGTTTAGTGAGAGTTGTTGGCTTAACGCTAGAAGCTACTGGGTGTAAAGCACCTATAGGTAGCTTGTGTCTGGTGGAAACCATGTCAGGAGAAATGGAAGCTGAAGTGGTTGGTTTCTCTGGTGATAACCTTTACCTGATGCCGAGTGAGCAAATTACCGGTATTTTGCCCGGAGCACGTGTGACGCCTGTAACCGCTGAAAGTGGTATTCCTGTTGGTATGGAACTACTTGGACGAGTGATAGATGGTGTTGGTAACCCGCTAGACGGTTTAGGTGCTATTTATACGGAGCACAGAGCGTCATTTAACTCAGACCCTATTAATCCATTGTCTAGAAAGCCTATTTCAGAACCTCTTGACGTGGGGCTGAAGGCAATTAATGGATTGCTCACTGTTGGTAAAGGGCAACGGATTGGTTTGTTTGCTGGGTCCGGTGTTGGTAAGTCTGTGACTCTAGGAATGATGACACGAGGCACTACCGCGCAAGTTGTTGTTGTAGGCTTGATTGGTGAGCGTGGTCGAGAAGTAAAAGAATTTATTGAAGAAATCTTAGGTGAAGATGGACGTAAGCGTTCTGTGGTGGTCGCAGCCCCTGCTGACTCATCACCATTAATGCGATTGAAAGGCTGTCAAACCGCTTTAACAGTTGCAGAATATTTTAGAGACCAAGGTTTAGATGTTTTATTGCTGATGGATTCACTCACTCGTTTTGCACAAGCGCAGCGTGAGATTGCATTATCCGTTGGCGAGCCACCGGCAACGAAAGGTTATCCGCCTTCTGTATTTGCAAAGTTGCCGGCTCTGGTTGAAAGAGCGGGCAATGGTAGTGATGAACAAGGTTCAATAACGGCTTTCTTTACGGTGTTAACTGAAGGTGATGATTTACAAGATCCAATCGCTGATGCATCACGAGCAATCTTGGATGGTCACATTGTTCTTTCGCGTGAAATGGCTGATGCAGGTCATTACCCTGCTATTGATGTCGAGAAGTCGGTGAGTCGTGTTATGCCTCAGATAACAACAGAAGAACACGTCATGATGTCAAAAGCTGTGAGGCAAGTTCTCTCAATATGCCGTAAAAACCAAGATCTTGTTTCTATCGGCGCTTATAAGCCTGGAACCGATCAAGCGATAGATAGTGCATTTACACTGAAGCCACGTCTTGATGATTACTTACAGCAAAAAATGAAAGAAACCGTACCTTATGATATGTGCGTCAATATGTTAAAGCATGTATTAGGAGGGTAGTAGACAATGGATAATGCTTTAGAGTTTTTATTAGAACAAGCGAAAGACAAAGAAAATCAAGCCGTGCTTGCTTTGAATAAAGCGAACTCTGAGCTTCAAGATTATTACAAACAAGTTTCTCAAATCGAGCAATACCGTCTCGATTATTGTCAGCAACTTGTTGATCGTGGTAAATCAGGGTTAACAGCAAGTCAATATGGTCACTTGAATCGGTTTCTAACGCAGTTAGATGAAACCTTATCTAAGCAAAGACAGGCTGAAGGTCACTTTAAAAACCAAGTTGATAACTGCCAAGAGTATTGGATGGAATTACGTAAGCAGCGTAAATCTTATGAGTGGTTACTTGAAAAAAAACAGAAAGAAAAAGCGAAACAGCAAGACCAACGTGAACAGAAGCAGATGGATGAGTTTTCTACATTGCTTTATAGCCGTCGCCGTAACAATTTTTAGAATTCGTTTTTTATGACGTTCTGTCCAACTTCCTTCCTACACATTCATTTTGTTTAACTTCTGGCGTATTTCTTGCTTTATCTATCTTTGATACACGCATTTACCTCTTACTTTAAATGCGTCCGACTTTCTTTTCATTGCTTTACTTAATTGTTAGCAGTGACGCGAATAGATAGAGCCAGACATATGAATATAAGCCTTCCTTCAAGTTCGACGAGTCATAAAACCTCTTCATTATTAGAGTCGAATGCTGCTGATATAAAAACAGAAGAAAGTGGCAGTTCTAAAGGTTTCTTTGAAACACTCAAAGAGGCTTTTTCATCGAAGGAAACAAGCTCTAAATCAGATGTAGAATCTGTAAAAAACCAATCAGAAAGCAAAGTATCAGACGATAGCTCTGAAAAAGTGGCTTCAGATGCTTCCAAAGGAAAACAAAGCGAACAAACTTCAAGTGAACCTGAAGGTGTTGGAAGTAGTAAAAATAAAGGCGAACAACAGCTTACTTCGGATGAATCTGAAGAAACATTGCTTAAACAGGCTAAAAATAATGATGAATCTGAACTGGGTAAGGGTGATGTTAAATCTCAAGCAGCATTAGATTCATCTAACCAGCAGGTTACCTCTGATAATAAAGCACTGAAGACCTCTGAAATAACTAAAGGCGAAGTAGATGAAAGCCTTGTTGGCAAAGATTCTAAAGTTGTATCTGACTCTAAAGGGGAATCAGACTCTAAGACCAAATCAGGTCAAGGTTCAGTTTCTCCTTTAAGTAAATATACAACTCAAGGGCAAGGCGAAAGCATCAAAGCGGAAACTGCGGTGAAAGCCTCTGCTGCGATGAATGAAGGTAATAAATTACTTGGTCAGCTCGATGAAGCGAATAAGACACTTCAGCCGCAAGCGAACGGCAAGGCTTTGCCTCAAGTCAGCTCTGAAGGTGGGGGAGTATCAGTACCTATAACGGCATTAGGTAAGTTAGATGCGCAAGCTATGTTGAACCCACAAGCTATGACTAACTCACAAGTTATTAGTTCTTCTAGTGCTGGCGAGGCTGCATCTGTTGCTGGAACGGCAGGTGTACCCCTTAGTACTATTCCTTCAACAAACTCAGACCAGATACTTGTTAAATCCGAGGAGCAGTTAGCGGTAGAAGCGAATGAAAAAGCAATCATGAAGCTGACACAAGGAGCGCCTGTCTCTTCATTAAGTGATCAACAGGTACAGCAATTACTTAATCAGGGCGTGACAATACAACAGCTTGAAGCCAGCTTACAGAATGAAAAAGTGAATGCGGAACTTAACCAAACTTCAAATTTAAGCAGCTCAGCAGCACTGACCGCGAATATGATGCAGTCAGGAAGAACTCCTGAATTATCTGAAAGTGATGCGCAGTTAGTTATAGAAGTTGAGCAGCATACTCAGGCAATTAATCAACTGAATGCCCAAATTAGTATGGCAGAAGCTGTGGTTAATGAATTACAAGTTAAACAAGCGAGTGGAACTGAATTAGTAGCTGAAGAGCAAGTATTGTTAGAGAAAGCAACACAAGACCTTCAAGCGTTGAATGAGCAACTTGTAACTGTAACAGCGCAAGCAAAACAGCTTTATACTGAAGCTTATCAAAAAGGTATTCTTAGCCAAGAATCATATTATCAAGTAGTGGGGAGCCCAAATAATGATAGTGCTGCGGCAGCTGCTGAAAGTGAACTCCCGACCAACGCTATCGCTTGGGGAAGCTCGGCAACTGACGTAAAAGTTACGGCTGAAAATAAAGCGAGTTCGGAAAATTCAATTGCGACAAAAACGGCTCAAACCGGTGTTGCAGCTTCCGTTCAGCAAGCGCTAGCACAAAATGCCTCAGCCGCGGATAAAACGATGGCAGCATCTTCAGCATCAGTTGCGTCTACAAGCCTAGATAATACAGCAGCATTTGCTCAAACAACTCCGTTCAGTGCAGTTCCTGATGCGGCATTAAGTGCAGCAAAATCATCACCTTCAGAGGCAGTTTTAAAAGCGGGCATTAGTGGTGCCGCACTGGCCGGTTTATCTAAAACCACTCAGAAAGATGATGGTAAAGAAGGAACACTAGCGCAGCAAATTGCAGCGGCTTCTGGTCAGCAAGGTATGCCAAGTACCGCACCTACAAGAGCTGAAATTCAAGCTGCTCAACAAGCGCCACTTCAGCTAACGAAAGAACTGGCTAATGAACAGGTTGCTGAAAAGGTTCAAATGATGATGTCGAAGAATTTGAAGAACTTAGATATTCGACTTGACCCACCTGAATTGGGTCGCATGCAAATCCGAATGACGATGAACAATGATATTGCCAACGTTCATTTCACGGTTGCGAACCAGCAAGCTAGAGATATCATCGAGCAAACATTACCTCGTTTAAGAGAGATGCTTGCCCAGCAAGGTTTACAGTTGGCTGAATCATCAGTACAGCAGCAAAGTTCCGGGCAAGGTCAAGACAGATATAACAGCGGTGGAAACGATCAACAATCAGGCGGTAACCGCACAAATGATGGTCAAGGTGGAGAAAACCTTGAGTCTGATGTCAATCTTGAATTGAATGTCGCATCAAAGCGTGATGGAATTAGCTATTATGCTTAAACTAACAAATGTCTTTGTTAAGAAGCGCATACAGATCAACGATTACTACTTTAGAGAATATCATGGCAGATGAACAACAAGCAGATGCACCAAAAGGGAAGAGTAAACTACTCATTATCATAATAGCTGTTGTCGTACTACTTGTTGGTGGCGGTGGTGCAGCATTTTTCTTAATGGGCTCTGATGATTCTTCAAGTGAAGAAAATGCAACAGAAGAAGTTGTCGTTGCTGCAACAGAACCTGTCGCTTACGTAAATATTCCTCAGCCATTTTTATTTAATGTATCTGGAGATTCTAAAGATCGCTTAGTTCAGATCAAAGCTCAGCTTATGGTGCGCGGTAGTGAAAATGAAGAAATGGCTAAATACCACTCTCCACTAGTAGAAAGTACGTTGCTTGCTACATTTGCCTCTGCCACGGTTGACCAACTTCGTTCGCCAACAGGTCGCATAGAGCTGCGTGATAAAGCAACTGAAGATATTAAAGCAAGCTTAACCCAAGCGGTAGGCAAGCCTGTTATAGAAAAAGTGTTATTCACTGATTTTGTTATTCAATAGGTAACTCGTGACCGATTTATTAAGCCAAGACGAAATTGATGCACTCTTACATGGTGTCGATGACGTTGATGAAGTTGATGATATATTAGAACCCGAAGACGAAAATGCCGTTAACTTCGACTTCTCTTCTCAAGACCGCATTGTTCGTGGTCGAATGCCTACGCTTGAACTTATTAATGAACGTTTTGCACGACACATGCGAATCAGCTTATTTAATATGTTGCGTAAAACAGCCGAGGTTTCGATCAATGGCGTACAAATGATGAAGTTTGGTGAATATCAAAATACATTATATGTACCCACTAGTTTAAATATGGTGCGCTTTAGACCTTTGAAAGGTACCGCTTTGATCACCATGGAGGCTCGTTTAGTTTTCATCTTGGTTGAGAACTTCTTCGGTGGTGATGGGCGATTTCACGCAAAAATCGAAGGGCGTGAATTCACGCCGACAGAAAGACGTATTATCCAGCTTTTACTGAAAATCGTATTTGAAGATTACAAAGAAGCATGGTCTCCAGTAATGGGGGTTGAATTTGAATACTTAGATTCAGAAGTTAACCCAAGCATGGCGAACATTGTTAGCCCTACGGAAGTGATTGTAGTTAGCTCATTCCATATCGAAGTAGACGGTGGTGGAGGCGACTTTCACGTTGTGATGCCTTACTCCATGGTTGAACCTATTCGTGAACTTCTGGATGCTGGTGTCCAGTCGGACAAAATGGAAACTGATGTGCGTTGGAGTAGTGCACTTCGCGATGAAATCATGGATGTTCCGGTTAATTTTCGAGTGAATTTACTTGAACGTGATATTTCATTAAGAGATTTAATGGAGTTGATCCCTGGGGATGTTATTCCAATTGACATGCCGGAACATGCCACCATGTTTGTTGAGGAACTGCCGACTTACCGTGTAAAAATGGGGCGTTCAGGTGAAAAATTAGCGGTTCAAGTTTCTGAAAAAATTCAAAGACCGCATGTAGTGAAAACAGATCTCGCATTCCTTGGCAAAGATATAATGTCTGACCTTGATGGCGATGAAGAAACTGAAGAATAAAGCAAGATTAAATAGGAATTTGTAATGGAACCTAGTGAAGACCAAAAGCTAGCAGACGAATGGGCCGCCGCACTTGGTGAAGACCCAGCAGCACCTTCAATTGATGTGGATGATGTACTAGCAGCGCCCCTTGATGAACTAACAGATTCTTCGACCCCAATTTCTGAAGATGAACGTCGTAAACTGGATACCATTATGGATATTCCAGTCACCATCTCGATGGAAGTTGGACGCTCTCAAATCAGCATTCGTAATCTTCTTCAATTGAACCAAGGTTCTGTTGTTGAATTGGACCGTATTGCAGGTGAGTCATTGGATGTAATGGTTAATGGTACTTTGATTGCCCATGGCGAAGTCGTTGTCGTCAATGATAAGTTTGGTATCCGTTTAACGGATGTAATTAGCCAGACTGAACGCATTAAGAAACTGCGTTAATGAGCATTCAGCCTCGTTTTAAGCACATGAGTCTTCGTGTGCTTATTGGCAGTTTGATGGTATCAATCTCTCCAGCTACTTTTGCTGCCAGTGCTGACTCTTTAGACTTAGCGACCACATTTGGGTCGCTACTTTTCGTTATTGTCTTCATATTGTTTCTTGCTTGGTTACTTAAACGTATGCAAGTCCCGACAATGACGAATCAGCAAGGTTTGTCTATTGTTAGACAAATTGCTGTTGGAACTAAAGAGCGCATTGCGATTGTTCAGGCAGGAGAAGAGCAATTTCTTGTCGGCATTACAGCTCATTCAATTCAATTGATTTCTAAGCTTGATAAACCTCTCACACAGGAGATGCTGGAAAAAAGCGCGTTTTCAAGCCAGCTTTCCCAGCTATTAAAGAAAGATGCTAAAAAGTAACCGTGCCAAAGCACTGATTCTGCAATTTTCATTGTGGATGTCGATTTTATTTTCGGCATCGGCTTTTGCTCAATCTGAGTTAGAGACTCCAATCCCAGCGAATACAGCGGGAGCAAGTTCGATAACCGTCAATGCTCTTAACCAGACTCAAGCTAATTCTCAAACCTTATCAACATCCAGTATTAGTGGTAATGGCGCGGGTATTCCTGCATTCACAATGACGACGAATGCGCAAGGTGGCGAAGATTACTCCATAAACCTGCAAATACTGGCGTTAATGACGATGCTCGGCTTTTTGCCTGCCATGGTTATTTTGATGACATCTTTCACTCGTATTGTTGTTGTGATGTCGATTTTGCGTCAGGCAATGGGTTTGCAACAAACGCCTTCAAACCAAGTTATTATTGGCATCGCCATATTCTTAACCTTTTTCATCATGTCACCTGTGATTAATCAGGTAAATGAGCAAGCTGTTCAGCCCTATTTGAATGAACAAATCTCAGCAAGGCAAGCATTTGACGTGGCTCAAGAGCCGATCAAAGCCTTCATGTTGAAGCAAACCCGAATAAAAGACTTGGAAACCTTTGTGCAAATATCTGGTGCTGAAGTTACGAACCCAGAAGATGTATCAATGGCGGTGCTCATTCCGGCATTCATTACTTCCGAACTTAAAACCGCATTTCAAATAGGCTTTATGCTGTTCTTGCCGTTTTTGATTATCGACTTGGTGGTGGCCTCAGTGTTGATGGCTATGGGTATGATGATGCTTTCCCCTATGATTGTATCCTTGCCATTTAAATTAATGCTATTCGTGCTGGTGGACGGTTGGAACCTCATATTATCCACGCTCGCCGGTAGCTTCGCCTTGTAGCTGGAGTATTTATGAATCCAGAGATATTTGTCGACCTCTTTCAAGACGCACTATGGATGGTTCTTGTCATGGTGTGCGCAATCATTATTCCAAGCTTATTGATTGGTTTGATCGTTGCAATCTTCCAAGCTGCAACGTCAATCAATGAACAAACATTAAGCTTCTTACCTCGTTTAATCGTGACTTTGCTTGCCCTCATGATGTTTGCCCATTGGATGACGCAAATGATGATGGAGTTTTTCTTCGAACTTATCGAACGCTTACCTCAGGTTCTGTACTAGCGAATGGAATACCCAACTACGGTTGTTCTCGACTGGCTGGCAAATTACTTTTGGCCTTATACTCGCATCTCAGCAATGCTGATGGTTATGACGGTGACAGGAGCTCGTTTTGTTTCCCCAAGAATCCGACTTTATTTAGGTTTAGCCATAACCTTTGCTGTGATGCCTGCGATTCCTGCTGTACCTCAAGAAATTGAATTACTTTCGTTTAAAGGCTTTTTAACGCTCTTTGAGCAAGTAGTCATTGGTGTGGCTATGGGCTTTGTTACCCAGTTCATGATTCAAACTTTTGTTATGCTTGGTCAAATTCTTGGTATGCAATCAAGTTTGGGTTTTGCCTCTATGGTTGACCCAGCAAACGGGCAAAATACGCCCGTTTTAGGTCAATTATTCATGTTCCTCGCGACGATGTTTTTCTTGGCTACTGACGGTCATTTGAAAATGCTGCAGCTGGTTATTTTCAGCTTTACAACTCTACCAATTGGTAGTGGTTCTTTGACTGCGGTTGATTTTCGTGAGCTGGCTGGCTGGCTTGGCATTATGTTCAAAACGGCTTTGGCTATGTCTCTTTCTGGCATTATTGCTCTACTGACCATTAACTTATCGTTTGGTGTTATGACTCGTGCCGCGCCTCAGCTAAATATTTTTGCGTTAGGCTTTTCATTTGCATTGTTAGTAGGTTTATTACTGTGCTGGTATATTTTAGGCGGCTTATATAGTCACTATGAGCTATTCTGGATGCAGGGTGAGCAACAAATTTGTCGCTTGATCCGGTTGAATTGTTAGGAGGCTGAATTGGCAGAGTCAGACGGTCAAGAACGCACAGAAGACGCCACGCCCAAACGCTTGCAACAGGCAAAAGAGAAAGGGCAGGTTGCAAGGTCAAAAGAATTAGCGTCAGCTTCAGTACTTATCGTTGGTGCAATTGCATTGATGTGGTTTGGCGAATCCATGGCAAAAGCGCTATTAGAAATGATGGGGCGTTTGTTTTCGCTGAGTCGAGAAGAGATTTTTGATGTCACAAAATTGCTAGAAATTGCAGGTGGGGCGATGGTTAATCTACTTTTCCCACTTTTCCTTATTCTAATGACACTCTTTGTTGCTGCTGTCATTGGTGCAGCTGGCGTAGGTGGTATTAACTTTTCAATGCAAGCCGCTATGCCGAAAGCATCTAAGTTGAATCCACTCAGTGGCATTAAACGTATGTTTGGTCTGCAAAGTTGGGTTGAGCTCTTAAAATCCATATTAAAAGTGGCGCTTGTATCTGGTGTTGCGATTTATCTTATTCAAGCCTCTCAGGCTGATCTGATGCAATTGAGTTTGGATGTTTATCCGCAGAATATTATCCATGCTCTGGATATCTTACTTAATTTCATTTTATTGATTAGTTGCTCTTTATTGATAGTGGTCGCTATCGATATTCCATTTCAAATTTGGCAGCATGCCGATCAATTGAAAATGACAAAGCAAGAAGTGAAAGATGAATTCAAAGATACGGAAGGTAAGCCGGAAGTAAAAGGGCGTATTCGTATGCTCCAGCGTGAAGCGGCTCAAAGACGAATGATGGCAGATGTGCCTGAAGCTGATGTGATCGTCACTAACCCAGAGCACTTTTCTGTCGCGCTTCGTTATAAGCAAGATAAAGACCGAGCACCAGTTGTTGTTGCCAAAGGTGTTGACCATATGGCGATGAAGATAAGAGAAGTCGCTAGAGAGCATGATATATATATTGTCCCGGCACCTCCTTTAGCCCGAGCTCTGTATCATACGACAGAGCTGGAACAAGAAATTCCAGATGGATTGTTCACGGCAGTGGCACAAATACTGGCCTATGTTTTCCAACTAAAACAATACAGAAAGAAAGGTGGTCAGCGCCCTAAATTACAAGATACTAACTTGCCTATACCTCCTGATTTACGTCACTAATTGCTTTGTCATTAATAGCTATATTGGATAGGAATGAAATACTTAATTCATTCGTTTCGTTTTTTAATATAAACTCAGCGCCGTTAAATTGACGAAAACAGTGGTATAGAGATTGCTATACCTATGAGCACTTCTTTTCAGCCTCACACATGAGCAAGACATCTCAAATGTGCTCTTAACCGAATTAACCGAGACGTAGCTATAACTTATGAAGTTTTCTTTACCGTTTGCGAATAAGCTTCCCAACATCCCTAACCGAGCGATGCCAGCAATTGGCGCGCCTGTTATGGTGCTTTCAACACTCGCGATGGTTGTATTACCTATCCCAGCTTTTCTGTTGGATATGTTTTTTACCTTCAATATTGCTCTTTCAATGGTTGTGCTTTTAGTGACGGTTTATACCCGTAGACCATTAGATTTTGCCGCTTTCCCTACCGTACTTTTAATTGCAACTCTGTTAAGGCTAGCGTTAAACGTTGCTTCTACACGTGTGGTATTGCTCCATGGTCATGAAGGGGGCGACGCTGCAGGTAACGTTATCGAAGCCTTCGGTAATGTGGTTATCGGTGGTAACTACGCAGTTGGTTTAGTCGTGTTTTTAATCTTAATGATTATTAACTTTATGGTTGTAACCAAAGGTGCTGGTCGTATCTCAGAAGTAAGTGCTCGTTTCACGCTAGATGCGTTACCTGGTAAACAAATGGCGATTGATGCCGATTTAAATGCTGGGCTTATCGACCAAGAACAAGCGCGTACTCGTCGTTTTGAAGTAACCAAAGAGGCTGACTTCTACGGCTCAATGGATGGTGCATCAAAATTTGTAAAAGGTGATGCGATTGCCGGTATCTTGATTCTATTCATCAACATCATTGGTGGGTTGAGTATCGGTATGGTTCAGTTTGATTTAGGTTTTAGAGAAGCAATCGAAATCTATACTTTGCTGACTATTGGTGACGGCCTTGTTGCTCAAATTCCATCGCTACTTCTTTCTATCGCTGCTGCGATGATGGTAACTCGTCAGAATACCGATGAAGATATGGGGCAGCAGTTAGTTTTCCAACTGTTTGATAACCCTAAAGCTTTAATGATCACCGCTGCTATCTTAGGTGTGATGGGTATTGTACCTGGAATGCCACATTTTTCATTCTTAAGCCTTGCTGCGATCGCGGGTGGTTGTGCTTACATGATAGATAGAAAACAGAAAAAAGCAGAAAAAGAGCCGAGTTTACCCGCAGCGGTTGAAGGAGGTGGTGAAGCAGCCTCCCAGAAAGAACTCTCTTGGGACGACGTTCAACCTGTCGATATCATAGGGCTTGAGGTCGGTTATAGACTGATTCCACTTGTTGATCGAGACCAAGGTGGTGAATTGTTGGAACGAGTTAAAGGGGTTAGAAAAAAACTCTCGCAAGATTTTGGCTTCCTAATCCCTGCCGTACATATACGAGACAATCTGGAATTAACGCCAAACAGTTACCGAATTACTTTGATGGGCGTAGCCGTTGGGGAAGCAGAGATCAGACCGGATCAAGAACTCGCAATTAACCCAGGTCAAGTCTATGGCATGATTGACGGTGAACCGACGATTGACCCCGCTTTTGGTCTGGAAGCTGTTTGGATTCGTGAAGAGCAACGAGAGCATGCACAAGCTCTTGGTTATACGGTTGTAGATTCCTCAACAGTTCTAGCTACACATCTAAGTCAATTATTGACGAATAATGCTTCTCAGTTGATTGGACATGAAGAAGTTCAGAACTTACTCGAAATGCTGAGTCGCTCGACACCTAAGCTTGTAGAAGGCTTTGTTCCTGACCAATTGCAGTTAGGAGTTGTGGTTAAGGTCCTACAAAACTTGTTAAATGAAGCTATACCTATAAGAGATATAAGAACGATTGTGCAGACGTTGTCAGAGTATTCAAGCAAGAGTCAAGAACCTGACATACTTACAGCTGCTGTGAGAATTTCTTTGAAACGATTAATTGTTCAAGAAATCAATGGTATAGAGCCAGAATTGCCAGTAATTACTCTAATACCTGAGTTGGAACAAATCTTGCATCAAACCATGCAGGCGTCGGGTGGTGAATCGGCTGGTATAGAGCCGGGTCTTGCTGAAAGGTTGCAAACATCACTTAGCCAAGCAACACAAGAACAAGAATTGAAAGGCGAACCAGCGGTGCTACTTACTTCTGGGGTATTACGCTCTACACTCGCCAAATTTGTTAAGAATACGATCCCTAGCTTAAGGGTACTTTCTTATCAAGAAATACCAGACGAAAAACAGATACGAATAGTGCAAGCTGTCGGTAATTAGATCCCCTAAACAATACGGATTATTGAATTGAAAATTAAACGGTTTTTTGCCAAAGATATGAGAACGGCGCTCCTCCAAGTTAAAGAAGAACTTGGCTCGGAAGCTGTGATCATGTCAAACAAAAAAGTCGCTGGTGGGGTTGAAATAGTAGCGGCTATTGATGGTGAAGCGGGTAATTCCTCCTCAAACCCACGTTTAACTCAGCCTCAGAAGCAGCAAGCTCAATACACACAAATGTCTTCATCCGCAGCTACTGCTGCACGTCGTTCATTAGAAGATGACAGAGTGAGCTTGAATGCGAACTCAGAAGCAGGTCGTTCGATGACAAAACGATTTGCCAATATGCTAAAGCAATACAGTAACGGGGCGGATGAAACACAAGAGCATAAAGCGGAGAATGAAGATTCACTTTCAGCTCTTCTAAATCGACAGGCTAAGAGTTCGCACAATGTTGACGGCGCTTTCGGTCATGAATCAGGGTTGGCAAAGCTTATCTCTGAAGATCGTCGTGTTGAGCGTCCCGCTCCACGACTTGATCCTACTCGTTACGACCGAGGTCGTGAATCAAGCCCACAAAAAAGCTCTGATACCGAGATGGAAACGATGCGAGAAGAAATGACGTCTATTCGCCGTTTATTAGAGCATCAAGTTTCCGGACTGATGTGGCAAGAAGTCGAACGCCGTGAACCTTTAAGAGCAATGTTGATCAAACGATTAGAACGCATGGGTGTGTCTTCTGAGCTTGCAGACCAAATGGCCTGCTATATTCCCGAAGATACAAAACCGGCCCGAGCGTGGAAGGCTTTGCTTTCACTAGTTGCAGACCAAATAACGGTTACTCAAAAAGATATTTTGAAGCGAGGTGGCATTGTTGCCTTGCTTGGACCTACTGGAGTAGGTAAAACGACGACAGTTGCAAAATTAGCTGCGCGTGCAGCTATGGAGTATGGCTCAGACAACGTCGCGTTGGTTACAACAGATACTTACCGTATCGGTGCTCATGAACAATTATCAATTTATGGCAGAATTATGGGTTGTCCTGTAAGAGTTGCTAAAGATTCCAGTGAGTTAGCCGATGTAATATATCAGCTACGTAATCGACGACTGATTTTAGTCGATACAGCAGGTATGGGGCAGCGAGATGTTCGTTTATCGGAACAGTTAGATACGCTAATGCAAGAGAGTGGATCTGTGATTCATAGTTACCTAGTTCTCCCTGCTACAGCCCAACGCAAAGTATTGCAAGAGACAATTGAACATTTTAGACGCATTCCTCTTTCGGGATGCATTATGACTAAACTTGATGAATCATTGAGTTTGGGTGAATTCATCAGTGTAGTAATTCAAAATGCATTACCAGTTGCTTACATAGCAAATGGCCAACGAGTTCCTGAAGATATTGTGATAGCACAGCCAAAGTACATGATTGCTAAGGCTAACGACTTGCTTGAAAAATCAACAGAGAATGAACCTCATTACTGGAACAGTGATTCCGAAGGACTCTAGGCGGCGGACAAATATGACTCAAAATATGATACATGATCAAGCTAGCGGCCTCCGTCGCTTAACAAAGCCTTCACTTACTAAAGTAATTGCGGTTACAGGTGGTAAAGGCGGTGTCGGTAAATCGAATGTAACCTTAGGGCTTGCCATTTGTATGGCTCGTCAAGGTAAAAAGGTTATGGTTTTGGATGCTGATTTAGGATTAGCGAATGTAGATGTCATGCTAGGTATTCGTTCCAAACGTAACTTAGGGCATGTACTGGCTGGTGAATGTGAGCTAAAAGACGCAATTGTTGAAGGTCCTCATGGTATTCGAATCATACCTGCGACTTCTGGCGCACAGAGTATGACTGAACTTTCTCACGCTCAACACGTTGGTCTTATTCGTGCATTTGGTTCATTAGAAGATGAAATGGACATCTTATTAATTGATACGGCTGCTGGTATATCTGATATGGTAGTGAGCTTTTCAAGAGCCGCTCAAGATGTTGTTATTGTTGTTTGTGATGAACCTACATCTATTACTGATGCCTATGCTTTAATTAAGCTATTAAGCCGAGAACATCAGGTGCAGCGCTTCAAAGTTGTTGCAAATATGGTCAGAAGCTACCGCGAGGGTCGAGAATTATTTGCAAAGTTGACCTTGGTCACAGAGCGCTTCTTGAATGTGAGCCTCGAACTCGTAGCATGTATTCCTTTAGATGATAAAGTACGACAAGCAGTTAAGAGACAAAAGATCGTAGTGGATGCGTTCCCTCGTTCGCCAGCTGCTTTGGCAATTAGCTCTTTAGCCAATAAAGCCTTAACTTGGCCAATTCCAAAAACACCTAGTGGTCATTTGGAGTTTTTTGTAGAAAGATTGCTAAATCGTAATGAATTCTTAGAGGAACCGTTTGGTGAATAAAGCGCTTACTTATGATCAGCATGCAAACCTCAATAGCCAGCAGGCTTTTTTTGAGAAGTACTCTGTGTTGGTTAAACGTATCGCTCATCATTTATTAGGGCGATTACCGCCTAACGTATTAGTTGATGATTTAATTCAAGCTGGAATGATAGGCTTGATTGAAGCTCAACAAAATTATGATGGCTCAAAGGGCGCGAGTTTTGAAACTTACGCCGGTATAAGAATTCGTGGTGCGATGCTTGATGACATCCGCCGTGGAGATTGGGTTCCGAGATCCGTACATAAAAATAATCGCGAAATTAGCAGCGCGATCTCAGAGCTTGAAAGTGTACTCAACCGTGACCCTAGTGACGCCGAAGTGGCTAAGCATATGGGACTTTCACTTGAGCAATACCACAGTGCACTTACTGACATCAATTGTTCAAGATTGGTTGGAATAGAAGATTTAGGGGTGTCGGACGACGCGATATCTCCTAATGATGACTCACATGATAATACTCCTTTTCAAGGTGTTGCCGATGAGTCATTCCGCCAAGCATTAATTGATTCGATAAAACAACTTCCAGAGCGTGAAGGTTTAGTACTTTCGCTCTACTATGATGAAGAATTAAACTTGAAGGAGATTGGGGAAGTATTAGGTGTCAGCGAATCTCGTGTCAGCCAAATATTAAGCCAATCTATGCAGCGTCTACGCACTAAACTAAGTGCATGGACTCAGAACGACTAACAACACTGGTTCTACTCAGTGGAGGCAATTTTGAACAAAAACATGAAAATTCTCATTGTTGATGACTTTTCAACGATGCGCCGTATTGTTAAAAACTTATTACGTGACTTGGGCTTTAATAACACTCAAGAAGCGGATGATGGTTTAACTGCGCTACCAATGCTTAAAAAAGGTGAGTTCGATTTCGTAGTAACTGACTGGAATATGCCAGGAATGCAAGGAATCGACCTATTGAAGCACGTTCGTGCTGATGCTGAACTTAAGCACTTGCCTGTTCTGATGATCACTGCTGAAGCAAAACGTGAGCAAATTATTGAAGCAGCACAAGCTGGCGTAAATGGTTACATTGTTAAACCATTTACAGCTGCAACTCTAAAAGAAAAACTAGACAAGATTTTCGAGCGTTTATAAGCACGGAATACTTGTTTTCAAGGCGCTTCCTAATTAATTGCAAACAGCCATTTATGTGGGCTTATTTAAGAAGCGTAAGAAACATGCGGAGAAAGGCCTGATCAGGATGATTTCATTAGAACAAGCAAAAAAACTGGTGCAGTTGCTTGAAAATCACGAGCAGCAAGAAGCTGACTCTCTTGTTAAAAGCATTTATGAAGATAGTGATAATACGACCCTTCAAGATAATCCAATGCTTCAAGAGATTGGTACGCTTACTCGTGATCTACATGACTCATTAACTCAATTTAACTTTGACGATCGCATGAGTGTTATCGCGAATGACGAAATCCCTGACGCAAGGGATCGCCTTCAATACGTCATAGATAAGACAGAGATTGCTGCCAACAAAACGATGGATGCTGTCGATCGTTGTATGCCAATTGCAGACAACCTTCATGAGTGCTTACTCCAAGTTAGGCCGCAATGGAATGAACTGATGCACGGTCGAATTGAGCTTGCGAAATTCAAAGCTCTATGTCACCGCATTGATGGGTTGTTGGTTCAAGTAGAAGGTGATAGTACCGAACTACGTGGGCAATTAACCGAAATCTTAATGGCACAAGACTTCCAAGATTTAACAGGGCAGATCATTACTAAAGTGATTACCTTAGTGAATGAAGTCGAAGGTCGCTTAGTTGAGATCCTTACTGTCTTTGGGGCAAATCAATCAGAACAGAATACCGATGCAGAGAAAAAAGCATCCATCGAAGCTGAGGGGCCAATTCTAAACCCTGAAGAACGTGAAGATGCGGTTGCATCGCAAGATGAAGTCGATGATTTGTTATCCAGTCTCGGATTTTAAAGGTAACGTATGAGCTACGAATTAGATGAAGACATTCTTCAGGACTTTTTAGTCGAAGCTGGAGAGATTCTAGAATTACTATCAGAACAGTTAGTAGAATTAGAAAATAACCCTGATGATAAAGATTTATTAAACGCAATTTTCCGTGGTTTCCACACGGTGAAAGGTGGCGCTGGGTTCTTAGCATTGACGGAGCTGGTTGATACTTGTCACGGTGCTGAGAACATCTTCGACATTTTGCGAAATGGTCAACGCAGTGTAACCGCTGGTTTAATGGATACGATGCTTCAGGCACTTGATACTATTAACGTTCAATTTCAAGCTGTGCAAGATAGAGAGCCTTTGGTTCCTGCTACTCAAGAGTTACTTGATGAGCTTCATCGCTTATGCAAACCAGAATCTGCTGACGCGCCTGTTGAAATTCCTGAAATCCCAGTTTCAGCTCCTGAGCCAGTTCAGCCTGTTGTACAAGCAACAGATATTAGCGCATCTTCAGTTGATGAAATCTCTGAAGATGAGTTTGAGAAATTACTAGACGAACTTCATGGTAAAGGTGGCGCTCCAAATGCCGCAGCAGCTGATTCAGCCCCTGTTGCACCTGCTCCAGTATCAGCGATGTCTGATTCAGGTGATATTACAGACGATGAGTTTGAAAAGTTGCTTGATGAGTTGCATGGCACCGGCAATAGCCCGACGTCTAATGATGTCACACCGCCACCTCCGCCACCGCCAGTTACACCGCCGCCAGCTACTTCTGCATTTGCTGGTGACGATCTAATGACGGATGCTGAATTTGAAAGCTTACTTGACCAATTACACGGTTCGGGTAATGGCCCATCTGTTGAAGAATTGGATGCTGCAACCAAACCGGCAGCCGCACCTGCTCCTTCTGCACCAGCAGCTTCTATACCAACACCGCCTCCTGCGCCAGCACCTGTCCCTAAACCGGCAGCTAAAGCTGAACCAGTAGCGAAAGCCCCAGCAAAACAAGAAGCGAAGGCTCCGGCAACTAAGAAGCCTCAAGCGGATGCTACCGTTCGTGTTGACACCTCAACACTTGATACCATTATGAATATGGTCGGTGAGCTTGTTCTAGTACGAAATCGTCTAGTGAGCTTAGGGCTAAATAGTAATGATGAAGAAATGGCGAAAGCCGTTTCTAACCTAGATGTAGTAACAGCTGATTTGCAAGGCGCGGTAATGAAAACGCGTATGCAACCAATCAAGAAAGTATTTGGTCGATTCCCTCGCGTTGTACGTGATCTAGCACGTAGCTTGAAAAAAGACATCGTTCTTGAAATGCGTGGAGAGGAAACTGATTTAGATAAGAACTTAGTAGAAGCTCTTGCCGATCCACTTATTCACTTGGTTCGTAACTCGGTTGACCACGGAATTGAAATGCCAGAAGACCGTTTGTCTGTTGGTAAGTCTCGTACTGGTAAAGTAATCCTTTCAGCTTCTCAAGAGGGTGACCATATTGAACTGGCTATCGTTGACGATGGTGGTGGTATGGACCCAGATGTATTACGTGGGATTGCGGTCAAACGAGGGATTATGGATGAAGACGCGGCTTCGCGTTTATCAAACAAAGAGTGCTTCAACTTAATTTTTGCTCCAGGCTTCTCTAGTAAAGAAAAGATTTCAGATATCTCAGGTCGTGGTGTTGGTATGGATGTTGTTAAAACAGCAATCAATACTCTAAATGGCTCTATTGATATCGATTCAGAGCTGGGTAAAGGGACCAAGATTACAATCAAAGTACCTCTAACGTTAGCAATTTTACCTACGTTAATGGTTGGTGTTGCGGGTCACCCATTTGCACTACCACTTGCATCTGTAAATGAAATTTTCCATCTAGATTTAAGCCGCACCAATGTGGTTGATGGGCAATTGACTATTATTGTTAGAGACAAGTCAATCCCACTATTTTATCTACAGAATTGGTTAGCGCCGCAAGCTGGCACTATTGAACTACGTAAGGGACATGGGCATGTTGTTATTGTGCAACTTGGCAGTCAACGTGTAGGTTTTGTGGTTGATACCTTGATTGGACAAGAAGAAGTGGTTATCAAACCTTTAGATAACTTGTTGCAAGGAACGCCAGGTATGGCAGGTGCGACAATTACAAGTGATGGGCACATTGCATTGATTTTAGACGTGCCTGATCTACTAAAGCAGTATGCAGCTGCTTCAAGAATTTAATTAAGGATAGACTATGGCGATTAAAGTATTAGTCGTTGATGATTCGAGCTTTTTTCGCCGTCGCGTAAGTGAGATCATTAATTCAGAGGCTCGCCTAGAAGTTCTAGATGTTGCAGTAAATGGTAAAGAAGCAGTAGAAAAAGCAAAGCAGCTCAAACCTGATGTGATTACTATGGATATTGAGATGCCTGTTATGGATGGCATAACTGCTGTCCGTGAAATTATGGCTGCTTGCCCAACTCCGATTTTGATGTTTTCTTCACTGACTCACGACGGTGCTAAAGCAACGTTAGATGCATTAGACGCGGGTGCTCTAGATTTCTTACCTAAGAAGTTTGAAGATATTGCCCGAAATAGGGACGATGCGGTTGTTTTACTTCAGCAGCGAGTTCTAGAAATCGCTTCTAAACGTGGATTGATGCGCCGAGCTCCAATTCGTCCAGCTCCTACTGCATCAGCGCCTGTTCGCCAAACAGCGACAACGGCAAAACCAGCATCAGTGGTTAAAGCTAAATATCGAGCATCAGGTAAAAAGTATCAATTAACTGCAATTGGGACATCAACTGGCGGTCCTGTTGCGTTACAAAAAATTCTGACTCGTTTACCTGCTAATTACCCTCATCCCATTGTGCTAATTCAGCATATGCCGGCTACCTTTACTGCCGCTTTTGCTAGCCGTTTGAACACTTTATGCAAAATCGAAGTGAAAGAAGCGCAAGATGGTGATGTGTTAAAGCCTGGTGTTGCCTATTTAGCTCCAGGCGGCAAACAAATGATGATTGATGGCAGAGCTGGTTCTTCACGTCTTCGCATTCTAGATGGTGGGGAGCGAATGAACTATAAACCTTGTGTTGATGTGACATTTGGTTCTGCAGCGAAAATATACGGTGATAAGGTCTTATCTATGGTGCTTACAGGCATGGGTGCAGACGGCAGAGAAGGTGCTCGCATGCTTAAATCGGCAGGTGCAACAATCTGGGCACAAGATGAAGAAAGCTGTGTTGTTTACGGTATGCCTCAAGCTGTCGCGAAAGCGGGGATCTCAACAGAAGATCTACCATTAGAGCGAATTGCTGAAAGAATGCTTGTCGAAGTTGGATTATCGTAGGTATAGCACATGATAGTTTGGAGTGTTGCAAACCAAAAAGGTGGTGTTGGAAAAACCACAACAACGGTTACTTTAGCTGGCTTACTTAGTCAAAAAGGGCACCGAGTGTTACTTGTGGATACCGACCCTCATGCATCACTAACCACGTATCTGGGTTATGATTCAGATACGGTTGAAGCCAGTTTATTTGATCTTTTTCAACTTCGTGAATTTTCGAAGCAAAGTGTTAAACCACTTACTTTAAAAACAGAAGTTGAAGGGATCGATATTATTCCTGCGCATATGTCACTTGCCACACTTGATCGTGTCATGGGGAATCGTAGCGGTATGGGGTTGATTCTAAAAAGAGCAATCACAGCACTGCAAGGTGAATATGATTATGTGTTAATTGACTGTCCGCCGGTTTTGGGTGTGATGATGGTTAATGCTTTGGCAGCCAGTGACAGAATTTTGATCCCTGTTCAAACAGAATTCTTAGCATTAAAAGGCTTAGAGCGAATGATCAGAACGCTTACCATTATGCAGAAATCTCGAAAGTCACCTTTTCAGGTAACTATTGTGCCGACTATGTATGACAAGCGAACGAAGGCTTCTTTACAAACACTGACTCAGTTAAAGCAAGAATATCCAGACCAAGTTTGGACATCAGCTGTACCAATAGATACGAAATTTAGAGATGCAAGTTTGAAAAGGCTCCCCGCTTCTCATTTTGCATCCGGTAGCCGTGGTGTTTTTGCGTATAAACAATTGCTTATTTACCTTGAGAGGTTGGCGATAAATGAGCATCACTAACAGTTTATCTGGCGAACAAGCTCTAGATGATTACTTTACTGCGCTATTAGATGAAACGCCTGAATTTGATGAAGAAAATCCGCTGATTAATCAGGCGAGTGATTTATCATCTGCAGAGCCAGAGCCAGAGCCAGAGCCAGAGCCAGAGCCAGAGCCAGAGCCACAACCTCAGCCTAAAACGTTTTCAACGTATGCTGAACTTAGGGCTCAAGAATTTGAAGTTCCAAACTTAGAAGATGTCCAAAAGCTTCTAAGTCAATTGGAATCGACTAACATCGTGGAAGAATTAAACCTCGATGAAGTCATGGATAGAAATACTCAGCAGATAGCTTTGCAGGCGGAAGAAGCAGTTCCAGAATCTATTCCTGTTAATGATACTGCGATTGTTGAAGAAGAAATTCAAGGCTGGGATATACCAGAACCAGAACCAGAACCAGAAATTGAAGAAAGAATATCGGATGAAGCGTTATGGGCTAAACAAGCTCTATCTGCGGCAGCATCAATAGCTGAAGATACTACGGTTATTGAAGAAAAAGAAATTGAAGCACCAAGCCTACCTGAAACTGAATTACAGACTGAAAGTGGTGGCAGTGATTTAGATACTTGGAAAAGCACAATACGAAGTGAAGATTTTCAAGTGCTCTATTTTGATGTAAATGGTGTCACTTTTGCGGTCCCACTAGATGAATTAGGTGGTATTCATCAACTTGGTGATGTGAGTCATTTGATTGGTAGACCTAAGTGGTATCTTGGTCTTCAGACCAATAAAGATAATCAGCTTGATGTAGTTGATACTGCAAAATGGGTAATGCCAGAAAAATTAACGGATGATGAGTACAAAGAAAAGTACCAATACATCGTTATGCTTGGTGAAAGCTTATGGGGCTTAGCAAGTACTGAGCTCAAAGGTACCGAACTACTGAATGCAGACAAAGTACGCTGGCGAGAAATGGCAGGTAAACGACCATGGCTCGCTGGTATGGTGAAGGAAAAAATGTGTGCTTTGATTCACGTTGAAGCATTAATAGCTATGCTTAATGCAGGGCTTGATGTAAAAGCATTAGATTAAAAAAATAAGTCGGGCACGACATTAAGAGGATTAAAGATGAACGAAGTTGAAGTAAGAAAAGATCAAGGTAATGATGAAGTGCTTCAGTGGGTAACTTTTCAACTAGAAGAGGAAACTTACGGCATCAATGTAATGCAAGTTCGTGAAGTATTACGTTATAGCGAAATTGCTCCTGTACCTGGCGCTCCTGACTATGTACTAGGGATTATCAACCTGCGTGGTAATGTTGTCACAGTTATTGATACTCGCTCTCGATTTGGTCTAATGCAAGGTGAGATCACTGATAATACTCGTATTATTGTGATTGAATCTGAGCGTCAAGTTATTGGTATTCTGGTGGATAGCGTAGCTGAAGTGGTGTACTTGCGTTCTTCTGAAATCGATACAACGCCAAGTGTGGGTACTGATGAAAGTGCTAAGTTCATCCAAGGTGTGAGCAACCGAGACGGCAAACTACTTATTCTAGTCGACCTTAACAAATTATTAAGCGAAGACGAATGGGATGAGATGGCTCACCTATAATGTTTGATGCATTTCAAATAAGCCCTGCTTTATTACTGATTGGAGCAGGGTTGATTAGCTTACTTCTTATCGGGTTATTGACCCGTGTGAAAAATGTTATTCAGAAACAAGTAGATCAATCTCGACTGCACGTTCGTAATCTTGAGAAAGAACTTCAAAAATCAAGTAAACAACTTTTAGAAGTTCGTTCTGTTGTTATTGGTTTAGGTCAAAAAGTGACAGAGCAAGAAGATGTTATTAAACATCTTAGCGAACGAATTGTAGAGCTTGAACATGTAGACACTGACGGTCGGCTTTATACAAGAGCGACTAAGATGGTACAACTTGGCGCTGGTATCAATGAGCTTATTGAGGAATGTGAATTACCAAAAGCTGAAGCTGAATTGATGATGTCATTACAGAACAAGCTAGCAGGAAAAGAAAAGGTTCCACCGTTACGCAGCGATCCTTCATCGAATCATGAAAGATCTCATCACCAAGATAGAAGAAAATCGCAACGACGCTAGTGTTCTCGAACCTATAACAACTCTAAAATTAAGAAGCTTCGGCTTCTTTTTTTGTTTTTGTTACACTCTATTTATAGAACGATGTTTATAAGTCTATGTATCAGTAGTAATTACTTTAAATAAGAGAAAATATGTAAATTGTGATGGTGTAGTTACAGTTTCTTACCGAGATTGTTGTTTCGTAAAGACCTAGTCCTATTTTGTCCCTTGAGTGCTGTGTTACTATAGCCCACTTATTATAAGATCCAATTTACCTACAGATTAGACCAAAATACCTATGTTAGAAGTCACCAACTTAACTGCAATTCGTGATGAAAGGGTTCTTTTTGAATCACTTTCTTTTCAACTGAAATCGGGTGAACTTGTTCAAGTTGAAGGAAGGAATGGCACGGGAAAAACAACACTTCTCAGGATAATTGCGGGCTTAGGTGACCGAGATGAAGGTTCAATTTATTGGGAAGGTGAATCAATTCAGTCTAATCGAGATTCTTATCATCAAAATCTATTGTTTTTAGGGCATCAAACTGGAGTAAAGCGTGAGCTAAGTGCATTTGAAAACTTACGTTTTTACCAATCTATCCATAATGTCAATGCAACAAAAGATGATATCTATGGAGCATTGGCTCAAGTGGGTTTAGCTGGAAGAGAAGATGTACCAGCAGGACAGTTATCCGCAGGACAGCAACGACGCGTTGCTCTCGCACGTTTGTGGCTAAGCAATCAAATGCTTTGGATTTTGGATGAGCCACTTACAGCAATCGACAAACAGGGTGTAAAAGTTTTGGAATCACTTTTTTCTAAACATTCCGATAACGGTGGTATTGTTTTATTAACAACCCACCAAGATATGTTTGCAGATAGCCCTAAACTTCGAAAAATTAAGCTGGGTGAGTAATATGGTTTCTTCAATGACTACAATTATTCGACGCGAGCTACTTATCGCATTTCGTCGTCAAGCTGATATTTTTAACCCTCTGTGGTTTTTTATTATTGTCATTACCTTATTCCCTTTAAGTATTGGTCCTGAGCCAAACTTACTGGCGCGTATCGCTGCCGGTATTGTATGGGTGGCAGCTTTATTGTCAGCTTTATTGTCTTTAGAGAGGCTATTTCGCGATGATTTCCAAGATGGAGCGCTTGAGCAAATGATGCTCATGCCCATCCCGTTGCAGTTGGTCGTCTTGTCCAAAGTCATAGCGCACTGGTTATTGACTGGGTTACCCTTGATTTTAATTAGTCCATTACTGGCTGTGCTCCTATCGTTAGACTTCGATACCTGGTTAGCCGTTGTCTTAACTTTATTGGTTGGTACACCTGCATTAAGCTTTATTGGTGCAATTGGCGTTGCCTTAACTGTAGGTTTGCAAAAAGGGGGGGTGTTATTAAGCCTGTTAATACTTCCTCTTTATATACCTATACTTATTTTTGCTACATCAGCGATAGATGCTGCAGCTTTAGGTGTAGCTTATGATGGGCAGCTTGCCATTTTAGGGGCAATGTTTATGGGGGCGATGACTCTAACTCCATTTGCGATCAGCGCAGCTCTGAGAGTCAGTGTGAATTAATTTCTGGATAGTGAACTTATTACAATTATTTGACTCATAGAGTCCGGTAAACAAGCAAATACAAAATAATAATAATCACAGCTAATAGTTGTTGTGAGCAATATGAAGTAAGAGTGAGAACATATAATGTGGAAATGGCTACATCCCTACGCCAAAGCAGAGGCTTCATACCAGCTCGCTGGTAAACTTTTGCCATGGTTTTCAATTCTAGCGTTATTGTGCCTGTCTGTAGGTACTGTTTGGGGCTTAGCATTTGCTCCTTCGGACTATCAACAAGGCGATAGCTTTAGAATCATTTATATCCATGTTCCTTCTGCCATTTGGTCTATGGGCGTGTATATGTCTATGGCAATTGCAGCATTTATAGGACTTGTTTGGCAAGTTCGCCTCTCTGATATGGCCGCTCTTGCGATGGCACCTATCGGTGCAGTGTTTACCTTTATTGCATTACTAACAGGTGCTGTTTGGGGTAAACCAATGTGGGGCGCATGGTGGGTATGGGATGCACGGCTAACTTCTGAACTTATTCTTTTATTCTTATATCTTGGTGTGATTGCTTTACACCACGCATTTGATGATCAAAAAACAGCTGCCAAAGCGGCAGGCATCCTTGCGATCGTTGGTGTGATTAACCTACCAATTATTCATTTCTCAGTTGAATGGTGGAATACGCTTCACCAAGGCGCAACTATTACCAAGTTTGATCAGCCTTCAATTTCATCTGATATGTTATGGCCATTACTACTTAATATCTTTGGTTTTGCCTTCTTCTTTGGTGCACTGACTATGATTCGTTTCCGCAACGAGATTATAAGTAAAGAAAGCCATAGACCTTGGGTCCGTAAACTCGCCGCTGAAAAAGCACAGTAAGGTAGATTATTATGTATTTTGAATCTCTGAGTGATTTCTTTGCAATGGGAGGCTATGCCTCGTATGTCTGGAGCGCGTTTGGAATTACCTTTTTATCGATGTTTATTCTTATGATTGTAAGTATTCGTCGTGGAAAACAGCTACTCACTGAAGTACAAGCAAAAATTGATCGCCAAGAGCGAATTGATGCAGCAAAAAATATGGAGAACACTCTATGAATCCGAGACGTAAAAAGAGGTTAGGCATAGTACTAGCAATCTTTTTTGGTATCAGTGCGACAATTGGTTTAATGGTCTATGCACTTAACCAGAACATGGATTTGTTCTACACACCGACTGAGCTTGTAAATGGTAAAGATGGTAAGAAACCTGAAGTAGGGCAGCGTCTACGTATTGGCGGGATGGTTGTTGTCGGATCAGTGAAACGTGACCAAGAATCTTTACGCGTAAGTTTTGATTTAGCAGATATTGGTCCAAAAGTTACCATCACTTACGATGGTATTCTCCCTGATCTTTTTCGTGAAGGGCAAGGTATTGTCGCTCAAGGTGTATTAAAAGATGCAACAACCATCGAAGCTTTCGAAGTACTTGCAAAGCATGATGAAGAATATATGCCATCTGAAGTTGCTGAAGCCATGAAGAAAACCCATGAGCCTTTGCAATATTCGGAAGACCAAAAAAAAGGAGCATATGAATGATCGTTGAGGTCGGCCATTTTGCCATGATCCTATCATTGGGTTTGGCATTATTATTAAGCGTTTTACCTTTGTATGGCGCAGCCAAAAACAACACAATGCTAATGAACACCGCGAGACCACTGTCTTGGGGGATGTTCCTATTTCTAGCCGTGTCGTTTGTCATTTTATGTTATGCCTTTTATACCAACGACTTTACTGTTCAATACGTAGCAAGTAACTCTAATAGCCAACTACCTTGGTACTATCGGATTACTGCGGTTTGGGGAGCTCATGAAGGTTCATTGCTGCTTTGGGTTCTAATCCAAGCGGGCTGGACGGTTGCTGTTGCCACCTTTAGCCGTGGAATGCCACAAGAATCAGTGGCGCGCGTATTGGCAATTATGGGGCTGATAACTGTAGGGTTTTTACTGTTCATCATTATTACCTCTAACCCATTCTTACGTACTCTTCCATTCTTCCCTGTTGATGGTCGTGATTTAAACCCACTTCTACAAGATCCGGGTCTAATCATTCACCCACCAATGCTTTACATGGGTTATGTTGGTTTCTCGGTAGCTTTCTCTTTTGCTATTGCCTCTTTAATGAGCGGTCGTTTAGATACAGCATGGGCACGTTGGTCTCGTCCTTGGACAATCGCTGCATGGTTGTTCCTAACGCTAGGTATTTCTCTTGGTTCATGGTGGGCTTACTATGAACTTGGCTGGGGTGGTTGGTGGTTCTGGGATCCAGTTGAAAACGCATCATTTATGCCTTGGTTAGCGGGTACTGCGCTAATGCACTCACTAGCGGTGACTGAAAAACGCGGTACATTCAAAGCGTGGACAGTGTTACTAGCTCTTTCTGCATTCTCATTAAGTTTATTAGGTACGTTCTTAGTTCGTTCGGGCATTTTAGTTTCTGTTCACGCTTTTGCGTCGGATCCAGCTCGCGGTATGTTTATCTTAGGCTTCCTAGTATTTGTTATTGGCGGTTCACTTTTATTGTTTGCTGTAAAAGGCGCGGCAGTACGAGTGCGTGGTAACTTTGATCTTGTATCAAGAGAAAACGCTTTATTAGGTAACAACATCATACTTATCGCAGCGCTGGTCGTTGTCTTAGTGGGAACATTATTACCATTGGTCCATAAACAAATTGGTTTGGGTTCAGTTTCAATTGGCGCACCATTCTTTGATATGTTGTTCTTTTGGCTGATGATTCCATTCTCGTTCTTATTGGGTATTGGTCCTCTGATCCGTTGGAAGCGTGACAACTTATCTAAGCTTGTTAAACCTATGCTTATTTCAGGTGTTGTTTCGCTGACACTCGGTGGTCTACTGATCACAGTGCTAGCTGAGCGCTTCAATGGTACTGCTTTCACTGGTTGGGTGATGGCTATTTGGATCATTTCCATGCACGGTTTTGAGTTGCATGAGCGCGCAACCCATCGTCATACTTTCTGGAAAGGTGTTACTAAGTTGCAACGTAGTCATTGGGCTATGGTGTGTGGTCACCTTGGTTTAGCAGTGGCTGTTATTGGTATTGCTATGGTTCAAAACTACAGTATCGAAAGAGATGTACGTTTAGCTCCTGGTGAAAACTTCCAACTGAACGAATATAACTTCTACTTCTCTGGTGTACGAGATAAAGATGGCCCTAACTATGATGGTTATATTGCTGACTTTGAAATCACCAAAGAAGGTAAATACATCAATACATTGCATGCTGAAAAACGTTTTTACACAACCGCTAAGTCGATGATGACTGAAGCTGCAATTGATAGAGGCGTTACACGCGATCTTTATATTGCAATGGGTGAGCGTTTAGATGACAACAAATCTTGGGCTGTGCGTATTTACTACAAACCATTTGTACGCTGGATCTGGGCTGGTTCAATCATTATGTCTCTAGGTGGCATTATTGCAATCACTGACCGTCGTTACCGTTTTCGTAAACCATCGAAAAAGCAAGAAGCAGTAGAGCAGGAGGCATAAATGAACAAGAAGATTCTATTTATCCCACTGGTTGCATTTATGGTGCTAGCCGCCATATTTGCTACGCAACTGGTTCGTAATCAAACAGGGGATGATCCAACAAAATTGGAATCTGTCCTGATTGGTAAACAAGTGCCCGAGTTTCGATTGGAAGACTTGGCAGAACCAGGCAAGTTGTATGACCAAGCTGTCTTTAAAGGTGAGCCTTTACTACTGAACGTTTGGGCTACTTGGTGCCCAACATGTTACGCAGAGCACTCATATTTAAATCAGTTATCTGCGGAAGGCGTGAAAATCATCGGTATGAACTATAAAGATGATCGCACTAAGGCTGTGGGCTGGTTAAATGAGTTGGGTAACCCATACTTGATCAGCTTATTTGATGGCGATGGCATGCTTGGTTTAGACCTTGGAGTTTATGGCGCGCCAGAGACTTTTCTTATTGATGCAAATGGCATTGTTCGTTACCGCCATGTAGGGGATGTAAATCCTACAAACTGGGCAGAAACATTGAAGCCAATGTATCAAGCGTTGTTGGAGGAAGCGAAATGATGAAACGTGCTTTGTTTGCATTACTTGCCACTTTCGCAATTTCCTTAACTGCAACAGCAGCTATTGAAGTGTATGAGTTCGATACGCTGGATCAAGAGCAGCAATTTAAAGATTTAAGTAATACTCTGCGTTGCCCTAAATGTCAGAACAATACTATTGGTGATTCGAATGCAGAGCTTGCACAAGATCTTCGTCAAAAAGTATATGAAATGACCAAGAAAGGGCAGTCTGAGCAAGAGATTATTGATTACATGATTGCTCGTTACGGTAATTTTGTGACTTATAATCCGCCGCTGACACTCGCGACATCTATTCTTTGGGTCGGTCCTTTTTCTGTCATCATCTTAGGTTTTGGTTTGATCATATTGAGAAGCCGTAAGACCAAAGCAAAAACTGCTGGCTCTAAAAAGAGTTGGGATGAAGATAAAGAAGCTCGCTTAAAAGCGCTGCTAAACGAGAAGAACAACGGAGATAAAGAATAATGACGCTTTTTTGGATTTCTACGGTTGTTCTAACTCTAGCTGCAATTGCCTTGATTGCAGTGCCTTTCTTGAAAAGAAAAGCGAACAACGATGAAGCACTGCGTGATGAATTGAACAAAGCTTTCTATAAAGATCGCTTGTCTGAACTTGAAGTAGAAGCTGCTGAAGGTTTGGTGGAGAACCAACAAGACCTGATTGCCGATCTAAAACAATCACTGCTTGATGATATTCCAACACAACAGAAACAGCAGAAAACAAAGACTTCGATCGTTGGAGTACTTGTTCCTTCTGTACTTTTAGTGGTGTTAATTTCTTATGGTATGTACTACAAGTTCGGGGCTTCAGATAAAGTTCTTCACTGGCAAGAAGTGAGCTCTAACTTACCTGCATTATCTAAAAAATTAATGTCGGGTAGTGGAGAGGTTCTTAGTGATGATGAATTGGAAGACCTAACTCTTGCACTTCGTACTCGCCTCCATTATCAGCCAAAAGATTCAACAGGTTGGTTACTGCTAGGTCGTATCGCCTTAGCTAATCGTGATGCAGGAACTGCAATCGATGCAATGGCGCGAGCATACAAACTTGAGCCTAAAAATGAAGACGTCCAACTTGGTTATGCGCAAGCGTTAATGCTGTCTCAAGATGAAGCTGAACAAAATGAAGCTCGTTTATTACTTAGCCGCTTGATTAAAAATGATTATGTGGATATTCGAGTGTTCTCTTTGCTAGCTTTTGATGCGTTTGAGCAACAAGACTACGCTGGCGCTGCTAAATACTGGAGCATCATGCAGCAGATGATTGGTCCTGAAGATAGTCGTTATGAAATGCTGGCTCGAAGCATTGAAAGTGCTAAGAAGAAAATGAGCCCATCAGAGAGTGCGGTAGCAGGTAAAAGTGTTGCGGTGACTTTAACGCTCTCTGATCAAGTGAATACTTCGCCTGACTCAGTATTAATAGTGTCTATTCATAGTGCTGATGGCTCGCCAATGCCTATTGCTGCTGCTCGTTACCCACTTGGCAGTTTTCCTCGCACGGTTGTGTTGGATGATGGTAACAGCATGATGCAAGGTCGTAACCTTTCCAGCTTAGATACTTTAATGGTTAGAGCAAGGTTAGACAGTGATGGGAATGTCGCTACACGTGATGCTGATTGGTATGGTGAAAGCGAAGTTGTAGAACTTGGCGCGCCAGTAACAGTTAATATTGAGAAACAATATCAATAGTATTCAGTAGTAAGCATTCCGATTCTTATCGAAACGGTATAAACTTACGACACCAATTGAGGCCAGCGATTGCTGGCCTTTTTTATTATTCAGCCCCCTTATGGAAAAGGTCACATGACGACACGTTTTTTGAGATTAACCTGCATTGCTGTTACCGCGAGTTTTGCTGTAGGTTGTTCTAGTGTTCCAGAGCAAGAGTCTGAAAATACTGAAATAGAAACAGCAGCGGCTCAAGTTGAACCTTCACATCCTAATGATCCTTTTGAAGGGTTTAACAGAGCTATGTGGGAGATCAACTATGAGTATTTGGACCCATACTTGGTTCGTCCTGTGTCTCTGGCCTATGTAGATTATACGCCGGTGCCTATTCGCAGCGGTATTTCTAATTTCCTTGCAAACCTTGATGAGCCTGCAAGCATGATTAATAACTTGATCATGGGCAATGGAGAAAAAGCCGTCGATCACTTTAACCGCTTTTGGATCAACAGCTCATTTGGTTTATTAGGTTTGATTGATGTTGCCAGTGCCGCCGGCATAACCAAGTACGATGATAAGTCATTTTCTGATGCAGTCGGTCATTATGGGGTCGGAAATGGACCTTACTTTATGGTTCCGGGCTACGGACCTATAACGACTCGTGAAGTAACAGAGCAAGTTGATGGTTTGTACGCACCATTGTCTTTAATATCTTTTTGGGGAAGTCTAGGTAAATGGGCATTTGAAGGGATGGAGAAGAGAGCGATGGTTGTGCCTCAAGAATCTATTCTTTATGACTCACCAGATCCTTATGCATTGACTCGTGAAATCTATATTCAGCGCAGAGACTTTAAAGCTGAAATAGACATTGAAGAGTTTGATCAAGAAGAGGAAGACTTCATTGATGACTACCTTGATGAAGAATATTAAGCTGATGGCTTTCTCTTAAAAGTAGTACTTAAAATAAAAAGGGGCAGATGATTTCATCTGCCCCTTTTTTGATCACCTTAAACTCAGATAGTTTAGAGTTCTTATTAGAAACGGTAGTTCGCTTGAACACCGATAAGCCAAATGCTACCCGTTACTTCACCTTCAAATTTACCACCAAATGGTGCTGAAGTTGCATCGTTTTCAACCATGTTTGCATCTTTCGCAAGGATGTATGTGAAACCTGCATCTAATGAAAGTTGCTCAGACCATTGGTAACCTGCACCAACACTTAACCAGGTACGATCTGTCTCTGGAATAGTTGCTGTGCGGTGCTCGTCACTTACTGCAGAAGTGTCGTATGCGATACCAGAGCGTAACGCTAGCTTCTGTGTCATTTGGTAAGTTGTACCAATCGCAAAGCGGTAGTTGTCTTCCCAGTTTTCTTGCTTGATCTCTACGCTGCTTTCCCCTGGGAAATCAGCAACAAGTTTTTCAAAGCTGCTCCAGTCGGTCCAGTTGATGCTCGCGTGGATAGCAACTTTCTCTGTGATCTGGTGGAAGCTTGCTATTTCAGCTGTTGCTGGTAACGCTAGATCCATAGAACCACTTTTGTGTGCATTTGGATCTGCTTGATTGAAGCCAAGACCTTTAGCGTAGCCTTCAAGTGTTAAGTCCACTTCAGATTTGTAAGTAAAACCAACACGATGATCATCATTAATTTGCCATGCTGTACCTACTTGCCAGCCCCAAGCAGTATCATCACCTTCCATATATTTTAAAGCGGTTCCAGCTGGTACTTGTACTAATGAGTTTTCTGTTGAAACTGCACCAAAGCTACCTTCAGCCATTACATAACGAATACCACCACCAACAGACACATTGTCCAACACTTGGTATGCAGCATTAAGGTTTAGCTCCATGCTGATAACGCTAGCTTCATTACCGTGGTTTGCACCACCGAAATCAGTCCCTAGGTCAGTTTCCATCCCGTAGTTTGTGCCAGCAGCAAAGCCTAACGCAAACTTATCGTTGTACTTATGAGAGATGTAAAAATTTGGAATAACAGCGCTATGTGCAAAATCACTTGAACTAGATGAAGTTTTGGTGCCTAGCATTGAGGTCGATGTACCATTAAGGTCAATATTCGGGTCAACATAGATAGCACCAACAGAGACTTGAGTACCTTCAAGGTAAGTCAGCATTGCAGGGTTACGCCATTGTGCACCTGCGTTATCTGCCATTGCAGCTTCACCTGCATAAGCTCGACCTAAGCCGGTTGCAGAATATTCTGCAAGTTGAAAACCAGCAGCTTGCGTCACTGTCGAAGTAGAAAGTAAACCGAATGCCACTGCGGCAGATAGGAGAGTCTTATTTGTTTTCATTATGATGTTCGCTGAACTATTAATTTTGAGTAGCGTGATTTTACTTTTAGAGTCTTTACTTTAAAAATGAAATTCGACTAAAACAGTGTTTTAACGATTAAATTGTTAAATGAGAGCGTTTAGTAGATGATTTGACTGAATGTTTCGTGAGTGTTGCGGGTTTTCAGCGTACACATGTGTCTGGAAATAGGCTATGCAGGCTACAGTTGTAAGCTTAAATAGTTGTTGGAAGGGGATTTTTAGGCAAAGAAAAGGGCCGCAATGCGACCCTTAAAGTTTGTTAGCTGAAGCTTAAATTTAGAAGCTGCGGCTGTATTGAAGACCCATCAAGATTGCATCTGCGCGAGTTGTAGCACTGATTGAAGAAATATTATCTCCACCAATAATACCTGACGCTGGGTTTTCAGTATTTTCATTTACTTTCACATCTTTACCCACTAGGTAAGTGAAGCCAAAATCAATGTTAGATTTTTCGTTGATGTGGTAAGTGAAACCTGTTGAGAACCATTGACGATCTGAATCTGGAACAGAAACTGAAGTTACGTCATCCTGAGCGCTGGTGTCATACATGTAACCTGCGCGTAGAGTCCAATCACGATTTAAGAAGTATGTACCACCAATAGAGTAGTGCATGCCATCTTGCCATTCGTAGTTATTAAGTGTTCCGTGTGCTTTTGAATCAAGAGATTTAAATGAACTCCAACCAATCCACTGAACGCTGTAGTGAACAGCCCATTTAGTGTCTTCCAATCGGTGGTAGCCTGAAAACTCTAGAAGATCAGGAAGAGGCATGTATAAAGTATCGTTCTTAGCTTCCTGTGGATTACCTGAAATATAAGTAATGTCACCTTCAGCTTCTAGCTCTGGAGAGTAATGATAAGCTAGACCAAATCTGTTGTTCTCATCGTACTCGTATACAGTACCTAGGTTAAAACCAACCGCCCAGCCATCAGCTTCAGCATCTAAGGCTGTGCTACCTGGTTGAGGAAATGGAGCCATTCCAGGAGTATTAACTTCAGAGCTCATCGAGCGTTTAAGTTCACCTTTACCGTAAATGAAATCTAGACCGGCACCAAAGCTCCATTGGTCATTTAAGCGGTAAGAACCAGCTAGGCCTAAGTTTACGCTTTTAACATCAGTCAAGCCGCCGTACTCGCCACCAACATAGCTATCGCTAAATTCAGTTTTTGTTCCGAAGTTTGAGTAAGCGTTAAAACCAACCGCAAATTTTTCATTGATAGGAACAATTAAGTGAATATTTGGTGCGATTGATGTACCACCAGCATCGTCATAGCTAGCGTCGTGAGTACCACCTTGGAAGTCTGTATATGTCGCATCTTTCACTTCAATCATAGAAGTAATGCTTTCGAAACCCAGTGATAATTCAACACTATCAAATAGTGCCATTGCCGCTGGGTTACGAGCCATAACAGCAGCGTTATCGGCGATTACTGCATCACCAGCGAAAGCACGGCCAATACCGGTTGCTGATTGTGCGTTAAGTTGGAAGCCTGCAGCCATTGCTTGCGAAGAGGCTAGTGTAATTGTTACTGCTAAAAGAGACTTTTTAAACAGACGCGTTTGCTTAGTCATTATTATTTCCTTTTTATTCCGCCTCTAAAGGGCGATTTATTTGAGCTTTTGCTCAATATGGGGCTGATCCTAGACCGAAGTATACGATATACAAATCCGACCATTCGATATTTTGAGGGGAAAATTATGGAAGTGGCGTCTATCTGACATGAAATTGGTGATAAATATCGTTTTTTAGAGCTAGTACTCTATTTTTAATTGGTATGGGGAATGGTTTGGGTGGGATGTATAATAAAAAACCCGACTTCATCTTGCATAAGTCGGGTTTATGGTTCTATTTGCAGTGAAGAGTACTTAACTCATTGGTTTTATTATTTTAGAAAGTTGCTCTGCAATTTTAGACACATCTTCTCCATTCTCTCCCACTAAGATAAGGCTAGAGTCGTCAATTGGGGTGACTGAGCCTGTCATACCTTCTTCATCAAAGCCGAGAGCTTTCTCTGTCGGGATGCCTGTTAAAAAGAGTGTAACTTTGCCTTTTTCACCTTGAAAGACCATGTGCATAGCGTTTGATTTACCAAATCCACAATGATTTAGGTAATAAACGTGATACGGGAAAGCTTCATCAAATTGAAAAGCAAATGGGTTCATCTTTGCATTGATCTGCTGCGAAGTGACCTGTTCGTCTATGACACTAACAAAGCTCTTTTCATTAACTACATGCTTCATTGCGGTATCAGCTAGGCTAGCTTGCGCTGGTGGAACCAAAACATTCCCCCAATTCACTTGCCCTACGAGTAAACCACAAACAAATGCGACAGAAGCAGCTAAGCCCATGGCTCTTTTGGCAAAGTTAGGACGTATTACATTGCTTTCTTCACTTGATGTTTGATTGAAAAGAATGCGGTCGGCTAAATCATCCGGCACATCCACTTTCATTGCATGATGTATTTGCTTATCAAGGGACAAAACATCATCTAAAAATTTACTGTTTGCTTCGTTCTCGGTCAGTGCGCCAATAATGTCTTGATCACGATGCTTAGGATCTGACAAAACGCGACGACGAAATTCTAAATCATCCATTATGTTGCCCCCTTACGGTTTCTTCGGAATCAAGCATGTCTTTCAGCTGATTACGAGCTCGGAATAAACGTGTCATTACTGTGTTTTTATTAAGAGTGAGTATGTCTGCTATCTCATCTCCGCTAAATCCACCAATCACTTGCAGAAATAGAGGTTCACGGTAATCGACTTCTAATTTCATGATCTGAGCTTGTAACCATTCATGTTGATGATGTGGGTCGTCACTCACTTTAGCATCATTGCTGTGGTCATCTATATCAACTAGATCAAATTGTTTTCGTTCAAAGCGGCGCGCATTTTCTCTTCTCAAAATAGTAATGAGCCAAGATTTTGCGGCTTTTTCATCTTGTAAGCTATCGAGAGATTTCCACGCTCTTAAGCAGGTCTCTTGCACCAAATCTTCTGCAATGCTTTTGTCTTTACACAGCCAATATGCATAGCGGAATAGGTCTCCGTGATAGGCACGTACAAGTGCTTCGTATTTTCTTTGTTTGTCCATATCAGAGTTGACCGGGGTATTCGCCGGTTTCTTTCCGAATATTTTCATTATCGACACAGGAGCCTCCATTATCGCTCTGCGGATAGATTATTTTTTACGTATTCATGCATTGGAAATCGTAAAATCGTAATTAAAATTGATCTACTTCAAAATCTGAGCTTTCGAACAGGCTATAGTACACCTTGTTGTCTAGTTAGTCATTTATGGCTAGCGTGTTGAGCAAGACAACACTTCCTTTTGAAGGCTGACTTTACTTTCTCCTAATCAGGAAACTGATTATTTCAATTGGCGCTAAGTTAATTGCTTTATATACATTCCGACCACACAGCTTTGTGTGGTTTTTTTTTGCCTGAATAAAACACAGCCCAGTACTCTTACTGATTTAGCTCTATTACTGATTAAGCCCTGTGGCTAATTAAGCACTATGACTGATTCAGTACTATGAGTTTAGTTCATACCCTCTGCGCTACTACTTTTCAGCTTCATGTACTCGCATCACGTTTATTTAAACGTCCGTTTGATTTTATTAACAACTTCTTTACAATGCTTCAGGTCAGACCTCTTACCCTCAAGGAGAAACCATGGGCATACAGGAACTCAAAACTCGCTCTGGAGAGCGTGTTGCCGTAGTAGCCGGACTAAGAACCCCTTTCGCTCGTCAGAGCACCGAATTTAGCCAAGTGCCTGCGGTAGACCTAGGTAAAATGGTCGTAAGTGAAATGCTTGCACGTACTGATATTGATCCTGCGTTAATTGAACAAGTAGTCTTTGGGCAAGTTGTACAAATGCCTGAAGCGCCGAATATTGCCCGTGAAATTGTACTAGGTACGGGAATGAACATTCATACCGACGCTTACAGTGTGACTCGCGCATGTGCTACCAGTTTTCAGGCTGCCGTTAATGTAACGGAAAGTATTATGGCGGGAAGTATTGATGTTGGTATTGCCGGCGGGGCAGATTCTTCTTCTGTATTGCCTATTGGTGTTTCGAAGAAACTTGCGGCTAATTTATTGGCTTTGAGCAAAACGAAAACTATTGGTCAAAAACTAAAAATACTAAAAGCTTTATCCTTTAAAGATCTCATGCCTGTTCCACCTGCAGTTGCTGAATATTCGACTGGGTTGTCTATGGGACAAACAGCTGAACAAATGGCTAAAACACATGGTATTACCCGTGAACAGCAAGATGCTTTAGCCCACCGTTCCCATACTTTAGCTTCTCAAGCTTGGAAGGATGGGAAGATACAAGGTGAAGTCATGACGGCTTTCCCTGCTCCTTATAAAAAGTCGATATCTGAAGATAATAATATTCGCCATGACTCCACGGTCGAAGGGTATGCGAAATTGCGTCCGGCGTTTGACCGTCAGCACGGCAGTGTGACGGCGGCAAATGCGACTCCTTTAACTGATGGCGGCGCAGCCGTAATGCTCATGAGAGAAGGTAAAGCGAAAGAGCTGGGCCTTGAAATTATGGGTTATATCCGAGGTTACGCATTTTCGGCGATTGGTGTAGAAAGCGACATGTTAATGGGGCCATCTTACGCAACATCTAAAGTACTTAAGAATACCGGTTTAGAGCTTGAAGATTTAGATTTGATTGAAATGCATGAGGCATTCGCAGCTCAAGCACTCGCAAACGTGAAGATGTTCGCTTGTGATAAATTTGCGCAGGAACACTTAGGTCGCTCTAAAGCGATGGGTGTTATTGATATGGATAAATTCAACGTGTTGGGTGGTTCTATTGCCTATGGTCACCCATTCGCTGCAACTGGTGCGCGAATGATGACTCAAACATTACGTGAATTAAAACGTCGTGGCGGCGGGCTTGCACTTAATACTGCATGTGCGGCTGGTGGCTTAGGTGCAGCTATGATCTTGGAGGTAGAATAATGTCTACGGTTATCGACTCATCAACAGAAAATAACTCAACAACAGCGGCTCAAGCAGAAAAAGCTTTTAGCCTAACCATTGATGAACAGAACCTAGCATGGCTTGCGATTGACGTTCCCAATGAAAAAATGAATACGCTTCAAGCGGCTTTTGCAGAAGAAATGAAAGCGGTTTTTGAACAGCTAAAAGATAAACAAAGCAGCATTAAGGGCTTAATTGTTCACTCCCTAAAACCTGATAACTTCATTGCAGGTGCTGATGTTCGCATGCTCGATGCTTGCCAAACAGTCGATGAGGCTGAATCACTGGCTCGTCAAGGTCAGGACATGTTCCAAACCTTATCTGACCTACCTTACCCGGTTGTTGCTGCTATCCATGGTCCATGTCTAGGTGGTGGTTTAGAGTTAGCACTAGCGTGTGATTACCGAGTATGTAGTGATTCAGATAAAACTCGCCTTGGTTTACCTGAAGTTCAATTAGGTTTACTTCCAGGTTCTGGCGGTACTCAACGTTTACCTCGCTTAATTGGATTATTGCCATCACTAGATTTAATTCTTACGGGTAAGCAGTTACGTGCGAAGAAAGCTAAAAAGTTGGGTGTGGTCGATGCGTGTGTCCCACAAACTATTTTGCTGAATGTCGCTAAAGATTTCGTCGAGAAGCATGCTTCTAAAGGTTCAGGTAAGAAAGGCGGAAAACGTATTGCTTCTAAGAGCAAAGCTTCCACGAAAGAGAAGATGATTTCTCGTAACGGTCTTGGAAGGAAAGTGATTTTTGAGCAAGCTGCGAAGAAAACGAATAAAAAGACGCGCGGTAATTACCCTGCGACAGATGCCATCTTGGATGTGATTCGTTACGGCTTAGAAAACGGTTTTGAAAAAGGCTTACAATACGAAGCGAAGCGATTCTCTGAATTGGTAATGACCACCGAATCTAAAGCTCTGCGCTCTATATTCTTTGCGACGACCGAAATGAAAAAAGAAAATGGTGCAGATGCAAAACCAGCGCCAGTTCAAAAAGTCGGTGTTTTAGGCGGCGGCTTGATGGGGGCGGGCATTAGCCATGTGAGCGTTGCTAAAGCGAAAGTACCAGTCCGAATTAAAGATGTTTCAAATGATGGCGTTTTGAATGCTTTAAATTACAACTTTAAGTTATTTGATAAACAACGTAAGCGTCGAATTATCAGTAAGTCAGGGTTAGAAGCGAACATGCTCCAACTTTCTGGCGGTATTGATTTTACAAGCTTTAATCATATTGATGTTGTTATCGAAGCTGTTTTTGAAGATTTGGATTTAAAGCAGTCGATGGTGGCGGATATTGAAGCGAACGCAAAAGCGAATACTATCTTTGCGACAAACACTTCTTCATTGCCGATCCATAAAATTGCAGAAAAAGCGGAACGCCCAGAAAACGTAGTAGGTCTACATTACTTCAGCCCAGCAGAAAAAATGCCTTTAGTTGAAGTTATTCCGCATGAAACTACCTCTGATGAAACCATTTCAACCGTTGTAGCGTTAGCGAAGAAACAGGGTAAAACGCCAATTGTCGTTAAAGATACGGCAGGTTTTTACGTTAACCGTATTCTAGCGCCATACATGAATGAAGCTGCGCATTTGCTTCTGGCTAATGAACCTATCGAGAAGCTAGACAGCGCATTGCTTGATTTTGGTTTCCCTGTCGGACCGATTACTTTACTTGACGAAGTTGGTGTGGATATTGGCGCGAAAATCATCCCGATTCTAGTGAATGAGTTAGGTGAAAGGTTCCAAGGACCTGATGTGTTTGACGTCCTGTTAAATGATGGTCGTAAAGGCAGAAAGAGTGGAAAGGGCTTTTATACCTATAAAGGTAAAGACAAAGAAGTGGATAAATCCGTTTATAAGCTTCTGAAGTTACAGCCTGAACCAAAACTGAGTGGTAACGACATTTCATTGCGCTGCGTACTTCCAATGCTTAATGAGGCGGTACGTTGTTTAGATGAAGGTATCATTCGTAGCCCTCGTGATGGGGATATTGGTGCAATCTTTGGTATTGGTTTCCCTCCATTCCTAGGTGGTCCATTCCGTTATATGGATCAAGTTGGAATCGAGTCTTTGGTTGAAATGATGAATGATTTTGCCAAAAAATACGGGGACCGATTTGCGCCATGTGATGGGTTACTCACAAGAGCAGGGCTTGGCGAAACTTTTTATAAGTAGTCAGCCTGAGTAACAACTAACTGATTACACAGCTATTTGTTAATCCCAAACCAGTTTGGAATATTCAATAAATAAAACGCTTACTGAAAAGTAAGCGTTTCTTATTAGATAAAATTTAAGATGGAATTGCTATGTTTGGTGAGCCGAATGGTCAAACTTTACTTTTTATTTCCATCCAGAAAGCCAGTTTTCTTGAGCTTTTAGAACCGTCCAGTCAATGGACTCTGTTCTTTTAGACATCACAGCTTCAATTAAGCAATGTACGACTTCATCTTCTTCAAATTTTACGTCAGTCACTAAAAAGTGCTTCTCTTTTTTAACTGGATTGACCGCCGTCCACTTACTGTTTAATAGTTTCTTTGGGTTGATTTGATTCATTTAAGCTCCATATTCGCGAGTGATTGACTACTTATATAACCAGCTCACTGACGTAAACTGATAATACTGGTCTTCGATGTACGTTATATACGTGGCGATTTCAGTAAGCGTTCAGTTTATGTTGCTTAAATCATGTGTCTTAAATTCACTTAAAAATCAGAACTACCCTAAATCACAGTCTTTAGGGCGAAGCTGAAATTCATCAATTGACCCAATTTCCACCCCAACTGACAGAGCTTCATCTTCATTATGAGCATTACCTTGTGTGTGCATAATCAAACGATTAGCGGTTCTAGGCTTAAGTTGGTTTACGACAAAGCGGATCATATCTGAGCGTGAAAGCGTTTTTAAGTTTTCTAACACTCGCTCACGTTGGTCAAAGTCGGTGTCTTTATTGCCTATCGCAACCCATAAACGTTGAGCTCTTCCACGAAGAGTGGTGTCTGGTGTCGATATCTGGTTCCATAACCCACGTTTACTGCTGTGCCATTGGTACTCATTTAATTCCAGTAACACCATGTAAAATGCATTCAAAAATTCATCAATCGAGCTGATTAAATCTGCTGGAGCTGCATTTGGTGATTGTACATACAGAACAATACCAGGATGACGATTAAGCGGTAAGTTCCCTGTACCCACCATGTAACCGAGTTGCTGCTTGGTCCTAATTTCGTGGAAAAAAGTGGCAGACATTAAATGGTTTGCTAAGGAATAAAGCGCAACGTTTTTTGATGAAATATCAGGGCATTGATAGTAAACCACAATTGCAGAGTCATCTTGGTTACATACGACTTCGCGTTGGAAACTACCATTTTCACCGAGCATGACTAAAGGTCGTAGAGATTCTTCATAGGCTTGGTTTTGAACGCGTAGGGCGTCTTTTAGGGTCGTTGCCATATTATGTGCATCAGCTCGCTGCCAATCACCATAGACAAACATTTCGACATGTAACTCAGCCAAGATTGCCTGAACAAATGAAGATAGTTCATCGACTTCTATGGTTTCTAATGCCTCAATTAGAACGGAGTAAGGAGGGTTGTTTGGTTGTAACATTCCTGTCATAGCGTTAAATAGTTGAGATATAGGGCGATCTTGAGCTGAATTGCGCCAATTGCGCAGAAGTTGCTGCTTAATTGTATCGAATCGAATTGCGCTAAAATCACGCGCCGCAAAACGTTTTAATATCATTTCTAAAAGTTGAGGTTGTTTCTGACTGAAGCCTGAAAGGGTTAATGTCACACCGCCTTGGTGGGTGTACATGTTGTACCCCATACCTGCAATTTCAGCCTGATAGGTTTCTTTTTCCAGAGAATCGAGGAACATCTCAACACATAATCGAGTTTTTACGATATTTCTAGGGCTAGCCACGGAGTGTGGGCTATCTATCGCAACATACACAACGCCTTTAGGTACTCTAAATTCAGTGTCTTGTAGATGCCAAAGAGAAAACCCATCCAATTTTTCGATTAACTCAGGTTGAGATTGACCACTTTCAATGGCAGCAGGCTCAAGGTCATAACAAATGAAAGGGTTTTTACTAGGCAGTTCAAATTTCCAACTCGGGTTAATTTGAGTAAACTTTAGCTGCTGCTCCGATGTGAAATCTTGAGTGGAATAAGGTGTGAAATACCATTTGGCTTCGTGGTCATACCCTGCTTCTTTGTTGGGATTAGAATCATGGGCAACCAGAGTTGATCTCAGGTTCTTTACGGTAAAGTATTGGAAAATAGAACGTTGTAGCTCATCATCATAATGAGACATTTTATAGTCGCCATACACTACATCGTCTTCAGGGTAATGCTGCATATTCATCACTAAATGACTGGCAACATCGAGTGGGCGAGATGGTTCTTGAAAACGAAAAGCTGATTCTAATACCGCGCGCTTTTCAAGGTACCGCCACTCTTCCATACCTTGTTGTTCAATTAACTTTATATATTGGAATACGGCTTGAGTAATATCATCGACTTTTGATAAACCTTCAGGTGTTAGAGTTGCGCTGATATTGAAATCTCGATAGTTACTGCCGCTTGCGCCACCACCCGCAGAAAGGGAGGTCACCCAGCCTTTCTCTTTCAGTTGCATCATTAAGCTGCCTTCACCTTCGTAGCCAAGTAAATGTGCAAAAAAGGAAAGTGGTTTTGTGCTGTAATGCTTGTCCATGCAAGGCATAGGAAAGTTTAAAATGAGCTTTCGTATTTCTTTGACTGGCTCAACAAAGACTTGAATACCCGTACTGCCTTCGGTTGTGATAGGTTCTGAAATAGATTTATTGCTCAGTTGATGATTACTGATCTCAGAGAAGCGCGACTCAACCCAAGCTTGCATCTCATCTAACTCTTGATTCCCAGAGAGCGTAAGTGTCATTAAATCGGCGGAATAATTTTGCTGGTGGAACGCTAAGATTTCTTGTCGAATAGATTGACCATCACGGTCGCCTAAGGTTTCGAGGTTACCTACCGAAAATTTGGCAAATGGGTGGGCAGGGTTAACAATTTCTTTATGTACTTGATAAAGTCGGCGAGAGTCGTCATTGAGCTTCATCTTGTATTCAGATTCAACGGCTTGGCGTTCTTTGTCTAAAGCTTCTTCATTAAATAAAGGGGCGGTGAAAAATTGAGAGAAACGATCAAGTGCAGATTCAAAAGCATTTAAATCGACATCAAAGAAAAAGCAGGTGTGTTCTGTTCCAGTCCACGCATTGTTACTGCCACCATGTTGGCTAATGTAACTTTGGAACTCACCAACTTTTGGATACTTTTCAGTGCCTAAAAATAGCATATGCTCTAGGTAGTGTGCTAAGCCTTCTCTGTCTGCTGGATCATCGAAGTGACCGACATTTACAGCCAATGCCGCCGCCGCTTTTTGCGCGTCGGGATCTCTTACCAGCAAGGTGCGTAATCCATTTGATAAGGTGAGATAGCGATATTGATGTTCATCGTTAGGGCTTAAATGCACAAGGTCTCTCCAGAGATTTTTATTATTAAATTATGTACCTGATACAAGTGGGTGCAAATCTTGCAGTCATATTTTGAGATATAAGTGCGTTTTGAAAGTGTGGAAGCATCACTAGTAGTGCTTTCAATATCTTTGATCAGGTATTTATTTTCTTGTTATTAAGTTTCTTTTTAATAGATTGTTAAGAAAGTCGAACTCTTTGGCAAGCGACTTGATATAATTATTTATATTGATTGAAGTTTCTCAATATTGAGAGTCAAAAACGAAGTAGCGATTTCGCCTGTTATGACGATATATGAGAATGCTACATAGATAGGATAAAACATGAAAATATTCATTATGCGCCACGGTGAAGCGGAACATTTTGCGAACTCGGATGCAGAAAGAGCCCTAACTAAACGTGGCAAAAAACTGTCTTTGGCAGTGGCACAAGCAGCTGTTGAGCAAGGCTATAGTCAATTTGATAAAGTGCTGGTTAGCCCTTATTTAAGGGCGCAAGAAACATGGTTAGAGATTTCTCAGGTATTTAATGCCGATAAGGTAGAAACCAGTGAAGACATTACCCCATACGGTGTGTCTGACGAAGTGTTTGATTTCACCTTGGCTTTAGCTGAAGTTGAGAAGCTAGACAGCCTTTTATTTGTTTCTCATTTACCTTTGGTTGGGTATTTAACTGCAGAGTTCGCTACAGGCATGACTCCACCTATGTTTCCACCTTCTGGCATGGCTTGTATTGAATTCGATTTAGAGACACGTAAAGGTGAATTGCTTTGGAATATTAATCCATAAGCTTCAGCCATAGTGTCTTTTTGGTTTGGATATTGAAGTGTTGGTTTGAATATCGAGGTGAACTGAATTTGGTTTGCTTTAATGGCGATTAAATAGAAAGGGCGCATCAGTGATTGATGCGCCCTTTCCTTATTCTTCGGGTCATTGATTTAGTATCGGTTACTTGTCTGGTATCGATAATAAAACCAATAATGCGCCATGACCGCCAAATTCGAGAGGAGCTTGGTGGAATGCCATTACGTCGGGGTGTTGCGCCAGCCATAACGGCACTTTTTGTTTCAATATGTGCTTGCCAATCCCGTGTTGAACACACGCACATGCCACACTTTCTTTTATGCAGTGGGCAATCATTGCACCTAATTCACGTTTCGCTTCTAGTTGAGTCATTCCATGCATATCTAAATAAACATCGGGAACATACACACCTCGACGCAACCTTTTGACTTCATATTTAGACACATCATCACGAGCATAACGAGTTGGTCCATCATCACTTAAGTGAGGAATGAACTCATCCGAGAAATAGAATTCACTGTCACTGGCTTGTCTTGCAGTTCGAGTAATTTCTTTTTGCTTGGTATTTCTTTTTGGCTGCTGGATTATGGTATCCTGTTGCAACTTTTTAACGCCCTTTACTGCATCGTTGAATAAGGCGAAATCGTCATCGAAGTCGGTGTCTTTTTTGCTCATCAGGTTATGAATTCTAATTTGAAACGTAATTAGCAGTATTGTAGCGCTTTTCGGAGACAATTTTGGATAAGATTTTTGTAGAAGAAGCGGTATCAGAACTACACACGCTTCAAGATGTAATTCGTTGGACTGTTAGTCGCTTTAACGCTGCTGGCCTATTTTATGGTCATGGTACTGATAATGCGTGGGATGAGGCGGTACAACTTATTTTACCTACTCTTTATCTGCCGATTGATGTTCCTTCGCATGTTATGAACTCTCGCCTAACAAGCAGCGAGCGTTTACGTATTGTTGAGCGTGTTATTAAGCGTATCAATGAGCGTACTCCAACGGCTTACTTAACCAACAAAGCGTGGTTCTGTGGTCTTGAATTCTTCGTTGATGAGCGTGTACTTGTGCCTCGCTCTCCAATTGGCGAATTGATTGAAGCGCAATTCCAACCTTGGTTAACAGAAGAGCCGACACGTATCATGGATATGTGTACAGGCAGTGGTTGTATCGCAATCGCATGTGCGCACGCATTCCCAGATGCTGAAGTCGATGCGATTGACATTTCAACTGACGCGCTGCAAGTTGCTGAGCAAAACGTACAAGACCACGGTATGGAACAGCAAGTGTTCCCAATTCGTTCGGATTTGTTCCGTGACTTACCAAAAGAAAAGTACAACTTGATTGTATCTAACCCGCCTTACGTAGACGAAGAAGATATGAACAGCTTACCTGATGAGTTTACGCATGAGCCTGAATTAGGCTTAGCTGCTGGCACTGATGGCTTGAAATTGGTTCGTCGCATTTTAGCTAATGCTCCAGATTACCTGACTGAAGATGGTATTTTGATCTGTGAAGTGGGTAACTCTATGATCCACATGATGGAACAATACCCAGAACTTCCGTTCACATGGATTGAATTCTCTAATGGCGGTCATGGTGTGTTCATGATCACTCGCGAGCAGTTAGTTGCTTGTGCGGATGAGTTTTCAATCTACAAAGATTAAACTTCTGTCGCTATAGGTTTGTGTTGTTATAAATTTCTGTGGTTATAGAGTTCAGAGATTAAGCGTTTAGAGCGCTAGTTTCAGACATAAAGTCTCAGAGATTGAGCCGTAGAAACGCAAGTGAATTATTAAAACGCCATGCCGCCAACGCATGGCGTTTTTTATGGGAGAAATAAGCTAAATTCATTAAAGCCTACAAATTAAGTGGTTAATATTTAGTTGATCAATATGCATACTTAACACATATTGGTGTTCGATTTTTGAACATTAAGTGAATCATGGAGGATTCATAATGGCTATAGAAACGTGGGTTTACTACTTCCTTGCTGTGTTGGTATTAACAGCATCACCGGGTCCAAGCTCGTTATTGTGTATGACTAAGGCTGTACAATCCGGCTTTAAGCTTTCAGTCTTTACTGCATTAGGTAGCTTAACGGCTATTTCAACTATTCTAACCCTTTCTTTTACTGGTTTAGGCGTGATTATCGCTTCATCCGAAGTGGTATTTAATATCATTAAATGGACGGGCGCGGCATACCTTATTTATCTTGGCTGGCAGTCTTTGCGTTCTTCTCAGCAAAGCTATGATCAACTTTCTTCTGAAGATACCCCCTCGAAAGGCACTAACAAGCAGCATTTTCTTAGTGGTTTTATTGTTGGTGCAAGCAACCCAAAAGCGATTCTATTTTTTACCGCGTTGTTTCCTCAGTTCATCGACCCGACTTTAGCACTTATGCCTCAGTTTATTGTGTTTGCTACAACGTTTGCTGTAATGGAACTTTCATGGCTGTTGCTTTATGCTTATCTAGGAGCGAAGTCTTCCAATTGGTTATTTGCACAAGGCAGAGCCAAAATCTTCAATCGAGTGACAGGTGGGGTGTTCATCAGTGCTGGTGCTTTGTTATCAACGACGAGTCGCACTTAGCTATGAAAGTGAGAAATTATTGCTAATGTGACAGAAAATTCTTGATGCTGTAATAAAAGGTTAATATATATATGCTTGCTGATTTGAGCGTTATACCGATATATTATAGTTACTTACTCAAATCTCTAGGAGAGATATATGCAGCATCAAGAAATGATTCAACATAGTAATTTTGGCGTTATTAGCCGCACTTGGATTTTCGCAACTTTGTCTCTTGTAGGCATTTTGGCGTTAATGTAACCAGACATAATGCAGCAACGACAATGTAATTATGATGATTCTTCGATTTATACGCGTATTACCATCTCAATTTAGTTTTTATACACTTTCCAACCTTTCTCATCGATGTGGCTTTTCTCACTAGGTTAGCCACTTCAATTTTATCTTTTCAATCTTCTTTTCTACTCTATTTTTACCCGTCCTAAATCCCACAACCCATCTTCAGTCATTATAAGCTTAATGAATTCAAGCACTATCAATTTCAAGAGCTATTAATCTCTATCCATTCCCAATTTATTTCTTTAACTGTTTCAATCATTACGGCTTCAATAATTGTTATTAAAATGTGATAGTCTGGCACGAATTGTTTCATCAAGAGTGTTACTCATGTCTATCTGGGATTCTATCTCTGTTAATAACCGGTTCAGTGAACTTCCACGTTCCTTTTATACTCCAGCTCAACCCACTCCACTTAGCAATGTTCAATGGCTTGCTTGGAATAAAAAATTAGCATTAGAGCTAGGCTTTCCGGAATTTGAACAATGTTCAGAGGAACTGCTTTCAACTCTTTCTGGCACAAGTGAACCTGCACCGTTTTTCCCATTAGCAATGAAGTATGCAGGTCACCAGTTTGGTTCTTATAACCCAGATTTAGGTGATGGAAGAGGCTTGTTATTGACGCAAGTGGTTGCGAAAAGTGGTGAAACCTTTGATTTACACCTCAAAGGTGCCGGTAAAACGCCTTATTCTCGAATGGGGGATGGGCGAGCGGTGATTCGTTCAACAGTAAGAGAATATTTATGCAGTGAAGCAATGGCTGGGTTGAAAATCCCTACTACTCGTGCGCTAGCAATGATGAGCAGTGATACACCTGTTTATCGTGAAAAGCAGGAGAAAGGAGCGCTACTGGTCCGAGTGAGTGAGTCTCATATACGTTTTGGGCATTTCGAGCACCTTTTCTATACTAATCAAATTGCTGAACACAAATTGTTAGCCGATAAAGTATTGGAATGGCACTTCCCTGAGTGCCTTGAAGATGAAAAACCTTATGCCAGCATGTTCAACCTCATTGTCGATCGCACTGCTGAAATGGTCGCACTGTGGCAAGCTAATGGTTTTGCTCATGGCGTAATGAACACTGATAACATGTCTATATTAGGGCAAACTTTTGACTATGGACCGTTCGCGTTTCTTGATGAATATGACCCTCGTTTAATTTGTAACCACTCAGACTACCAAGGGCGCTATGCCTTTAATCAGCAGCCAAGAATTGGGTTATGGAACTTGTCTGCACTGGCACATTCACTGTCACCATTAATAGATAAAGCTGACCTTGAAGCGGCATTAGAGCAGTACGAGCCACAAATGAATGGTTATTTCAGCCAATTGATGCGTCATAAACTAGGGCTGCTTTCAAAACAAGAAGGTGATGGTCGTTTGTTTGAATCGATGTTCGAATTGATGTCGCAGAACAGAGTCGATTACCCAAGGTTCTTTAGAACTCTGTCTAATTTAGATACGGTGGATTCTCAGGAAGTCATCGATCTTGTCTTAGACCGAGAAGCCGCCAAAATGTGGCTGGCTAATTATTTGCAGCGTTGCGAATTAGAAGACAATTCACCACAAGAGCGTTGCGAAAGCATGAGGGAAATAAACCCTAAGTACATATTACGTAATTATTTGGCGCAGCTTGCGATAGATAAAGCTGAGCAAGGTGATACTAGTGATATTGAAGCGCTGATGGTGGTACTAGCCGATCCATGCAGTGAACACCCTGAATATGAATACTTAGCTGCGCTGCCACCAGAGTGGGGTAAAGGGATGGAGATCAGCTGTTCGTCTTAGTTACCTACTCGTGGTAATCGAATGCTTTTGATAATCAACTGTTCGGGATAATCAATCTTTTGCGATAGTCAACAAATAGCGCTCTAAGTCAGTAAGATGTAGATAGAGGTCACCAAGATGTGATCTCTATCTGTCTACTCTTCTAACTTTACAACCATGCTAATAATCAAACAATCGGCCAGCCTATACACTATGTAAATAAGTTGTAAATTTAATAGGTTTGGGCGATGCCAACAAATACTCGAATTCTCGTGGTGGATGATGATCAAGAAATCCGCGAACTGCTGGAAGAGTACCTCACAAAATCTGGTTTCAATGTCTCTTCAGTTGGAGACGGTGTTGAACTAGAAGCTCATCTACAAAACCAAGGTTATCCAGATCTAATTCTGCTTGATGTGATGCTACCTGGTGACGATGGTTTTACTTTGTGTCAGCGAGTACGAAAGCAATCCAATGTGCCAATTATCATGTTAACTGCGGTCTCAGATGAAACAGACCAGATTATTGGGTTGGAAATTGGCGCTGATGATTACATTGCAAAGCCATTCAGCCCTCGCCAATTAATGGCGCGTATTAAAGCGTTATTGCGCCGCGTCCAAGTGGTGGATGACAAGCCAAGTGATGCACTGCCAAAGCAGATTATTTTTGGTGACTGGACGCTTGATACGCTGGCGCATCGAATTTCCCACAATGACAGCTCAGAAGAGATGGATTTGTCAGGCAGTGACTTTTCTTTGTTGATGTTGTTCTTAACTCGTCCTAACGAAGTTCTTGATCGTGACACCATTTCTTTCGCCACCAGAGGTCGCGAAGCGTTGCCTTTTGAACGTGGTATTGATGTACAGCTTAGCCGCCTAAGAAGCCGACTAGGCGACAGTGGTAAATATCCTCACTACATCAAAACCATGCGCGGAAATGGCTATATTCTTGCCGTGCCGGTTCAGTATCAACACTAAGCATGAAGCTCCTAACTCCTAAAACAGTACTCCGTATGAAGTATCTCGTATGAACTGGTTAAGCCGATTCAAGCCAAACTCTTTGGTCGCAAGAACCTTGTTGTTAACTTTGTTAGCTGTGGTTATTGCCCAAGGAATTGCTACGTCTATATGGTATAGCGAATCAAAACACAAAGAACTGGAAGGTATTCGCTCTGCATCATCTAGCATGGCGAACATGTTTGCCTCAACGGTAACTTTCTTCCAATCTTTGCCCGTTAAATATCGTCATATCGTTCTGGATCAAATCCGTAATATGGGAGGAACACGTTTCTTTGTTTCTTTTAATAAAGAGGCTTTGATTGTCGAACCCATCCCTGACACCCGCTTAAAAACCGCCTCAATTGATGCGATAGAAAGTGTCTTGAGTAGCAAGCTTAATAAAGTGGAATCGGTACGCGTAGACTTTTCACGACCGGAACACCTTCGCTTACTTAAAAATGATATCTACTTAAGCGATCTCCCGCGATCGTGGGCACATCATACTTTAACGTTAGAGCCGTTGAATCCACCCATTCTGGTTGTTCAAATAGAGCTAACCAGTCATGAATGGGTGTACATTGCCGCATTGTTGCCAGCGCCATATGTGAAACTCGACGATACGATTCTCGGTCGTGAGCAAGTGATTTTCTTGGTCTCCTCGACACTCATTTTATTGGCTCTGACTTACTTGATGATTCGTCGCCAAGTACGTCCTCTTAAAAAGTTGGCAAGAGCAGCCAATGAAATGAGCATGGATATTCAGCAGCCCCAACTAAAAGAAGAAGGAGCAACGGAACTGGTGACGGCGACCCGAGCTTTTAATCGTATGCAGCAACGTATTCGTCGCTATGTTGCGGACCGTGAGCACCTTTTTTCTGCTATCTCCCATGACTTAAAGACTCCGATAACCCGCCTTAGATTACGTGCTGAGTTATTGGAGAGTGAAGTAAAGAAAGATAAGTTCAACAAGGATCTGGATGAGCTCGAAATGATGGTGAAGGGCGCTTTGCAGGCGGTAAGAGACACCGACTTGCACGAAAATAATGCCGTTATTGACCTCAACGAGATGGTGCTTTCTGTGATTGAGTCGCATAACCAGTATCAGACAAAGGTTGAGTTTGAGCCTGCTGTCATAGAGCCATTGGTCGCGAAACCACTGGCTATTAAGCGAGTACTCACCAACTTAATTGACAACGCGGTTAAGTATGGCTCGTCAGCTGTGGTGGAAATCTGTGGTGATGAGTTTTGGGTTATTGTCACTATTCAAGACAGTGGTAATGGTATCCCAGAAGACAAGTTAGAGATGGTCTTTGAGCCTTATTTTAGGCTGGCGACGGATGACCAAGGGCACGGTCTTGGCTTAGGTATATGCCGAAATATCCTGCATGGACATGGCGGAGATCTCATTATTCGCAACTCTTCTCAAGGTGGCTTAGAAGCCAAAGTCTATATCCCCACAGGTCTAGAAGTGTAATGTAACAATTGCGTTACATTGGGCTTACCTTTTGTTTCAATCTTATAAATCAGAATAAGTAGACTCTTTATTGAACCGGACGTCGAGTCCGCTAAAACATGGAAGATAATAATGAAAATCAATAAAACCCTACTTACTCTATCTCTTCTTGCTGCCTCAACATTTTCTCAAGCTGGTGAAGTGGAAGTACTCCACTGGTGGACTGCCGGTGGTGAAGCGAAATCCGCTGCGGTACTGAAAGAGATGATTGAAGAACAAGGTCATACTTGGAAAGATTTCGCTGTTGCTGGTGGCGGCGGTGAAAGTGCGATGACTGTTTTGAAAACTCGAGCAGTGTCGGGCAATCCTCCATCTGCTGCGCAGATCAAAGGTCATGATATTCAAGAGTGGGGTGGTTTAGGTTTTCTAACGTCTCTCGATGCAACGGCGAAACAAGAACAGTGGGATGAACTACTACCAGAAGTAGTGACTAAAGTAATGAAGTGGGATGGCGAATATGTGGCGGTCCCTGTCAATGTTCACCGTGTTAACTGGCTTTGGGCTAACCCTGTTGTTTTAGAAAAATCCGGCGTTACGGTTCCTACAACATTAGATGAATTCTTTGTTGCTGCAGACAAGATTAAAGCGGCTGGCTTCATTCCATTGGCTCATGGTGGTCAGCCTTGGCAAGACGCAACGGTATTCGAAGCCGTGGCACTTGATGTACTAGGCAGTGAAGATTACAACAAAGCGTTTGTTGATCTTGATATGGACGTATTATCTGGCGACAAAATGGTGGAAGTGTTCACCAAGTTCAAAAAGATGCGTGATTACATCGACAGCAACTCTCCAGGTCGTGATTGGAATGTCGCAACTTCAATGGTTATAAATGGTGAAGCCGCGATGCAAATCATGGGTGACTGGGCGAAAGGCGAGTTTACTGCAGCAGGCAAAGTGCCGGGTAAAGATTACATCTGTGCGCCAGCTCCAGGTACTGATGGCCAATTCACTTTCAATATCGATAGCTTTGCGTTCTTTGAGTTAAGTGACAAAGAGAACCAAAAAGCGCAGCAAGACCTAGCGAAAACCATTCTTACCAAAGATTTCCAAGAAGTCTTCAACCTTAACAAAGGTTCTATCCCTGTACGCCTAGATATGGACATGTCTAAGTTTGACCAATGTGCGTTGGACTCAATGGCAACCTTCAAAGCAAGTGCTGAGTCTGGGGATCTTGTTCCGAGTATGGCTCACGGCCTAGCGACAACAAGCTACGCTCAAGGCGCTATCTATGACGTGGTGACCAACTTCTTCAACGAGAAAGATGCCGATCCTAAACAAGCAGCTGCCAAGTTAGCTAAAGCAGTGAAAGCGGCTATCTAATCTAACTTGATAAGCAACATACAACGCACGTGAGTGACGGGTTGTGTTGCTTTACCAAACCCCCAGGGTGGGTAGGCTCGTAGGGAGCCTATCTACTCTTTACTCCCAATTCTGATATGCGTGATGCTGATGTGGTGCCGAGAGGCAAGCCATTGGCTCGATTGTGCAACAAGGATAAGTTATGGAGCATGTTTTGACTGAGTCGACTCCAAAACCCACAAGGAGCCAGCCTGCACCGAAACCGAGTTTTGCTGACAGGTTGCAACATTGGTTACCTAAAATAGTACTGGCGCCCACCGCGTTAGTGACCGTGGTGTGTATCTACGGCTATATATTCTGGACGGCAGCGCTGTCGTTCACCAACTCTCGATTTCTGCCGAGCTTTAACTTCGTTGGTTTAACCCAATATGAAAAGCTGATGGATAACGATCGTTGGATCACCTCAATCACCAACCTCGGTGTGTTTGGTTTTCTATTTATGGCGATTGCCATCTTACTTGGTGTTGGTTTAGCGGTATTGCTTGACCAGAATATCCGTCAAGAAGGGGCGATTCGTACCATCTATCTCTACCCAATGGCGCTGTCATTCATTGTGACGGGTACGGCGTGGAAATGGATTCTTAATCCGGGTCTTGGCATTGAAAAGCTGATGCAAGATTGGGGATTTACTGACTTCAAATTTGATTGGCTAGTCGACTCTGAAATGTCGGTCTATACCTTGGTTATTGCAGCACTTTGGCAGTCTTCAGGGTTTGTGATGGCGATGTTCTTAGCGGGTCTTCGCGGTATCGATTCTTCAATCATCAAAGCGGCGAAAATTGATGGGGCGAGCTTACCTACCATCTATCTCAAAATCATTCTGCCTTGCTTGCGTCCTGTGGTTTTCAGTGCGGTGATCATTACTTCTCACATTGCAATTAAGAGCTTTGACCTTGTGACCGCAATGACGGCAGGTGGTCCCGGTTATTCATCGGATCTTCCTGCGCTATTTATGTATGCCCACTCTTTTACTCGCGGACAAATTGGTCTTGGTGCTGCCAGTGCCATGATGATGCTTGCTGGTATTTTAGCGATTCTCGTGCCTTATCTTTACTCTGAACTTAGGGAGAAAAAGTCATGATGAATAACATTAATTTTGCTCGAATCTTTATTTATTCGGCACTGCTTTTCTTCTGCTTAGTGTATTTAATGCCATTGTTCGTAATGGCGCTGACGTCATTCAAAACTCTGCCTGACATCAAGGCGGGTAACCTGATGAGCCTCCCGAAAGAGTGGGTGTTTGATGCTTGGTATAAAGCGTGGGATACCGCCTGTACTGGCGTGAAATGTGAAGGTATCAAAGGTTACTTCTGGAACTCGTTCCAAATGGTGATTCCTGCGGTTGCGATTTCAACATTGCTCGGTGCTTTCAATGGCTATGTCGTGACTAAGTGGCAGTTCAGAGGTTCAAACCTGTTCTTTAGCTTGTTGTTGTTTGGTTGCTTCATCCCATTTCAAGTGGTGTTGTTACCAATGGCAACCATGCTCGGCAAGATGGGGCTAGCGAACACAACTATCGGCTTGGTGATCGTGCACGTTATCTACGGCATGGCGTTTACCACTCTGTTTTTCCGTAACTTCTACATCTCGATTCCTGATGAATTGATTAAGGCGGCAAAACTCGATGGTGCAGGTTTTTTTACGATTTTCTTCAAGATTTTATTACCGATCTCAACGCCAATCATCATGGTGACGGTGATCTGGCAGTTCACCGCAATCTGGAATGATTTCTTGTTCGGAGTGGTTTATTCCGGCTCAGATACTCAGCCGATCACCGTGGCATTAAACAACCTAGTCAACACCAGTACTGGCGTTAAAGAATATAACGTCGACATGGCTGCCGCGATCATCGCTGCACTGCCAACGTTGTTGGTATATGTCTTCGCAGGAAAATATTTTGTTCGTGGCCTAACGGCAGGATCAGTAAAAGGATAATTACCATGGCAACATTAGATTTAAAACAGATCCGTAAAACCTATCGCAACGCGGACAACGAAACGTTAAAGGGCATCGACATTAGTATCGATTCGGGGGAATTTTTGATACTTGTCGGCCCTTCGGGGTGTGGAAAATCCACCCTAATGAACACCATCGCTGGGCTCGAAAATATTAGCTCGGGTGAAATCGTGATTGATGGTGTAGATGTGGCGCAGGTTGAACCTAAAGATCGCGATATTGCGATGGTGTTTCAGTCTTACGCGCTTTATCCCAATATGACGGTACGCGGCAATATCGCTTTCGGTTTGAAGATTCGTAAGATGCCGCAGCAAGATATCGATGCTGAGGTTAATCGAGTGGCTGAAATGCTGCAAATTGAACAATTGCTGGATCGTAAACCGTCGCAACTTTCTGGTGGTCAGCGTCAACGTGTCGCGATGGGGCGTGCTCTGGCTCGTCGTCCTAAGCTGTATCTGTTTGATGAGCCGCTTTCAAACTTGGATGCCAAGCTGCGTGTTGAAATGCGCCATCAGATTAAACGTCTGCATCAGAAGTTGAATACCACGATTGTTTATGTAACCCATGACCAGATCGAAGCTATGACTCTTGCGGATCGCATCGCAGTAATGAAAGACGGCGAACTGCAGCAGCTAGGTACGCCACAAGAGATCTACACCAAGCCAAATAACATGTTCGTGGCGGGTTTTATGGGGTCACCATCCATGAACTTCATTAAGACCATGGTGGATTTGGATGAGGAACAGAATCCGATAATCAAAGTAACTGGCACGGCGGAGCAAGAACACCACATTCGATTGCCTCAGAGTATGCGTGACCAAGATGGCAAGGAGTTGGTCATTGGGTTACGTCCTGAACACATTACTGAGCAAGAAGGTGATGATGTGTCGGCAACCACAAAGCTAGACCTGCAATTGGAAGTGTTGGAGCCAACAGGACCAGATACCATCGCAATGGTTAAAGTGAACGACCAAGAAGTCGCGTGTCGTTTGTCACCAGAGTTTGAAGTGTCGGTTGGGCAAATGGCACCGCTTCATTTTGACTTATCAAAGGCGGTATTTTTCGATGCTCAAACCGAAGCGAGAATCGAATTCTAACTTCTAACTTCTAACTTCTAACTTCTAACTTCTAGTTATTGGGTTAGTTTAATAATCAAAGTTCATGTCTAAATCAAAGGTAGTATCACCAACTAGTAATAAGTAATGTGATGCTGCCTTTTTCGTTGTCTATACTTGCTTTTTATTCCTTATAAAAACAGAGGGATAAACGATATATATGCTTCTACTGCAATAATATCGTGATTTAGTATCCCTTAGCTCTATAAAGCTGACGTAGAAACGCGTAGGATCACACTACTTTAGACCAAAAACTAGGTTGCACTCCAGTGCATAGACAGAATAAAACATGAAACTAACAGCAAAACCAGCGGCGAATAACGCTTTACTTATTTCTATTACGACACCGGATTTTAAAGGTGACGAAGCAAAAGAGTCTCTTGCCGAACTTGCTCGCTTAGTGACAACCCTAGGGTTTAAAGTCGTCGGTACGCAATCGCAACACCACAGTTCATCCCAAAGACAGAATGTGTTGGGTGCGGGTAAGCTTGCCGAAATTGCACATCTAACTGGTTACCAAGGCTCTATTGAAGAAGCTGAAGATGAAGACTTTCTTGATGAGTCGGGTTTGTTTGATTCTGAAATCGATGAGCTAGATTTTGATGATCTTCCAACGGGTAACTTCCAATACGGTGCCGCTGATGTTGTGGTATTTGACTGTGATTTAAGTCCATCTCAAATGCGTACTGTTGAGGCGAGTTTGGGTGTGGAAGTATTTGACCGTACTGGCATCATCATCGAAATCTTTAGCCGTCACGCTCGTACTCGTACAGCTCGTCTGCAAGTTGATATCGCTCGTCTAAACTATTTAGTGCCACGACTTCGTGAAACGGCTGAGGGTGATAAAGAGCGTCAAATGGGTCAGGGCGCCGGTGAAACTTCACTTGAGCTAGACCGTCGTAACGTACGTGACCAAATTGCTGCGCTTAAGCGTGAGCTAGTAAGCGTACAAGATGAAATGAAGACCCGACGCACAAGGCGTGCGGAGCTTTTCACTGTTGCTTTAGTTGGCTACACCAATGCCGGTAAATCTTCGATGATGCGTGCAATGACCGCAACCGAAGTGGTCGGTGAAGATAAACTGTTCGCGACGCTAGACACTACGGTTCGTGCGCTTCAGCCAATCACTCAACCGCGTATTCTTGTTTCAGATACGGTGGGTTTCATCAAGAAATTGCCACACGATCTGGTTGCATCATTCCACTCAACGTTAGCAGAAGCGCACGATGCTTCATTGCTGCTTTATGTGGTTGATGCTTCTGACGTTTCATTCCGCGCACAACTTGATGTGGTACACGACGTATTAGCTCAAGTGGGTGTAGAAGGCAGCGAAAAACTATTAGTGCTGAATAAGTGCGATAGATTGACTGAAGAGCAGCAATTAGAGCTGATCGAAGAATTCCCAGATGCGATGCTAACGTCGACTCGTGATCCGCTAGATATCACTAAACTGCATAAATACATCGTTGGAGTTGCTGAAGAGGGCATGATCGAAGAAGAGATCACTATCCCTTATTCTGTCCAAGGCATCATCGGTGAGATTCGCTCAAACATGAGTGTGGTTAAAGAAGAGTACGATTACGAGTGCATTAAGTTGACTGTTCGCTCTAGTGAAATTGACTTAGCTCGACTGAAAAAGCGTATGCAGAAATCTTAATCTCTTAGCTAGTTTAAGAAGAATAACCAAAAGAAAAGCGACCCGTTAAGGTCGCTTTTTTTATTCGTTGAGCTTAATTAACGCTGTATTGAAATGCCTAGGCCATTCTTTGCGTCGGCTTCCAACGTGCTAGCTCTGGGTCAAGCTTGATACCTTGTGAAGTCAGCAGGTTAACACGAGCTAAGTAGGCTGCACCATGCATTAGGTGTTTTGCTAGGTCGACTGCATTACGCTGTTGGTAATCATCTAAATAGCTGTCTTTTGCCCACGCATTGAATGCGCCAAGTGCAGGACCAGCCCATACTTGGTAATCCATTTCACGACCTTGTTCACCGGTGTTTGACCAACGACTTGAAAGACCCAAGTACCAACGGAAAATCAACGCCATTTTACGTTTCGGGTTGCCTTCAGCACGTTCGATCTGTTTAGGGTCGCGCTCGTTAAAGTGAGCCACAGTCCCCGCCCAGATATCATCCAGTGTTGAACGGAATACCTGCTTCTCTAGCTTCAGACGCTCTTCTACTGGAATCGCTTCAATTGAATCGTAGCGAGTGTAAAGTTCGTACAGTTTGTTGGCACGCATTGGGAACAAGGTACCACGCTTAACCACTTGAAGTTTCACGCCCATTTCGAACATGTCTGCCGCCGGGGCCATCGTCACGTCAGCCATTTCAGTTGTCGAAAGCAGCTTACGTGTGTGTTCGCTCGCGCCAGCCTCAACACACGCTTGGTTGATTGAACCAGTAACAATGTAAGCAGCGCCCATGTTAAACGTCGCTAGCGCAGCGTCAGGCGTGCCTACACCACCACCGCAGCCAACACGCAGTGGTGTTTTGAACTGGTACTGTGCTTGGATTTGCTCTTTCAGCGCTAGAATCGTTGGCAGCAGTGTTACTAGCGGACGGTTATCGGTGTGACCACCAGAGTCAGCTTCTGCAGTAATGTCATCAGCCATAGGGACTAGCTGTGCCAGTTCCATCTGTTCTGCTGTGATTCGACCTTCATCAACTAGAGCTTGCAGCATTTTCGCAGGAGCAGGCTGCATAAACTTGCTCGCAACTTCAGTACGGCTTACTTTGGCAATTACCTTGTTGCCGATCTGAATCTCACCTTGTGCATCACGGCTAAGACCAGCTGCACGGTAGTGAACGATTTGCGGTGTTAGCCCCAAGAAGGCAGAAGCTTCAACAGTTTTTACTTTATGCTTCAAAAACAGCTCAACACTGCCGCGCTCTAGCGCGGGTTCGCTTGGGCTGTGAATCAGGTTAAACGCGTAAGGGCCGTTTGGTAGTGCTGCTTGAATACGGTTAATCGCTTGCTCAACACGAGACGGGATTAAACCCGCCGCGCCAAAGGAACAAAGAATGCCAGCTTGACCAAGGGCAATCACCAACTCTTCAGATGAAATGCCGTTTGCCATTGCGCCCGCATAGTAAGCGTATTTCACGCCGTGGCAGCGACGAAAATCTTCGTCGCCTAGGCTTTGTGTACCAAGAGCTGGAGCAAAAGCGCTAACAGGTTGGCTGTTCGCTGAACTTGCTGAATCGCCCGATGCAATCTCTGCTTGTTGGCTAACACCTAACCCTTTTTCTGGGTGGTTCACTACGTAACAAGCAAGGCTTAAATCTTTCAAAATTGTCGACATTGCCGCGTTATCAAAGTGAGTTGTGCTCTCTTTAATCTGCCAAGGCCACGGAGATAGCTTTTCGTTATTGATTGTAGTTTGAGTTGTCATAATTATTTCTTTCCTAGTCCCGTGTCAGGCTTATGCTTCTTCGATACAAATTGCGATGTCTTTCACTTCGTAAATACGCAGACCATCTTTGCTCAGGTTTGCGTCGCCAACGATGATACGTTTACCGTCTTCGTCTTTAATCGCAGTGATGTGTACATCCAGTGACATCTGCTTGTTCAGAGGGTTAATCTGACCACGGTATTTCCACTTCACTTCAGATTGGATTTGACCAAACTTCGGATTGCGGAAGCCAGCGCCAAGATCTTTGTTTAGCGCGTAGGTTTGCATTAGCTCGATGATCGCTTCGACACCTAGAGAGCCTGGCATTACTGGGTCTTGATGGAAGTGGAACTGGAAGAACCAATCGCTTGGGTCAATCGTACGCTCAGCGTATAGGTAACCCAGACCGTCTTTACCACCATCGCTGGTGATCTGCACCGTATCGATAAAGTTCAAACGACCGCCCGCCAGTTGGTAGTGCTCTTGTACTTCACCAGTAGCAGAAACAGGTGCATTGAAGTAACGGGTCGTTTTGTCTAGCAGGTTGATGTTTACATCCGGCGTGCGGTTGTTATCAACGTGCCAAGGGTGAGTTACTTTACCGTTGTCCAAACCAAGCTGATCTTTCAGTGCTGTGCCCTTGAAGTAACCAAATACCGCTGTACCTTGGTAGAAAGGCACGCCGTCAGTGCTCAGTTCGAAGCTGAAGCTCTGTACGATGTTGGTGCCCATCATTACCGTTGAAAGCAGACGAGAATCGTTGGTAATTGTTTTGCCACGCAAGTCGACGTTACGCAGCATTTTGCCGCTGCCATCTAGGTTGCGGAAAAACAGTTCTTCACCTGGGAAGCCCAGTGTTGTGCCCATGTAGCCAGAGATAAAGCCGTTTGGTTGTAGTGAAATCTCCATCAATACCGAGTAAGGCATTAGGGTCTGGTGGCTGTTTTCATCAAAGTACCATGCATTTTCTGGCACTTCGTACTCTGCGATACACGATGAAGACTTCTTGAAGTCGCCACGCTTGCCGTCGATCTCAACGACACGAGTGGTTAGCTGTAGGTCGCCACACGGAGTGCGTGGTGGAATCATTCCACGGTAGATAGAGAAATCTGGACCGAAACATTTCTCGATATCGCCGGTTGCGAATTCGAACATGTGATATGGAGTGAATGGAACCGTATCGGGTGTGCGATTTGGGTAATCAGGAGTCACCGGCGCTTCAACGTGTTGAAGAGGAACCACACCTTTGTTTGGTGCAGTTTCTAGGTCTTCAATTTGAGCCATAAGTGGCGCATTTACTGAAGCTTGTTGGTTCACTGCTGGTGTATGGCCTAAGTTTTCGATAACAGGGGTCGCGACAGCTGTTTCTAAAGAAGGCAGATAACGAGTACATTCGTCGTCTTCTTTGATCATCACACCCAAGTTTTGGAAATCAACAATCACTTTGCCGTTCAGTAAAATGTCGATGTTAGCTTTCGCGTATGGGCGAGGGCTTAGACCAATCTCAGTCACTTCCATGCGGTACGTCAGTTCTGCCGATTGTGGTAGAACTTGTCCACGACAGCGTACTTGTTGAGGCGCATTTTCAAGCGGTTGGAAACGACCATTTTGAACAAGCGTGTGCATGCCAAGGTGCATCATGAAGAATTGAAGCAGTTGACCACAACCTTCTGCCATCAAAGAGCCAGCCATTACCGAGTCATCTTTGAAGTGACAAGGGAAGTACCAGTGCTCAGGCTCTAGCTGCTTGTGACCTTCAATCAGACCAAGTCCCCATGTGCCGCCTTGCGGTTCAACACGGCTAACCTTTTCGATCATCATGAACTTCTCTGAGCTGAAGCATAGAGAAGGCTGGTGGCTATTGGATTGGTGAGTTGGGCCAAAACACTCTGCAATGTTGGCAGTCAGTAGATGACGCAATTCTTGGTGGTTAAACTGCGTTTTAGGGCAGTGCAACATAGGGTCGAAGCGTTGCTTAGTTGCAAGCTTACGAGCCTTGATTTCATCTTCAGTGTGAATCACACCTTTGCCGTCAGCCAACTCTTCGTCAGTGAAGAAGCCTGCACAACCGTTATCCATTTTCAGGATCATCTTGTCGCCAACGAAACATTCGTACGAGAAGAAGAACAGCAACGTGTCGCCATTGCGAGCAAAGCTATTGATTGAGATATCGTAACGCAGCGTATCACCACCACGAGGCAGGTCACCAAGGAAAGTCAGCGTACAATCTAACAAGCGGTAAACACGCTCGCCTTTGTTTTCAAAATCGATACCTAGGTAGCTGATCAGCATTAGGTCACACTGACCAGATTCTACCGCAACAGCCCAAGGGATCTGACCATCAACAAGATACGGCGCATCAACTGGGATGTCGTATTCGGTGGTCATTGTGCTTGGCTTGTACTCGTTAACGGTCGCGTTGAGCTTGGTTACACGAGATACCAATAGGTAATCGGTGGTTGGCAAACGAACGCGGCGCGAATAGCTATCGATGATCGCGTAATCAGGGCCAAATACGTTCGCAATATCGCCTTCCGCGTATTCAACCAGATCATCGTAATCCCAGATACATGGTTTACGGATCGGTTTCACTGGTGCTGGCGTTGCAAGTACGTTGACTGGTACTGACTGAACCGGAGCCGGTTGAGCTTGAACAGGCTGAGCTGGCGTTTGTTGACCATTCGTTTGTTGAGAAAGGGTATTGCTATCTAAACCAGACGTAACTGCGTTTAGCTGTGCTTTCAATAGTGCATCAGCCATCTGCATGCCTTGGGCACGAGTGTGCAGGAATGCTTTGTGTACTTGCTGCGCTGCTTGTTGGTTTTGAGCAAAAGCTTGCTTGTGTGGTGTTACAGACGGCTGTAATGCTGCATCCGTATTAGCGTCGATTTGAGACGCGCCATTTTTAGCGGATAGGACATGAGTCATATTGCTGTGGTTACCTGTTAGCTGACTGTGGCGAGTAGGCGCCAGAGTAGGGGATACTGATTTAGGAGTTTCGATGACTGGCTCTATCGCGTTCTGCGCTAATGCTTTCTTCTTTAACTCTTTTTGCGCAAGGGCAGTTTGAATGCTTGCTGTCGTTGGAACTGACGCCACTCTTGCCGCTTGTTTACCAGAAGCTTTATGTTGAATCGTTGCCAAGTTGGTCACTGGAGTTTGGGCAATATGTTGATAAATATCGCGACCACCAAGAGTCACTTGTTTAACCAATTGACGCTTAGCATCACTTGCCAGTTCATTGCTTAAACGAACAGAAAGTGATTGAGATTCAACACTCGATTGGCTTAGTAGCAGCTGTGAACATTGTCCTTCGCTGATGTTGGCAACAATCGCGCTCTTAGAGGTGACATTTGGATTCAGAGACTCAAGGTTCAGGTTGAGCAGACCGTGTAGCAGGCTTGCCATACCAGAAGCTGCAGAGCAATGACCAACACGTTGACTTGCTTGAGTCGTCCTTGTGTTCCCTAAACTTAGAAATGAAGAGTCATGTATTAAAGATTCTGGTGCATGGTTAAGCTCAAGCAGAGAAACATCGTTCGAGCTCATACCGACTTGGGTCAGTAACTCATCAACAACGGCGTTGTTATTCTCGCTTGGACCAAAGGCTAATGCGTTGATGCTGCCGTAAGCCGTGTCTTGGTTGCTCGCTACTCGACCTTCTTCCACAAGAACAATTGCACCTGCGCCTTCACCCACATTCCAACTGCCGTCTTGCGGTTGTCCGAATTTTGGATCAAGTGACACTGGGCTCATGCTGTTCTTCAGAATCACATGTTCCGCACTGCCGCTTAGGTCGACGGCTGCAATAACAACTGCGTCCATCGATTCTTGCGACATCAGGTTTTGCGCGACATCAATACAACGTGCAACTGATTGTTCAGCGGCTGAAATCGTAAAGGCAGGGCCGTTAAAGTCCCACAATGAAGAGATACGCGAAGCCATGATGTTGCCGATGAAACTGGTGTATTGGTTCAGCTTAGCTGCGTCCATTACACTGTCCATCGCGATGGTTTCTAGCGCTTGGTATTCGTCTTGTGTTAGCTCAATACCCATGTTGGTAAAGCTGTCAGCCAATTGGCTATGCAGGTTTACGCGTCCACGGAATTGGTGCATCTCAAGCTCTGTTTCCATAGCGACGAGTACTGCAACCTTTTGGCCTGCCACGAGCTTGGCGTCTTTGATGGCTTCGTCTGCAACTTTCATCAGTAGTAACTGCTGAGAGATCAAACGGTCATCTTCATTAGGCGGCACTTTAAAGCGTAGGAAATCGAGATCGAATTGATCTATGTACGCTCCGTTTGGAATGCCGTGTAAACCAAATTGATTCAGTAGCTCTGGATGTTGGTCTAAGCCTTTCCAGCGTTTCTTAGGCAAAGCAATGAAAGCATCGTTGTTGGTCTCAATCGCAGTACTTAGTGCATTGATACTTTGCAGGGAGCCGAAGTGCGATGCGAGGCCAGTAATGCTTAAATTAGGCGATTGTAGACTTGGAGACGCTGACTTTAGCGTCTGGTTTACATGACTCGTATCTGAATACGCTTCAAGCAGTAAGTGAGCGTTACAACCACCGAAACCAAATACAGAAACACCCGCACAGCGCTCTTGGTTGCCCGCTTTACTTGGCCAAGGTTGAACCTGAGTTGGTAGAGTCTGTGAGCCAAATAAACCTTCTGGCGACGATAGCGGCTTGTCCAAATTAATACTTGGAGGAAGGACACCTTCTTTCATCGCAAAGATCATCTTCATGATCCCAGGCATACCTGCCGCAGTCAGTAAGTGGCCGAGATTTGATTTTGCAGAGCCAATCAATGGTGGGTTAGAACCATTCAATTTATCAGCAAAGAAACGCTCCATTGAGGTTAACTCAACCTTGTCACCTAATGGCGTGCCGGTTGCGTGACACTCAATCACTTCAATGCTGTCTGGTGTTAGGTTTGAAGCCTCGTAAGCGCGTTCAAAGGCTTGGACTTGTCCTTTGCTATTTGGGCTTAATACGAACTGGCCTCGGCCATCGTTCGATAAGCCAATGCCGCTCACTACCGCATAAATGTTGTCGCCATCACGCTCTGCATCAGCTAGGCGCTTTAGCACTAAAACACCAGCGCCTTCGCCAGCAAACAAGCCTTTACTGTTGCTATCAAACGGAACCGAAACACCGTGGTCTGGGTAAGCGTGGAAGATGGAGAAACCCATGTTGATGAAGAATGGGTCAGCTCCTGATACCGCGCCTGCCAACATCATGTCGGCTTTGCCTGTGTTCAAGTAATCACACGCTAACTTCAATGAATACACTGAACTTGCACATGCCGCATCTAGGCTAAGTTGCACGTTGCCTAGACCCAACGCATCAGCCACTAACTTAGAGGCGTTGTGCGCTGCCGCACCGTTGATCGGGTTTAGGTCTTGTGCGGTTTCATTGGTTCGTAGCAGTGAAAACTGGTCATTAGCCAATTTATCTTTAAGTGCTTTCTCGACCACCGAGTGATACATCGGCAGAAACAGATCGTTCGAACGTGTTGTTGGGAACGAAAGGGCACCCATGATAACGCCTGTACGCTCTAAAACATCGGCATTCAAATCAATGCCGGCGTCGACTAACGCCTTACGACTGGTATCTAACGCCCAAAGGAAACTCTGGTCGACACCTTTGAATGAATCAGCTGTTAAGCGGTAGCCATTACTGTCGAAATTGAAGTTTTCGATGTAGCCGCCTTTATCACAGTAAAAGCGGTCTGATTCGCCTTGCACGCCTTGATAGCTTTCAGGCTTAGCGCCTAACTTTTCAGCGCTTAATGTGGTTCGAGAATCTTTTTTGTTCAGCAAGTTTTGCCAAAAATCTTTTGGCGTATCAGCTTCTGGGTATTGGTTGGCAATACCGACAATCGCGATCTTATTGCACTTCACTTGCTGCTTAGTCTTGGCTTGAGCCTGATATTGAGAACTCATACTAGCTCTCCTTGATGATTCACTGCGCTGTCTTGAGACACACCACGTAATTGCTTAGCGGCGGTGATCTGTTGTTCTAGCCCTTGAATAAGTTGCTCGACAGACAGTGGGATTTGATGAGTAATGAGCTGACCAATGCACTTGATGAGCGTGACAATATCGTCACCACCCTTGGCATTAGAAGCGATTGAGCAGTACTGGTCGGCTACGTTGTCGCTGCGGTTGATCTTGTCGATCAATGTGCTGGTTTGACGATCGGCACCCACTTCAACAAACAGGCGAGCACCTTGCTGACGTGCACTCTGGATCAACGCGGTGAAATCCAGCGTTGAACAGAAGGTGTCGGCAATCGAAAGGGCGATACTATCGCTGTCGATATTGATTGGTGCGCCCGTCGGTAGACCTGCTGCGCTGATAAAGCGGATATGCTTTGGTAACTTGTCGAACAGTGGTTGCGTGTAAAACTCCTGCACTTGGCTATGCTGGCTTAATGCTGGCGTGGTGTGCATGGCAGTAACACGATTCGCGGCAATGCCACGCTTACCAAGCTTTTTGAGTAGTGCACGACAAGTGTTTTCACAACCGGCTAGCACGCAAGTATCACCTTGGATAATGGCAAGATAAGCACGTGGAAACTCCGGTAACAGAGCATCAATCGCTTGTGCATCACTGCGAACCACAAAGCTATTCCATTGGATGCTTTCGTCGCTGTTCGACTGCCAATCTTGGCGCACTGCTGTGAGTTCACCAGAAATAGCCGTCGTGAAAATAGGGCTAGTTTGAGTCATCTCGATCAGCGCATGTGGGTTTTTCCAAACATTTAAGCTCGCCCACATGGAGGCTTCCCCCTTGGAATAGCCCAAGGCGAAATCTGGCTGCACTTTGAATTCATCACACAGCAGTTGTGTTAACAGATAACTACTGCCGACACCGGCAATTGCCAATTCACTGAGTGACATTTCTTGCGAGTCTTCAGCGTAGGTTTTGTCAGCCTGCAGCATCTCTTTCAAGTTACCTTCGCGCTCTAAACGAGCAAATAACTGTGGAAAATGGTGATGAAACTCGCGCAACATGCCGGGATAAACTGTGCCAACACCAGGGTAAACAAATGCAACGCCACCTTCGCTTTGAGGCTTCGGTGAGAAACAACTGCCCGCAGGAGTCTTGTATTGGCTATTGTCAGCCATTACTTTTGGCAACGCATTTTCTAGCGCTGTGATTTCTTGTAGTGCAGCCTCAATTGAAGCAGCTTGAATCACGATGTTCGCACCACGGACAATATTGTGCTGAACGCTTTGGAAGTGACTTAGGTTCGAATGCATCAAGGTAGCGATAGCAAGTTCGCTGTCTGCTGCTTCGTCAATGCATTTAAGCTCTGCTCTTAGTGAAGCTAGCTGAGAAACCAATTCGGCTTGTTCGTTGCCTGAAACCACAAACATCAAACGCTCGCTTGATAGCAAGGGTTTTGGTTCTTGCAAACCGGTCGCTTGAGTCAATATCAGGCTGGTGGATTTTTGGCTATCGTCACTGAAAGTTAACGCAGCAACACGTGCTTTGTTCGGCTCAGTGAACCAGTAATGGCTCGGTAATGAACGGCTCGATATCGCATTAACCATATTCAACAATTCATCAAACTGCAGCGAAGCAGAAAGTGCAGAATATTGTTGTTGATGGCTTAAATCTGTCGCGGGGCGGCGCGCAATATCCAGAGCTAGCTGAATGCTATCTCCGGTAGCTGTATCTACAAAACTCGCTAGATAAGCGTGTGGATGAATCTTGTTTTGAGCAGCGGTCAGTGCACTCAACATCAACAATGATGGTGAGTGAGAATCCAAACAAAGCTTAACGACATTACCTTGATTGACGGTCTCGATGGCGTGAGCAAGTGCTTGATTAAAAGTGCCATCAACCACAACAGTTATCATGTCTGGGAACGAGGGAAATAAGTCGGCAGAAAGCTCAGCCGCGTTTGCTGGCTGAGCTAAAAGAGCGATGCGCAATGGCATCGCTTTATTAGAAGGAACAGTCACTATGACAATTGCTCCTTTTCTGGGTTATTAGTCGCCTCTTTTTTCGATACTGCTGAGCTAGACTTCGGCAAAAATGCGTCGTTTAAGCTCTTGCTGATGGTGACTTTGGCACCTTTCATTACTGCGCTTAAACGACCATCTTGGTGGTAAAGCGAGATATCAGCTTGCAGCGAACGAGCCGTGCTTTTTATCACGTTCAGCTCTAGCCAACCTTGGTCACCATCGTGCATCGGTGCGTAACAAATAAACTCACCGATTGCAGACGGTAGGCTTGCCGCGCCGTATTTCAATCGAGCCCATACCAGCATTGCTTGCAACAGATAATCTTCAGCAAATGGTTGGCTATCGCCAAAGCCTTGCTTAGGAATAAATGATCCGCAGTCGCTGTTTTCAATCTGAGGCAACTGGCATTGAGCCAATAAGCCTAAGTCGTCAAAGCGTTCAACTGAGGTAATACCTTGCAATCTTGGTCCATGAAACAGAGTGCCGTCACTGTATAGAGCTTGTGCCGTTGTTACTGGTGTTGAAGAGTTAGCTTCAAAGCGTTTTGTCGACGCTTGTTGAACATCTTCAGACACTTGCACAGAGGCAACTTGCAACTGAGCTTGATACTGTGGTCGCCCTTGGCAGCTGATTACTGCTTTTAGCTGATCTTTTGATTTAGCGTCTGAAGACAAGACAAGCGTTAGCTCTTGCACTTCATCAGTATCAAAAATCACACCCTTAAGCAGTTTATAGTTGTGAACGCTAACGTTCACCCCTAACAGTTGCTCTGCTATTTCACGCATCCATTGGATAGCACACACTGTCGGTAACACTGGGTTACCGGCAATGCAGTGATCTTGAATGAAAGGTAATGCCTTCGGATCAAGATGACGTGTCACAGTGATGCTTGTATTCAGCGGACTCTTTGCAAGATGCACAGACTCCGCATTAAGCTTTTTTACAGCAGCTTCCTTGTTGTCAGAACCTTGCATGCTCGTGCCAACCAGCAATTGAATGCCAGTTTCGTTCAGTAGCTGAGAACTAAACAGCTCTGCACCCGCCTGAAGAGGAATTACGTACACACCACGCTCTGTGAACATACGTTTCAGTGCTGCGTTGACCATGCCACCGTCCCACGGTCCCCAGTTGAAGCTCATCACTTTCGCTTGAGGGTTACGCGCAGATAGTTGTAGAGCCGCTTTGTTTAGGATCTCGTTAGACATCGAGTAATCACTTTGGCCAGTGTTTCCGTAGAAACCCGCCGCCGAAGAGAACATCGCAATCAGTTTTAGCTTGCTGCTATCAAGACCACCAAGAACCGCTTCTAGCCCTCCCACTTTCGTGCCGTAAACCATGTTCAGCTCATCAAGTGTTTTGTCTTGAATGTGTTTGTCAGCCAGTACACCTGCACCGTGGATAAGACCCGTGATGCCGTCGAAGTTCGCCAGTGTTTTCGCTACAGACTCATGGTTCGACACATCTAGGCTTAGGTACTCAGCGCTCGCGCCAATCTCGTTGAAAGCGGCAAGTGCTGCGTTGATTTCAAGGCTGCTCAATACAGGTTTCAGCAAAGCATCAACTTTCTTCGGCGTTGGTTTGTCACCTGTTGCTTGTAGGTGAGCGATAGCCGCTGGTTTTAGCTCTTTCTCTTGCTTGCCTTGTGCCCACTGAGGTAGCTCAGCTGAAGTAATATGCTTACTACGACCTGCAAGAATGAAGTGAGACTTACATTGCTTAGCAAGCGTCAGTGCACATTCAAACGTCACGCCTTTAGCGCCACCAGTTACGAGAACTTTGTCGCTCTTGGTGAGTTGAGCACCTGTGTTTTTGGTTTGAGCAGCACCTGGTGTTGCCGCAATCAATGTTGCACGACCAGATTCACCGTTTTCCGCATGGCTAAGGCCGATTTCCACCGTGTTGGTGTCGATATCGAACAGTTCGCCTGTGATAGCTTCAGCTAGGTGACGAGCATCAATAGAAGCATCAGCATCCAATGCACGGCAGAACACGTTTGACCATTCATGGCTCAGTGTCTTAGTGAGACCAGACAGAGCTGCTTGGTTAAGTTCTGCATTCGCTAGTTGCTTAGTATCTAGGTAACCAAAGCCACCATCGATACGGCTTAGCGTGAAGAACACACTACGACCAGAAACGGTATTCAGCTGACCATTTAGGTGCTTCGCGAATAAGAACGCTGTGGTTAGTGAAGCTCTTGAGTATGCATTCAAGTTAACCGCTTGCTCGTTGCTTTGTTTCGCATCAACGATAGCTTGTAAATGAATGAAGCCAGCAATCACTTTGTTCGACGTTTTAAGGTCTGCTTCGATGTCGTTAATCACAGCTGTCACACCAGCATCATCGACGCTGTTGAGTGTGTAGCTTGCGATTTCACTGTTTAAAGGTGACGCGGCAGAAAGAGCACTACGCACTACAGCAACTTGAATGCCGTTAGCGGTCAACTTTTCTGCTAGAACACCAGCGTTGTGACCATCATCTGTGATCACGACGCAAGCGTCTTTTGAGAAACAATCGACGAGTTTATCTGCCGCTGGTAGCTTTTTTAGCGCTACCTCATTGTGTGGAGGAAATTCCGCTGTCGCTGTTTCTGCGATAGGCGTTACTGATTCAGCTTTAGCAGTCGCTACAGGTGCAGCTGCGGATAGCTTGCTTTGCATGTAGGTAACGATTTCACCAAGCGTACGACACTCAGCTAAGTCTTCAGGGTTTAGCTCTGGCAGCGTTGGAAGCTGGTCTTGAACCGTACCTAGAATCTCAACACGTTTGATTGAGTCGATACCAAGGTCTGCTTCCATGTCCATCGCTAGGTCGAGCATTTCTGCTGGGTAGCCAGTTTTATCGGCAACCACTTCCATCATGGTTGATTGAACATGAGCAGGGTTTAGATCGTTGTTTGCGATTTCTACAGCGGCTGTAGCTGCTACTGTCGCAGTTGCTGCGTTAGGAGCTAACTTGCTGTTCATGTAGTCAACGATTTCGCCCAGAGTACGACACTCAGCTAGATCTTCAGGGTTCAGCTCTGGCAATGTTGGTAGTTGGTCTTGAACTGTTCCAAGGATCTCAACACGTTTGATTGAGTCGATGCCAAGGTCTGCTTCCATGTCCATTGCTAGGTCGAGCATTTCTGTTGGGTAGCCTGTTTTATCAGCTACCACGCTCAGCATTGTGCCTTGAACTTGTTCTGCGTTTAAACCGTTTGATACTGCTTGCGCTGGTGCAGCTACTGGAGCAGAAGCCGGAAGCTTGCTGTTCATGTAGTCAACAATTTCGCCGAGAGTGCGACATTCAGCTAAGTCTTCAGGGTTTAGCTCTGGAAGAGTCGGTAATTCGTCTTGTACCGTACCTAGAATTTCAACACGCTTGATTGAATCGATACCAAGGTCAGCTTCCATATCCATTGCTAGGTCGAGCATTTCAGTCGGGTAGCCCGTCTTCTCTGCGACTACTTCTAACATGGTTTTCTGAACGACAGCCGCATCTAGTCCGCTAACTGCTTGAACTGAAGTTGCTGCAGTTTGAGCGACTACAGGAGCCGAAGCTGGAAGCTTGCTGTTCATGTAGTTAACGATTTCGCCAAGAGTGCGACACTCAGCTAAGTCTTCAGGGTTTAGTTCTGGAAGAGTAGGCAGTTCATCTTGAACCGTACCAAGAATCTCAACACGCTTGATTGAATCGATACCAAGGTCTGCTTCCATATCCATTTCTAGATCAAGCATTTCAGTTGGGTAACCGGTTTTCTCAGCAACCACTTCTAGCATGGTTTGTTGAACGACTTTCGCATCAAGACCGTTAGCGGCTGCGCTTGGCTGTGCTGCCACAGGCGCTGATGCTGGCATCTTGCTGTTCATGTAGGTAACGATTTCACCAAGAGTACGACACTCAGCTAAATCTTCAGGGTTCAGCTCAGGTAGGTTCGGCATTTCGTCTTGAACGGTACCAAGGATCTCTACACGCTTGATTGAGTCGATACCAAGGTCTGCTTCCATGTCCATTTCTAGATCAAGCATTTCCGTTGGGTAACCCGTTTTCTCAGCGACCACTTCTAGCATCACTTTTTCAGCATCGGCTGTTTGTACTGCTACTGGTGCAGCCACAGGAGCTGGTTGTGCTTTTACTGGCACAGGCTGAGCTACAACAGGTGCTGCTGCTTGAGCGACTACTTGTGGTGCAGGAACGGCTTTTTGGACTGGAGCTTGCTGAACTGTTGTATTTTGAACTGGCACAGCCTGTACAGGAGCAGCTTGTACTTGAGCTACAGGCTGTTGGACGATAGCTGCTGGAGTAGTTGGATCTTGAATCGCTGGCTGAGCATTTACAGACGCAATGAAGGTGGGTTGTGCCGTTTGTACTGAACCTTGCGTCAGCATATTAAGTGCAGAGCTGTTGCTGTGCGCTTGCATTTCTAGGTAATGAGCGTGCGCTTTTAGCGTTTCAGCTTGGTGCTGGTGGAACATTTCCATAGAACGCTGTAGGTTCTCAGGAATTGCTACGCCTGCCGTTGCCATTTTCGCTTGCTCAGACATTAAGGTGTTGAATGTGTCACCGTATTGCTGAGGAATCGCCAAGAATTGCTGATGTACTTCTGCTGCTTGTTGTTGAGCATTGAAGAACGATTGCAGTGAAGATTCATCAACTGTTACTTGAGCTGCTGGCTGAATAGTCGCTGGTGCAGGTTGCGCCACTTGAGGCTGCTGAGCTGTTGTTGCTACTTGTGCGCTTGGTGTTGGAGCAGCTGACTGTTGTACATTTGAAGCTTGAGGAGCAGCCACAGGTACTTCAACGATTTCTGTTTTAATCACTTCTTTTTCCACGATTTTCTCGACTTCAACTTTCACTTCAACAATCTCAGTCTTTTCGGTGACGTTGCCCGAAGCCAATGATTGATCCATTTTCTTACGAGTAGCTGGGCTGATGTAGTTGGTTGCATTCAGCTTGATGTTCATTGGTGATGCCTTCGCAGGTTCAGCAATGTCAGCTTGGTAAGGGTCAATGTTGTCTAATGAAATACCTGCCACGCACAGTTGAACCGCAGCTAAGCGAAGCTGTTGGTCACTGTCGCCTTTAGGGTTTGGGTTGATGCTGATTGCGTAAAGCTCTTCGTTCTTATCAGCCAATGTTTTCTCAACCAGCTTTTGAAGAATGTTCTTCGGACCGAATTCAACGAATACACGCGCACCGGCTTCATACATCGCTTCAATTTGCTCGCTGAAACGAACCGATTGCAGCATGTGTTGCTTGAACGCTTTCTTGATCGCTTTAGCGTCTTTGCTGTGCAGTTTGCCTGTTGCGTTCGAGTAAAGCGGCAGCGTTGGAGCGCTGAATGAAGCTTTATCAATTGCAGAAGCAAATGGTTTTTGAGCGTGAGCAACAAGCGGTGTGTGGAAAGCGCCAGACACTGGAAGAGCAATCGCTTTGAAGCCTTGTTCTGTTAGCGCTTGTGCTGCTTGTTGAACCGTCGCAGTTGGACCTGCAATAACCAGTTGAGTCGGAGCGTTGTAGTTGGCAATGCTCACGCCTTCGAATTGGCTGATGCAGCTTTCAACGGCTGGAAGCTTGTCTGCGTCTAAGATGACCGCAAACATAGTACCGCTGTCACCTTGTTCAGGTGTTGCAGCCATCGCATCGCCACGAGCGAAAGCTAGCTGGTAGTAATCGTCTTGTGAGATAACACCCGATGCGCATAGTGCACTTAGCTCACCAAAGCTGTGCCCTGCGACCATGTCGGCTTTGAAGCCAGCTTGAGTCATGATGTCGAACTGACCCATAGACACAGTACCAATTGCACTTTGCGCATTGGCGGTGTTGGTTAGTACAGCTTCTTGAGCTTTGGTTGCTTCTGGTGTGAAAGTTGGAATTGGGAATAGAATTTGCGACAGAGCCGTTTTCTTGTGCTGACCAAATACCTGATCCGCTTGAGCAAGCTGTTGGCGCATTTCAGGGTAATGACAAGCAAGCTCGCGACCCATGTTTAGGTATTGCGAACCTTGACCAGCAAATAATGCAGCCACTTTACCAGCACCGTTTTCAGCAATCAGTGCCGACTCACGGTAGCTAGTACCGTTTGGCATCTGCCAATGTGCTTTGGTTTGGCTCTCAAGCATAGAAACTGCTTGAGTCAGTTGCGCTTGAAGGTCTGCTTGGTCAGTGACAACTAAACCAAGGCGAGCGTGCTTAGCGTCAATTTTGCGCAGAGCGTGCTGCTCAGCAAGCGCTTCTAGCTTGAACGCAGCGTCTGTAGCTTGAGTTGAAACCTGCTTGAGCTCATTGATCAGTGCTTGACAAGATTCCGCGCTGAATAACAGAGTTTGCGGTACTTGGCGCTGACGGTATTTGTCACCGCGAGCGTGTTCTGGCGTGTACTCTTCCAATACAACGTGGAAGTTAGTGCCACCAAAACCGAATGAGCTGATACCTGCACGGCGCGGTGTGCCGTCGACACGTTTCATCCAAGGACGCGTTTGTGTGTTTAGGTAGAACGGTGAGTTCTCGATATCCAGCTTAGGATTCGGAGCCGATACGTTGATCGTTGGCGGCAGTACTTTGTGGTGCAGTGCTAATGCAGCTTTGATTAAACCTGCAGTACCTGCAGTTGATTTGGTGTGACCAATTTGAGATTTCACAGAGCCTAACGCAATGTGTTGCTTCTCTTCATTGTTCTCACTAAATACCGAATTTAGACCACCGAATTCAGCAACATCGCCTGCTGCTGTACCTGTGCCGTGCGCTTCTAAAAGCCCAAGCGTGTGCGGTGCGAAACCAGCATCATCGTACGCACGTTTCAGTGCTTTCGCTTGTCCTTCAGGACGAGGGGCGTAAATACTCTTGAACTTACCATCTGAAGAAGAACCGACACCTTTAATCACTGAGTAGATTCTGTCGCCATCGCGCTCTGCATCTTCAAGACGCTTAAGAGCAACCATGCCGATGCCTTCACCAATCATCATCCCTTTTGAATCGATATCGAAAGGTTGAATGGTTTCATTAGTAGTGAATGCTGGCGTTTTAGAGAAGCTCATGTACATGGTTGGTGAGTTATCAGTACACACACCACCTGTGATCATCATTTCACTGCGGCCTTCAACCAACTCACTAAGAGCCATGCGCATTGCGGCTAGAGAGCCTGCACACGCAGCATCTACCACACAGTTGATGCCACCAAGGTCAAAGCGGTTAGCAATACGACCTGATATTACGTTACCCAATGAACCAGGGAATGAGTTTTCTTCCCAGTGGATGTATTGGTCTTGGAACTTTTTGATCAGCATTTCGCTGTCTTCGTCGTTGATACCACTGCTCTTGAAGACTTTTTTCAATACAGGGTATTGGAGACGAGCATTCAGGCTTTGAGCGATCTTCTGACCACCACCAACACCAAGCGTAATACCGATCTTATCGCGATCGTAGCCTTCAGGCAGCTTGGCATCTTCAAGTACTTCTTTTGCAACGATCAGAGAAAGCAGCTGTGAAGTGTCTGTTAGTTCTAGGATATTTGGCGGAAGACCGAACTCCATAGGGTTGAAGTCCACTTCTGGGATAAAACCACCGCGCTTACAGTAAGACTTGTCTGGCGTAGTACGATCTGAGTCGTAGTAATCCTCTGGACGCCAGTGCGTATCTGGCACTTCGGTAATTGCATCGATCTTTTCGCTGATGAGATCCCAAAATTTATTCAGGTAACGAGAGTTTGCAAACATGCTCGCCATACCAACGATAGCGACAGGCATATCTTTAAGGCGTTTATTCAGTCGAGAATCATCTACTGATTCCGGGGTATTTGTCTCGGGTTGGCTCATTATGAGTCTCCACTAGAAATCACAGAAAGTGATGTCGTGTTTTGAGGCTGCGCTTTTAAAGCTATAGAAAGAAAATCTGAAACAGATTTAGGGAAGCACAGCTGAAAATTCAAGTTGCTGAGTGACGGCAACCAGTTAAAAGTTGGGTTTTCGAAGTGCATTGACTTACGAGAGTTTGGGAGGTGTTTCATGCGCGAAAGTAGCATTCAAATGTTGAGGCGATGTCCATTAAAATCCTGTTCAAAGTCTGACTAAATGATAAGTCGGTATCCGCAAAGAAAACGTGTGAATTTGTTTAATGGTTGAGCAGGCTACCCGAGGAAACTAGTGGTTACAATGCCCCCAGAGCTCATGACGATCTCTTCAGACCAGTTGGAAAACTCGATAAATATATTTTTGTGATTATTATTTTACTAAGCATATGATTAATAATGGTTTAGTTTGAAAAATTAGTGTTTATACTCTATTTTTTAAGTGTGTGAGATCTATGTCAGGTTTTTGTAATCAACCTTTAATAGTAATCTGTTCTGTAAGGAAAAATACATATCGATTTTAAATTTGTTATGATTCCGAATCTTAACTTTTGTCTGAAATATAAATGGTATTTATCGTTTTGTTCTGGCTGATATACATAGAAATGTGGGCGGTGATGTTTTGTTCGCCTTTTGCGTGTTTTTATAAATGAGAATTTGACTTGAATAGCATTCAAACTGTTGACTTATGGTTGTGCCCACTCGAAGAAATGAATGATGAATCGGATGTTATTGCTTGTTTAAAAAATCAGCTACCTGAAGATGAAGTGATGAAAGTTGAGCGGTATCGAATGCCTACAGCTCAGCTTCAAGCTTTATATGTACGTAATTATTTACGGGCGGTTTTATCAACTTACGGTTTTTATCAACCTGAAGAGTGGCGATTTGAATATGGCGAAAAAGGAAAGCCAAGTTTGATTGCCGAACAACATAAAAAAACAGGGCTGAATTTCAATATTAGCCATAGCAAAGCTCATTTGTTAGTTGCGGTTTTCCAAAGGGAAGGGGAGCCAGTTCAATTGGGTGTTGATATCGAACATGCGAGAACGTCAACTAACATTGATGCGATCATGAAGCATTACTTTTCAGATAAAGAGATCACGGATTTACTTGAATTAAATACAGAAGAGCAAAGAGAGCGTTTCTTTGATTTATGGGCTTTGAAGGAGTCATACATCAAAGCGACGGGCAAGGGGCTAGCCACATCGTTGCGAAGCTTTTCGTTCGACTTCTCTAATTTGACCAAGCAAACATTTTTGACTATGCAAAAATTGTTGAGCAAGGAATCAGCGGAATTCGGCTCACCGGATGCTAAGCCAGGCTTGTATCGCGAAATCAGGCTACATAACGGAATCAGGTTGGATTTGGATCCTTCTGAGCAAGACGATGTTTCTACAAGTTGGCAATGTTGCTTAGGGCGATTGGATGACCAGTATCGTTTTGCGGTTACACTTGGTGGGGAGTGTCTTCCAATCCAATTAGAGATGAGGACCTTTTCGTCGTCTCATCTCTTTTAAGCTAGACAGTTGAGAAAGAGTTAGCTCGTTTCTCCAAGCATCGCTTTTAATACTTCAGCAGGCACAGGCTGAAGTTGTTTGTCTTTATCTAGGCAAACCATTTCAATATCACCAATCACTGCTGGTTTTGCTGCACCTTTACGCCAAACTTCCTGTCGCCATAAAGTCTTATATTTTCCATCGAGTTCAAAAGAGGTTCTGATATCGCAGATCTCTGCAAACTCAACTCCATCTTGGAAAGTCATGTTGGCTTTATACACGGCAAAGCCTAATCCGTGCTCATTCCACAATTCTGCCAATTTATCGCTACCCAATACATGCTCGCGCGCACGCTCGAAGTATTTTAGAAAATTTGGATGATAAACCACACCTGAGTGATCGGTATCTTCATAGTAAATTTGTACTGGGTGATGGTAGATCTTACTCATTAACTTGGGCTCTTCAAATGAAATAGGGCTAAGAATGTCAACTAAGCCAGCACTCTACAGCAACAATTAAAAGTACTTCAAGACATCAACTCTGATATACCTCTTGGTCTGACCTCATGTATTCACTATATGTTGGTGGGCTTCCACCCATTTAAGATTTATCTATGTGTCATTTTCCACCCATTCATATCACTCATCATTTTCGATGGCGCGCTATTTAGAACTGCGATCCCTTATGGTTAAAGGGCTGTTAATATTTTGTTACTTGTTGGCTTGCAAATTGCTCTATAGAAAACGTGCAGTACCCATAGAAGGGACTGTTTTGTTTAATAAGGAGAATAATAATGTTTAAGCCTCTTACCCTATTGTCTGTATCGATTCTGGCTGTTACGAGTTTTAATGCTGCTGCAAACTGTGACCCTGGTGAAATCGTGATTAAATTCAGTCACGTAACGAATACAGATAAGCACCCGAAAGGCATTGCTGCCTCATTGCTAGAAGAGCGTGTAAACACTGAGATGAATGGTAAAGCTTGTATGCAAGTTTTCCCTAACTCAACACTTTACGATGATAACAAGGTTCTGGAAGCCCTTTTAAATGGTGATGTTCAAATGGCAGCCCCATCGCTGTCAAAATTTGAGAAGTTCACTAAGAAATACCGCATTTTTGACCTTCCTTTCTTGTTTGAAGACGTTGCGGCTGTCGATCGTTTCCAAAACTCAGAATCAGGTGAAAAGCTGAAGAATGCGATGAAACGTCGTGGTCTTAAAGGTTTGGATTTCTGGCATAACGGCATGAAGCAAATGTCGGCCAATAAACCTTTGCTGAATCCTGAAGATGCAAAAAATCTAAAGTTCCGTGTTCAAGCGTCTGACGTATTGGTTGCTCAATTTGAACAGCTTGGCGCTAACCCTCAAAAGATGTCATTTAAAGAAGTGTATGGCGGCTTGCAAACAAAGGTTATCGATGGTCAAGAAAACACTTGGTCAAACATCTACGGTAAGAAGTTCTTCGAAGTTCAGGATGGCGTAACCGAAACTAACCACGGCATTCTTGATTACTTAGTTGTGACATCGAATGACTTCTGGAAAAACCTGCCAGATGATGTCCGTGATCAGCTTGGTACGATTGTCAAAGAAGTATCAGCAACACGTAATGCTGAGTCTTCAAAAGTGAACCTAGCGAATAAGAACAACATCATTGAAGCTGGTGGTGAAGTTCGTACATTAACGGCAGAACAGCGCCAAGCTTGGGTGACTGCCTTACAGCCAGTATGGAAAAAGTTTGAGAAGGATATTGGTTCTGACCTTATTGATGCAGCTATTGCTTCTAATAAGTAATTGAACACTTTTTCCCCATTGATATAGGGACGAGTAGAGGAGTGGCTTTCTTTGTCACTCCTGATTTTACCACTCCGACAATAGAAATTATAAACGGAGCAGATTATGGAACAGCCTCAAGTGGAACAGCCCAAAACAGAACAATTAGAAGAACTCTCTTTTTTTTCTAAAGTCGGAAAATTTACGGATGCAATTGAAGAGTCTTTGATTGCGTTTTTCTTAGGAGCAATGACCTTACTCACTTTTGCGAATGTGGTTTTCAGATACGCATTCAATGACAACATTTTATGGGCATTGGAACTAACAGTATTTATGTTTGCCTGGATGGTGCTGGTGGGCGCTTCTTATGGCGTGAAAAAACATTTTCATATTGGTGTCGATGTCATCATTAATATGGCTCCAGAACAATTACGTAAAACATTTGCAGTGATTGCAGTCACCAGTTGCTTAGCCTTCTCAATTTTACTTTTTATTGGGTCATGGAATTATTGGTACCCGTTTGCGACTGAACGAGCGTGGTATGAAACGGATGATATTCCTATGCCAGAAATGCTGCAGTTTATGTCTGATTGGTTGAATGAAGGTGAGCGATATGAAAAATTGCCGCGGTTTATTCCTTATATGGCTTTACCAATTGGTATGGCATTGCTGACTTTTCGATTTCTTCAAATTGCTTATCAAGTCTTTACTGGAAAACTGGATCGTATGATTGCAGGTCATGAAGCTGAAGAAGACTTAGATGCGTTAAAAGCGTCTGTCTTAGAAGGCTCAGACGATGATGCAACGGCACCTCTAACTCAGAATTATCAATCAGAGCTCGCCAAGGAAAAGCTAGCGAAGGAAAAGCCAGCTAACACACCAACAGCCAATACACCAACAAGCAAGGAAGACTAAGATCATGGCAATGTTATTTCTATTTTTGATGGTAATTGCGTTCATGCTGGTGGGTGTGCCAATTGCTATTTCACTGGGTTTATCCAGTATCATATTCCTTCTAATGCATTCAGATGCTTCTCTTGCTTCTGTCGCTCAAACTTTGTTTAACGCGTTTGCTGGGCATTACACATTATTAGCGATCCCATTCTTTATTTTAGCGTCGAGCTTTATGTCTACTGGTGGTGTAGCAAAACGGATTATTCGCTTTGCCATCGCAATGGTAGGTTGGTTCCGAGGTGGTCTAGCGATGGCTTCGGTTGTGGCATGTATGATGTTCGCAGCGCTTTCAGGCTCTTCACCAGCTACGGTAGTGGCAATCGGTAGTATCGTTATCGCTGGTATGGTGAAAAATGGATACTCAAAAGAGTTTGCAGCAGGGGTTATTTGTAATGCAGGTACGTTAGGTATTTTGATTCCGCCTTCAATCGTAATGGTTGTGTACGCGGCGGCGACAGATGTATCTGTTGGGCGCATGTTCTTAGGCGGTGTGATTCCAGGTCTATTGGCTGGTGTGATGTTGATGATTGCAATCTACATTGCAGCGCGCATTAAGAAGATTCCGGCTCAGCCATTTGTTGGCTGGGGAGAAATGTTTTCTGCAGCAAAAGATGCAAGTTGGGGCTTACTGTTAATCGTTATTATTTTGGGTGGTATTTACGGCGGTATTTTCACTCCAACAGAAGCGGCGGCAGTAGCTGCAGTTTATGCGTTCTTTATTGCTAACTTTATTTATAAAGATATGGGTCCATTTGCTGATAAAGCAAACAAGAAGCCAGCATTGGTTAAAATCTTCCAGACCTTTGTACATAAAGATACAAAAGATACGCTTTATGATGCAGGTAAGCTGACCATAATGCTGCTATTTATCATAGCCAATGCTCTGATTCTTAAGCATGTACTGACGGAAGAACGTATTCCTCAAATGATCACAGAATCTATGCTCTCTGCAGGTTTAGGGCCGATAACCTTCTTGATTGTGGTGAACGTTCTTTTGCTAATTGGCGGTCAGTTCATGGAACCATCAGGTTTGTTGATCATCGTTGCACCTTTGGTATTCCCAATTGCGATTGCACTTGGTATCGATCCAATTCACCTAGGTATCATGATGGTAGTTAACATGGAGATAGGGATGATAACGCCACCTGTGGGGCTTAACCTGTTTGTGACCGCCGGGGTCGCGAAGATGTCGATGATGAATGTAGTAAAAGCAGCCTTACCTTGGGTAGGCGTCATGTTCTTATTCTTGATTATCGTAACGTATGTACCTTGGGTTTCTACGTGGTTACCAACAACCTTAATGGGACCGGAAATTATAACGAAATAAGCACTTTGATGTGAGGTGTTCGAGGTGACATTCTCTAGGTGAAGTAGCGGAAGCTATTATTTGGTTAACGACATAAAAAAGCCCTGACAAGATTCGTTTCTTGTTGGGGCTTTTTACATGGTCTTAATTGTTTGCTTTCTAATTCAAGGAGGGGCAACTCACGAGAAATGTAAAGCAAGGTTATCATTATGCGTCTAAGGCAGTGACATCTAAATGATGTACTAATCATAGAGCAGATAAGATGAATGAATTGTGAATTTTTTATTCAAGTTCAGTTTTATACTTATCTTTATCTAAACCATATTTTTGCATTTTGTCGTAAAGGGTTTTACGCGCAATATTTAGCTTGTCCATGGTGTCTTTTATACTGCCGTTACATTCGATCAAGGCGTGTTCTAAAGCTCGCTTTTCAAATTCAGAAACTTGTTCAGTTAGAGATAAATCGGCATTTGTTTGTGCACATTGATCGCCTAGTTGAGCGATCTTTCCTAACAGTACAAAGCGTTCAGCCGTATTGCGAAGTTCACGAACATTCCCCGGCCAATCGTGAGCGAGTAAAGTGTGCAGCTCGGTTTTTGGTAACGCAGTTGCCGTTTTCCCATAACGAGCCGCTGCTACTAAGAGGAAGTGATGGAATAGAGCTGGAATATCCTCTTTTCGACTTCTCAGTGGTGGTAGGTCGAGCGTTACAACATTCAAGCGATAATATAGGTCTTGTCTGAATAAGCCCTCTTCAGCTGCCTGCTTGAGGTCGACCTTAGTTGCTGCTATCACTCGAATATCAAGAGGAATGAGTGTATTTGAACCTACTCTTTCAATTAATCGTTCTTGCAATACACGTAATAACTTAATTTGAGCTTGCATTGGCATCGACTCAATTTCATCTAAAAATAATGTGCCACCTTGAGCAAATTCAAACTTGCCGACTCTTTTGCTATCCGCGCCTGTGAATGCCCCTTTTTCATGACCATAAAGTTCACTTTCTAGAAGGTTTTCTGGAACTGCACCGCAATTGACTGCAACAAAGTTTTGTTCTCTTCGACTACTTTGTTCGTGAAGGGAGCGAGCGATAAGTTCTTTGCCTGTGCCTGTTTCACCAAACAATAAAATATCCGCATTGGTATCGGCGATATGCGAAATAGTAGCGCGTAGATCTTGAATGCTTTGAGTGTCGCCTATGATCCGTGGACCAAGGGTTTGGCTGGCTTTTAAAGAGCGTTTGAGTGCTTGGTTTTCAATAGTCAATGTGCGTTTTTCTAATGCTCTTTTTGTAGTATCTAGCAGGCGATCATTTGAAAAAGGCTTCTCAATAAAGTCATAGGCACCGCGGTGTATTGATTCAACTGCCATAGAAATATCACCGTGACCAGTAACCATAATAACGGGTAAGTCGGGGTCTTTATTAATAATTGTATTGAGCAAATCATGCCCTGAGATTCCGGGTAAGCAAATGTCGGTGATGACTACATGCGGCAGCCCATCCGCTTGTATCGCTAATAAAGCGCTTTCCGCATCCGGGAAAAATTGAGCGTCAATATCGGCGAGTTCGAAGCTTTGTTCCACCGCTGCCCTTAAATCGTATTCATCATCAATAAAGTACACATGGCACATGCAATTTCCTTTTAATTATTCTTTTGGGAGTCGCTGTTTTTTTCGTTGGGCATTTCGCTGCTATCAACATCATCAGGCTTTACTGCTGGGAGTGAAATCGTGAAACGAGCACCACCAAGAGAGCTGTTACATGCTGTTAATTGCCCATTCATTGTTTCCACAATTTGCTGAGATAGTGATAATCCTAGTCCGAGCCCATTTTTTTTTGTTGTATGAAAAGGTTCAAAGAAGGTTGATATTTTACTGGCTTCTACTCCCGGACCATTGTCATCAATATGGATAAGTAACTGTTTATCCATCGATATTTCTTGGGAAATTATAATCAGTTTATCACTCTGCTTTTCCATTGCCTGAATGGCATTCGTTAGTAAGTTGATTAATACTTGCTCCAGTTGAATTGGGTTTGCAAGCAAAGATACGTGAGTATCTAGAGGCGTTTCTTCAAGTGTGACTCGCTCAGTTTTCAGTTGAGGTTTCATTAGCTCTTTTGCTGAGCTTACAATGGGCTGAAACTGAACGAGGTTTAATTCATTAGTTGACGACTTTCGAGCAAAGGATTTGAGCTGTTGGCTGATTTTTGCCATGCGGTCTGTTAAGCCTGAAATCCGCGATAAGTTATCATCGACTCGTTCAAATTTTCCTTTGTCTAAAAATAATCGACCGTTATCCGCGTAGCTACGAATAGCTGCCAAAGGGTTGTTAAGTTCGTGGCTAATACTTGCGGACATTTGCCCTAATACGGCAAGTTTAGCTGCTTGAATCAGCTCGTCTTGTGTTTGCCTCAAAGCCTGCTCTGTTTTGGCTCTTTGATTGACTTCTGCATGCAATTCAGAGGTTCTTTCTAAGACTTGGAACTCTAATTTTTGTCTTGCAATCTCTTGTACTTTTTCAATCTGAAGAAGTTTTTGACGACGATGTTCGAGTAGTTGAAAAATGAGAAATAAAACCGCAAAGACTAGGCTGAGAATGACAAGGTAACCTACGAGATCCCACCAAACTAAATGGGTAGGGGTCAGTACTCTTATTGTCAGTTTTGGTTGCTCCAGTTGACGAGATGAAACAAAGAATTTGCCCTGAGCAAGCGTACTTTTTGAAGTAAGGATAGAGGCGGTCTTTTCGAGATCGCCTAACAGGTTCAAGCTTTCTATTTCAGTATTTAAATACTGCCTACTATCTTTTATGCGTTGTAATACTGGGTGCTCAAGTGGTTGGAGGCTTTTAAAAAGCCACTTGGAGTTACTAGACATAAAGATGACCTGATCTTTGTCGTTTGCAACAAAATAGCTTTGTTTTCCTTTCCAGTTTTCTTCAATGGAGGATAAATCCATCTTTACCACAACCACACCTACAATTTCAGCCGCATAAGAGACAGGGTAAGCATAATAATAGCCCCGCAGACCAGATGTAGAACCAAGTGCAAAATACTGACTTTCGTCACCAATAATTGCTTCTTTAAAGTAAGGACGAAAAGCAAAATTTCTGCTGACAAAAGAGCGTTCTTTTTGCCAGTTACTTGAAGCTAAAGTTGTACCGTATTTATCAATTAAGTAAGTATCTGATGCGTGTATAACGCTATTTACATGTTTGAGGTAGCGGTTAGTTAGCTCTATTTGAGCGGAGTTTTCAGGGGCTAATAAGGCGTCTATCAGCTCTTTGTCTTTAGATAATAACTCTGGAATATGGGCGAATCTATCTAATTGGCTGGTGATGTGGGCTGAAAAACGGTTAAGTTGAGATTGATGTTCAGAGAGTAATTGTTGATGGTTGAACTGCCAAACCCAGCGACCACCTAACACACAAAATAAGCCATAAACTATTAATAACAACCCTGAAAAGCGTTGGATCCTGGTCACTACATACTCCGTGTTTATTTATGATTCTCGTTTTGCCAACCGTTGATATTGTGATCTTCGTTTACTTGTCATGATTAACTTTAAAGGTTGAATCTATGTGTATTTTTTATTGGCAACTTATAAAACCGCAAGAGATGGGAAAATATAGGTTAAGGGGTTGTAACGAGGATTGTTGAAAAAGTTATCGACTCTGAGGGGTAAAACAAGAGCAAGATCTCTTTTTAAGATTTTTGAGGAAAAAAGGTCTCGATTACCTTGAAAAAGTCGCTATTGTCCCCATTTCTAAGGTGCTTTGTGGTGTTTTGATTACTTTTATACCACTTAGAACGAGAATTAAGAGCATTCATTGCCTAGCAGAAGGGTTCGGCTCGACAGCGTGATAACAGATCGCTAGAATGTCGCGTCTAAATTTCTGTCCTGAGGCTAATCGGAGATACCTTTAATTACTCTATCGACAATGAATTTTGTTGAGTGGTAATCTCGAAAGATATCACTGATTAGTCTGGTACGAGATTGATATTCAATCTTAGTATCAATGCTCGATTTTAAATTAAGTGTTCGGATAGAGCACTACACAAGAATGCAGCCAATAACGCCCGCTTTTTAGAAAGCTAAGTTACGGCTCATATGCTCAGATAACCTGAGCCAGTTTTGAGGTTTATATAATGCAAGTTACTGTTGAAACGCTAGAAGGCCTAGAGCGCCGTCTTAATATTACTGTTCCTGCTGCTAACATCGAAGATGCAGTTACAGCTGAACTACGCAACATCGCGAAAAACCGTCGTTTCGATGGTTTCCGTAAAGGCAAAGTGCCAATGAAGATGGTTGCTAAAATGTACGGCAAAGCAGTACGTCAAGACGTGATGGGCGAAGTAATGCAACGTCACTTCATCGAAGCAATCGTTAAAGAAAAGATCAACCCAGCTGGCGCACCAACATTTGCACCTGTTGCAAACAACGAAGGTGAAGACCTAGTATTCAACGCAACTTTTGAAATCTACCCAGAAGTTGAGCTAAAAGGCCTAGAAAACATCACTGTTGAAAAACCAGCAGTAGAAGTTAACGAAGCTGACGTTGAAGAGATGATCGAAACTCTACGTAAGCAACAAGCAACTTGGACTGAAGTTGAAGCTGCTGCTGACGCTGGTTCTCGTGCAACTATCGATTTCATCGGCTCTATCGACGGTGAAGAGTTCGAAGGCGGTAAAGCTGAGAACTTCCCACTAGAAATGGGTGCTGGTCGTATGATTCCTGGTTTTGAAGACGGTATCGTTGGCAAAACTGCAGGTATGGAATTCGAAATCGACGTAAACTTCCCAGAAGATTACCACGCTGAAAACCTAAAAGGTAAAGCAGCTAAGTTCACAATCAAACTGAACAAAGTTGAGTCTCGTGAGCTTCCAGAACTAAACGAAGAATTCGTTGCTAAGTTCGGCGCAACTAACGGCGTTGAAGGTCTTAAAGCTGAAGTTCGTAAGAATATGGAACGTGAGCTTAAGCAAGCAGTTAAAAACCGCATCAAAGAGCAAGCTCTTGACGGTCTAGTAAACGAAAACAACATCGATGTACCTTCTGCACTAGTTGACCAAGAAATTGGTGTTCTACGTCAGCAAGCTGCACAACGTTTCGGTGGCAACACTGAAGCTGCTGACCAACTTCCACGTGAGCTGTTCGAAGAGCAAGCTAAACGTCGCGTAGTTGTAGGTCTTCTTCTTGGTGAAGTAATCAAGTCTGAAGAGCTAAAAGCTGACGATGAGAAAGTTAAAGCTATCATCGAAGAAATGGCTACAGCATACGAAGATCCAACAGAAGTTATTGCTTACTACGAGCAAAACGAGCAAATGATGAACAACATGCGCAACGTTGCTCTAGAAGAGCAAGCTATTGATGCAATCATCGCTAAAGCTCAAGTTTCTGATAAAGAAGTTAGCTTCAACGAGCTAATGAATCAGCAACCTGCTTAATATAGTAATATCTGATGTAGAAGGTTGACGTACTGTCGATAATTCTGCTAACAATGGTCCGTATGATTTATCATTCGGGCCATTTATTTTAGGGACATAAGAATATGAGCTACCAAGAAAAAAATACAATGCCATCTATTATGGACGCACTAGTTCCAATGGTGGTTGAACAAACTTCCCGTGGTGAACGTTCTTACGATATTTATTCTCGTCTATTAAAAGAACGAATCATTTTCTTAACAGGTCAAGTGGAAGACCACATGGCAAACCTTGTCGTGGCTCAACTGCTTTTCTTGGAATCAGAAAATCCAGATAAAGACATCTACCTATACATCAACTCTCCGGGCGGTAGCGTAACTGCGGGTATGTCAATTTACGACACAATGCAGTTCATTATGCCGAACGTAAGTACAGTATGTATGGGACAAGCATGTTCTATGGGTGCTTTCTTACTTGCAGGTGGTACACCAGGTAAGCGTCATGTGCTTCCTAATTCACGTGTAATGATTCATCAGCCTCTTGGCGGCTTCCAAGGTCAAGCGTCTGATATTCAAATCCACGCGCAAGAAATTTTAACGATCAAGCAAAAGTTAAACAAGCTATTGGCAGAGCATACTGGTCAGCCTCTAGAAGTTGTTGAGCAAGATACCGATCGTGATAACTTTATGTCTGCTGATCAAGCAGTAGAATACGGTTTAGTGGATTCAGTTCTTAACCACCGCGGTCAGTAATTGCATAGCGCAATTGTTAACGCAAATTAGTTAAAATTGATATACACTCAAATCATAGTGAGTAAAGGCTAAGAGGTTAGCGAATGACAGATAAAAGCAAAGAGGGTAGTAGTGGTAAACTGCTTTACTGCTCTTTCTGTGGCAAAAGCCAGCACGAAGTTCGTAAGTTAATCGCAGGTCCTTCTGTTTACATTTGTGACGAATGTGTCGATTTATGTAATGACATTATTCGTGAAGAAATCAAAGATGTTCTTCCTAAGAAAGAGTCTGAAGCGTTACCAACGCCACGTCAGATTCGTGAGCACCTTGATGACTATGTAATTGGTCAAGAATACGCGAAAAAAGTGCTAGCAGTAGCGGTATATAATCACTACAAGCGTTTACGTAATGGCGATACGACGGCTGAAGGCGTAGAGCTAGGTAAGAGTAATATTCTGCTTATCGGTCCAACCGGAAGTGGTAAAACATTACTTGCAGAAACGCTTGCTCGTTTCCTAGATGTACCATTCACAATGGCTGATGCAACTACACTAACCGAAGCGGGTTATGTAGGTGAAGATGTAGAAAACATCATTCAAAAGCTGCTTCAAAAGTGTGATTACGACGTAGCAAAAGCAGAGCGCGGTATTGTTTACATCGATGAAATCGACAAAATTTCTCGTAAAGCTGAAAACCCATCGATTACACGTGATGTGTCTGGTGAAGGTGTACAGCAAGCATTACTTAAACTTGTTGAAGGTACTGTTGCTTCAGTCCCACCACAAGGTGGTCGTAAGCACCCACAACAAGAGTTCTTACAGGTTGATACATCTAAGATCTTATTTATCTGTGGTGGAGCATTCTCCGGCCTAGATAAGGTGATTGAGCAACGTATAGAAAAAGGTTCAAGCATTGGTTTTGGTGCAGAAGTACGCTCAAAAGATGAAGAGAAGACTGTGGGTGAACTATTCACTCAAGTTGAACCTGAAGATTTGGTGAAGTACGGTCTAATCCCTGAATTCATTGGTCGTCTACCTGTAACAACCACACTGACTGAGCTTGATGAAGAAGCTTTAGTTCAAATTCTTTGTGAGCCGAAGAATGCACTTACTAAGCAGTATGCGGCATTATTTGATCTAGAAGATACAGAATTGGAATTCCGTGATGATGCTTTACGTGCTATTGCTAAAAAAGCAATGGATCGTAAAACTGGTGCACGTGGTCTACGTTCAATTCTTGAAGGTGTGTTGCTGGAAACTATGTACGAGCTGCCATCTTCCACAGATGTGAGTAAAGTTGTGATTGATGAATCTGTAATCAACGGTGAATCTGAACCGTTATTGATTTACAGTAATTCTGACAATCAAGCTGCTGGTGCAGAGTAACCGTTTTGATACGGAACGCTTAAATTAAAAAAGGAGGTAAGCAATTACCTCCTTTTTTTTATTCTTTCATTGAATCCAGTCATTTAAGCCCCATATACTGCTTTATAAGTTAAAGCGGAAGAGAGAAAAATATGAACTTGGAACGTTCCGAGCGTATAGAAATCCCCGTACTACCTCTACGTGATGTAGTGGTTTACCCACATATGGTTATTCCACTATTTGTTGGTCGTGAAAAATCGATTTCTTGCCTAGAATCGGCAATGGAAGCCAACAAACAAGTATTGCTAGTTGCGCAGAAACAGGCTGATACCGATGAGCCTTCAATTGACGACCTATTTGATGTAGGTACTGTTGCCACCATTCTTCAGCTACTCAAGCTACCAGATGGTACAGTTAAAGTACTTGTTGAAGGTCAGCAGCGTGCAAAAATTCACCAGTTTAGAGAGAGTGAGTTTTTCCTTGCAGACGCAGAATATGTAGTCACCTCTGAACTTGATGAAAAAGAACAAGAAGTTGTTGTACGCAGTGCGATCAATCAATTTGAAGGCTTTATCAAGCTGAATAAAAAGATCCCACCAGAAGTACTGACATCTTTAAATGGCATCGATGAAGCAGCACGCCTAGCTGATACCATTGCGGCTCATATGCCACTGAAACTTGTCGATAAGCAGCATGTCTTAGAAATTTTAGACGTTACTGAACGTTTAGAATTCTTAATGGGGCAGATGGAGTCAGAAATTGACATCCTACAAGTTGAAAAGCGTATCCGTGGCCGCGTTAAGAAACAAATGGAAAAATCCCAACGTGAGTACTATCTGAATGAGCAAATGAAAGCTATTCAGAAAGAACTTGGCGATATGGATGATGCTCCAGATGAATTCGAAGCTTTGAAAAAGAAAATCGAAGATTCAAAGATGCCTCAGGAAGCTCGTGAAAAAACAGAGCAAGAGCTGCAAAAGCTTAAGATGATGTCACCTATGTCTGCTGAAGCAACAGTAGTGCGTAGTTACATTGATTGGATGGTTGGCGTGCCTTGGGCAAAACGCTCAAAAGTTAAGAAAAACTTAGCTAAAGCTGAAGAAGTCTTGAACGAAGACCACTACGGTTTAGAGCGAGTTAAAGAACGTATTCTTGAGTACTTGGCGGTTCAAAACCGAATTAACAAGCTAAAAGGTCCAATCCTTTGTCTTGTAGGACCTCCTGGTGTAGGTAAAACCTCTCTAGGTCGCTCTATCGCAGCAGCTACCGGCCGTAAGTACACTCGTATGGCTTTGGGTGGCGTTCGTGATGAAGCTGAAATTCGTGGTCACCGTCGTACTTACATTGGCTCTCTTCCAGGTAAATTAATCCAGAAGATGTCTAAAGTTGGCGTAAAAAATCCACTATTCCTATTAGATGAAATCGATAAGATGTCATCTGATATGCGTGGCGACCCATCTTCAGCCCTTCTAGAAGTGCTTGATCCAGAGCAGAACAATGCGTTTAACGATCACTACTTAGAAGTCGATTACGATCTGTCTGATGTAATGTTTGTCGCAACCTCTAACTCGATGGATATTCCAGGCCCTTTACTTGATCGTATGGAAGTTATTCGTTTGTCTGGTTATACAGAAGATGAAAAGCTGAATATTGCTAAAAGCCACTTGCTTGATAAACAAGTACAGCGTAATGGTTTGAAGCCGAATGAGATCACTATTGAAGACTCAGCGATTATTGGCATTATTCGTTACTATACTCGTGAAGCTGGTGTGCGTAGTTTAGAGCGTGAAATCTCTAAGATTTGTCGTAAAGCGGTTAAGAATATTCTTCTCGATAGCAGCCTCAAGTCTGTGACTGTTAATATGGATAACCTAAAAGAGTACTTAGGTGTTCAACGTCATGATTTCGGTAAAGCTGATGAAAGTAACCGCATTGGTCAAGTAACTGGTTTAGCTTGGACTCAAGTTGGCGGTGATCTGCTTACAATTGAAACGGAGTCAATGCCGGGTAAAGGTAAGCTAACACAAACAGGTTCGCTTGGTGATGTGATGAAAGAGTCAATCCAAGCTGCAATGACGGTTGTTCGTTCACGTGCCGAGAAATTGGGTATTAACACTGACTTCTATGAGAAACGTGACATCCACGTGCACGTACCAGAAGGTGCGACACCAAAAGATGGTCCGAGTGCTGGTATTGCAATGTGTACGGCATTAGTTTCTAGCCTAACAGGCAACCCTGTGAAAGCAGAAGTGGGCATGACGGGTGAAATTACTTTACGTGGTGAAGTTTTACCTATCGGTGGTTTGAAAGAAAAGCTGTTAGCGGCACACCGCGGTGGTATCAAAACAGTACTTATTCCAAAAGATAATGAGCGTGATCTAGAAGAAATTCCAGATAACGTGATTGCCGATCTTAAGGTTATCCCTGTTCAGTGGATTGATGAAGTATTGAAAGTTGCGTTAGAGCGAGACCCTTCAGGTGTTGAGTTTGACGCTAAAAAATAGTGATGCGTAGCAAAAATAAGTAAAGAATTACGCTGATAGACCCGAAAAGGCTTGTCAGCGTTTTTTTTGGACGCTAAGTTATTCGACTAAAGCTTCAAGCCCTTTTGTCACAAGGCTTGCAGCTACTTTAAAACCAAAATGGATCGAAACGTCGTCTATAAAAATATTCAAAGATGACACAAAGGGGAAACACAGTGAATAAAACACAATTAGTAGAATCAATCGCAGAAAACGCAGATATCTCAAAAGCTTCAGCTGGTCGCGCTCTAGATGCATTCATTGAAGCGGTTGGTACAACGCTACAATCAGGTGATCAAGTTGCACTTGTTGGTTTTGGTACATTCAGCGTGCGTACTCGTGCCGCTCGCACAGGTCGTAACCCTAAGACTGGTGAAGAAATCCAAATCGCAGAAGCTAAAGTACCTGGTTTCAAAGCAGGTAAAGCTCTTAAAGACGCATGTAACCAATAACTATCCTTTGGGTAGTCGTTACTGGCACAATCTGAGCGACTTGAAACATGCTGTTTCATCTTTCAAGTCGTGTTTGTGTATAAGCGGACTGAACTTATTTAATTTATGCGCATCCTACTGATGCGCATTTCTTTTTCTGATACTATCGCGTGAATAGATTATTTATTTTGAAGCATCGGCTTCTTTCCCGGAGAGCAGTTAAATTATGATGGATCGATTACGCGAAGGCGTGAACAGCATCGCGGTTAAAATTATCCTTGTCTTGATTATCCTTTCATTTGTTTTTGCTGGTGTCGGCAGTTACATCACAGGTGGTGGCAATAATGCAGCCGCGAAAGTAGGTAATACAGAAATTGGCCGTGGTGAGTTTGAGCAAGCTTACCAAAACGAACGTAACCGCATGCAATCACAGCTTGGCGATTACTTTTCTCAAATGTTAGCAGACCCTGCTTATGTAGAGTCTTTCCGTAAATCCGTTCTTGATCGAATGATCAATGACGTATTATTAGAGCAGCAAGCTGAAGCTCTAGGTTTACGTATTAGTGATTCACAAATTCGTACTTTGATCCTTGAGATGCCTCAGTTCCAAACTGCGGGCCAATTTGATCAAGAAATCTACCAATCGTCACTTCGTCGTGCAGGTTTCAGTGCTGAAAGCTTTGCTGAATACATGCGCCGCGATTTAATGCGTAATCAACTAGTGACAGCGCTACAAGGTAGTGAATTTGTACTTCAAGGTGAAATTGATGTTCAGAGCAAACTGATTGCTCAGACTCGTGACGTACGCACCGTGACATTGAATGTTAGCGATATCGCAGCTGGAATTACACTGTCTGATGAAGAGATTCAACAATACTACCAAGACAACTCTGCAGACTACACTCGCCCAGAGCAGGTTCAGGTAGCATATATTGAACTTTCGGCTGAACAGTTAAAAGAAACTATCCAAATCTCTGATGAGCAGGTACAACAGTACTACGATGAGCACTTAGATAAGTACTCAACGGAAGAGCAACGTAAAGTGAGTCATATCCTAGTTCAAGGTGATGACGAAGCAAAAGCACAAGCTATTCTCGATGAATTAAATGCTGGTGCTGATTTTGCTACTTTGGCTGAAGAAAAGTCTGATGACTTCGGTAGTTCAGATGTTGGCGGTGATCTTGGTTGGATTGAGCGCGAAGTAATGGACCCTGCATTTGAAGAAGCAGCTTTTGCCCTTCAGACTGTTGGCGATAAAACGGGTTTAGTTAAATCTGAATTCGGCTACCACATTATTAAACTTGATGATGTTAAAGCTTCACAAGCTCAACCTTTGGCAGATGTTGCTGCGGAGATTAAGTTAGAGATTGTTGACCAAGAGGCGGTAGACCAGTTCTATGAGAAGCAAACTGAGCTTGAAAAAGTAGCGTTTGAATTCCCTGATTCTTTAATTGATTCAGCTGAAGCGATTAATGCAAAGGTTAAAACTACAGATTTTATTTCTCATATAGATGCGCCTGAGCTATTAAAAGCACCTGCGATTATTCAAGCAATTCTAAGCCCTGAAGTAAAAGAAGACGGGCTAAACTCTGAAGTTATCGAAGTTGCACCAGAGCATATTATTGTTGTTCGTGTTGAAGACTCTCGTGATGAAATGGTACTACCATTAGAAGAAGTGACAGACCAAGTCGTTGCTGCACTTTCTACTGTTAAAGCAGAACAGCAAGCTATCGAGCTGGGTGTTTCTCTAGTCAATGAACTTGGGCAAGGTAATGAAGCTATTCTGGCAGAAAACAACCTTGAGTTCACTGAACTAGAAACAATTGACCGTAATTCGCCACTTGCTTCTTCAGTGTTTGCTTTAGCTAAGCCTATCGATGGTCAAGCCGTATTTGGTCAATCTAAAGACCTAGAAGGTAATATTGTAGTTGTTGAACTTTCTAATGTGACAGCTGATATCAATCCTGTTTACAGTACTCAAATTGGTGCTCAACTTGAGCGAGTTGGAAATCAACAAGATTTATCTAATGTGTTGAGTGTTTTACGCAGTAATGCTGACGTTGAATACTATGTTGTGAGCCAATAGGCTATTCATCTGAAAATGATATGTAACACACAACGGGTCACTTAGGTGACCCGTTTTAATTTTCCAGAAAGTAAATTCTTTATATCCTAGTTACTCTTTATCTTGGCGTTTTAAGAAGGAGTAACTCATGTCTATCTTCAAATCAGCTTTATCTAAGTCCCTATCAGTGATTCTACCGGCTCTGCTATTTATGAGCTTTACCAATGCATCTAGCCCTACGAAAGATGAGCTTAACGAAGGTATAGAAATAACGGTTAACGTAAATACCGCCTCAGCGGAAGAATTAGCCGTGATGCTTGTTGGTGTAGGTACTAAGAAAGCAGGAGAAATTGTAAAATATAGAGAAGCTCATGGTGACTTCGCTTCTATCCAAGAGTTAGAAAATGTGAAAGGGATCGGACAAGCTACGATAGAGAAGAATGTCGAACGAATCTTACTACACTAGCATCACGACTTGGAAAAATAAAAAAAACCGCCTTATTGGGCGGTTTTTTTATTTATGGAGCATTGGCTATAAAGGCTAGTTTCAGAGCATCTAGAGCATCTAGAGCATCAACAGCAACTCATATAAAGAGCGGTAACTCTAAAGAACCATAGCGGCTAACCAACCGAATGCTATCAATGGTAAATTGTAGTGTAAGAAAGTCGGTACAACCGTTTCCCATACATGTTCGTGTTGACCATCTGCATTTAGACCTGAGGTAGGACCTAATGTAGAGTCTGAAGCTGGAGAACCAGCATCACCAAGAGCTGCCGCGGTACCTACAAGCGCAATTGTTGCCATAGGTGAGAAACCGAAAGCGGCTGCAAGTGGTACATAAATAGTTGCTAGAATTGGAATTGTTGAGAATGAAGAACCAATCCCCATTGTCACTAAAAGACCAACGATTAGCATGAATAGTGCTGCAAGTGGTTTGTTGTCACCAATGCTTGTTGAAAGAGCTTCTACTAAGGATTCAACACCACCAGTTTGTTTCATCACTGCAGCGAAACCAGCGGCTGCGATCATGATGAAGCCGATCATTGCCATCATGTGGACACCTTTGGTGAATACATCTTGAGTTTCTTTCCAAGCAATAACACCACCAAATGTGAATACCATAAAACCAGCTAAAGCGCCGATAATCATCGACCCTGTTGATAGCTGAACGGTCAATGCAGCGACAATACCAATTGCAGCTACTATGATGTGTTTTTTATTGATTGTTTTAGTCTCAGTAGATACTACAGTGTGAGATGTTTCTTTGTATTGGCGTGGTTTACGGTAAGTAAAGAAAACCGCCGTTAGTAAACCGAAAATCATCCCAACTGCTGGCAATAACATTGCCATAGGAACTTGGCTAGCGACAACATTTTCTAGACCATTGTCATGTAGGTTCTTCAGTAGAATGTTATTCAGGAAGATACCACCGAAACCAATGGGTAGAACCATATATGGTGTAATTAAACCGAAAGTAAGCACACAAGCGACAAGTCTACGGTCTAGGTTAAGCTTTGCAAATACGCCAAGTAGAGGTGGAATTAAGATTGGGATAAAGGCGATATGTACAGGGATAATATTTTGAGACGACATGGTTACTAGAATTAAAGACGCTAGGATGCCATATTTTAAACCAGTAGATGCCGTAGCATTTTCTTTACCATGGATGCGTTTAATTACATTTTGAGCAAGTAAGTCGGTAATGCCAGATCTTGAAATAGCGACAGCAAAGGTACCTAACATCGCATAACTTAAAGCAATGGTAGCGCCGCCGCCAAGTCCACTTTCGAATGCAGATACCGCATCGTTAAGGCTCATGCCTGAAACAATACCGCCAATGATGGCACTGAACGTAAGCGCCACCACTACATTTACACGCATCAATGCTAAAACAAGCATGATGCACACAGAAATTACAACTGGGTTCATATTATTCTCGGAATGTTGTGTTTATTTATTTTTATTAATTGGTACTTACTCATCTTCTGTAATAAGTGGCCAGCCGCCAAGAGCTTTCCATTTATTTACAATGCCGCAAAAAAGTTCAGCGGTTTTTTGAGTATCATATAAAGCGGAGTGCGCTTCTTTATTGTCAAAATCCATCCCTGCAGTTTTACATGCTTTAGCCAAAACGGTTTGGCCATAAGCAAGTCCACTAAGAGCAGCAGTATCAAAAGTAGCAAAAGGGTGGAAAGGGACGCGTTTAAGCTTACAACGTTCACTTGCAGCATTCACAAAGTTAAGGTCGAATGTTGCATTGTGTGCAACCATGATCGCACGGCTACAGTCAGAAGCTTTTTGTTCTTTTCTCACAAGCTTGTAGATTTCTTTTAAAGCTTCACCTTCAGGAATCGCTCCGCGAAGTGGGCTGAACGGGTCTTTAATACCGTTAAAATCGAGCGCTTCTTGTTCTAAGTTGGCACCTTCAAAAGGTTCAATATGAAAATGAATAGTGGATGCAGGTTGTAAGTCACCATTCTCATCCATCTTTAATGTGATAGCACAAATCTCCAATAACGCATCGGTTTTCGCATTGAATCCTGCGGTTTCTACGTCGATAACTACTGGGAAATAGCCACGGAAGCGTTTTTTAAGGGTCAGAGCTTCATTTTCTACAGTCATGTTAGCCAAAATTAGTGTGATAGGGGCTGCATTATTGCAGATAATAGCAGTGATAAAAACTAAAGAAATTTAATAATTAACAAAAGACACACTTTGAGGTGGCTAGGTTTTTGCATGGTATTATCTTTAGAAATAGGCGGCAATTGGCTGCATTGTTAAACGATTTGCTTAAGAGATATTCTATCTTATGAATACAAGACTCATCATAGGTTCAATCTTACTGTCGCTGATGTCTTCGTCCGCCATCGCTATGCAAGATAAGCGGTACGGAGCGACACCTCAGCAGTCAACGTGGGAGATGGTGGCGAATACACCATTAGAATGTCGTTTAGTTCACCCAATTCCAAACTTTGGTGATGCGGAGTTTTCCTCTCGTGCGAGCAAAAAAGTTATTTTGGACTTTGAGCTTAAAATGCGTCGACCAATGGGGGCAACCCGAAATGTAAGTTTGATTTCCATGCCTCCGCCGTGGAGACCTGGAGAAAGTGCCGATCGCATGACGACCATTAAATTCTTCCAACAGTTTGATGGCTATGTCGGAGGTCAAACAGCTTGGGGGATGCTAAGTGAGCTAGAAAAGGGCCGCTACCCTACATTTAGTTATCAAGAATGGCAGAGCCGAGACCAGCGAATTGAAGTCACTCTGTCATCTGTCCTATTCCAATCAAAATACAATGTGTTTAGTGACTGTATTGTGAATTTATTACCTTATAGTTTTGAAGATATTTCTTTTACCATTCTTCACTACGATAGAAATAGTGACCAGTTGAATAAGTCATCACGTAAGCGTTTAGGGCAGATAGCGGAATACATTCGTTACAATCAAGATATTGATCTTGTTCTAGTTGCCACTTATACAGACTCAATTGACAGTAAAGGTATCAGCCAAAACTTATCTGAGAGACGAGCAGAATCTTTAAGAGATTACTTTAAATCTTTAGGCTTGGCAGAGGATAGAATTAAAGTTCAAGGTTATGGTAAGCGCCGACCAATTGCTGATAACAGCTCTCCTATTGGTAAAGATAAAAACCGTCGTGTTGTAATTTCACTTGGAAGGACTCAAATTTAGAGGTTAGCGAATTAAGTGGATTTAGCTAAATAGATTGAGTTGAAAGAACGCTATTTTAATAGATTTATGTTTTTACCAAAAGCCAGTTATCAGACTGGCTTTTTTTGAATTGCATTTTTAGTTTAAGCGGAATTTAGCAATGATTTCGCAGTTCGTTGCGGTATCTATTTTTTCTACCATCGAAGCGATCTTCGGGTTTGGGTGGCGCTTCATGAAATCAATTAAGGCTTTTTTACAGCACCCTATCGAATCAATAAAACTAGAGCATTGAGTGTGAGGGCACTGAGGGATTAAGGTCAATACCTTTTCAGACGCAAGCTGTAGATATTTGAGTTCATATTCGGCTTCTCCTGCCCAGCGCCAGAACTGAGCAAGATTGTGACACGAAACAACCGATATTATTAATCGTTCATCAGCTTCTATGTCAGTTCGTTCCGTGATTCTTTCACTCAGCGTTAGAGCTTGTTGGTAGTGAAGAATACTTCGTACAGGGTCGTCGAGTTGCAACGCGGTATCGGCAAGTAACGTGTGTTTTTCCCATTCGCTTATCATTGTTAACTCTCACTCTATAAATCTGGCTAACAATCTAAACGATAATTATTATCAAGTAAAGTTTAGTGATGATGAACGGCAATTCTTCTTATTTATTGGAAGGTAGATTATGAAAAAGATATAAAAAACGAGCAAAGAGCTCGTTTTTAGAATGGTTATTGGCAGTTGTCTAGCCTTCTAAGCCAGCGCTTGCTTGTTTACTTTGAATCAGTTCGATCATGTAACCATCAGGGTCTTTGACAAATGCAATCTCAGTGCTGCCACCTTTTACAGGGCCAGGCTCGCGAGTAACGTTACCACCTGCTGCTTTAATTGCGTCACATGTTGAATAGATATCGTCTACGCCGATAGCAATATGACCGAATGCAGAACCGTGTTCATATTCAGTGGTGCCCCAGTTATAAGTTAATTCAATCACAGCCCCTTGTGACTCATCTCCGTAGCCTAAAAAAACCAGCGTATATTCATATTCTGAGTTTTCATTTTTACGTAATAAGTCCATACCCATCACGTCAGTATAGAACTCGATAGATTTATCTAAATCACCGACACGTAGCATAGTGTGAAGAATTCGACCATTTGACATAATTAGCTCCTAGCTCAAGTATTTATAATTCGTTAAATTTCGGTTTTTTCTTTGAATTCACATAAGTCTTCAATCATGCAACTACCACAGCGTGGTTTACGCGCCACACATGTATAACGCCCATGAAGTATTAGCCAGTGGTGCACATCCAGTTTGAATTCTTTGGGTATCACTTTTAATAGCTTTTGTTCTACATCATCAACCGTTTTACCCATTGCTAGCTTAGTGCGGTTTGATACACGATAGATATGGGTATCTACAGCTATCGTAGGCCATCCGAAAGCGGTATTTAGCACTACGTTTGCCGTTTTTCGACCAACACCGGGTAGCGCTTCTAACGCAGCACGATCTTCAGGGACTTCACCATTATGTAGATCGAGCAGCATGCGGCATGTTTTGATTGTGTTCTCAGCTTTGGAGTTAAATAACCCAATTGTCTTGATGTATTCTTTCAACCCATCTACACCCAAATCGAAAATTCCTTGAGGGGTATTCGCGATGGGATATAGTTTATCAGTTGCTTTATTAACGCTCACATCAGTAGCTTGCGCCGATAGAAGCACCGCAATTAAAAGCTCAAAAGGAGATTTCCAATTTAACTCAGTTTGTGGCTTTGGATTGTCGTCTCTAAGACGCGTTAAAATCTCAACTCGTTTTACATTATTCATGGCGACATTACTTTCAGTTGTTGTGTAGATTACGCGCTTTAATAGCGTCTATTTATCTTATTTTTATATCTATTATTAAATCTTAACTAGGGCGTTGCCGGCTTAATAGCAACGTCCTAGTTATTCTAGTTATGCATTGGTTACTCTAGCTCGCTCAATTGCAGGCTTTTCTTGTTTTGGTTGTTTAGATTTTGCTTGATGATCGATTATGTTTTTTAGTGCAATTAAGAACCCGACACCTATAAAAGCGCCTGGTGGTAGGAGTGCCAATAAGAAGCTATTGTCGAACTGAAATATTTCAATTCTTAGTGATGCAGCCCAATCACCGAGTAATAAATCCGCGCCATCAAACAAAGTTCCATTACCTAGCACTTCTCGCATAGCACCAAGCACTACAAGTACAGCCGTCATACCTAAACCCATCCAAAAGCCATCCTGCGCTGCAGGTAAAACGTCATTTTTGGAAGCAAAGGCTTCAGCTCGACCAATGATGATACAGTTCGTCACAATCAAAGGAATGAAGATACCAAGTGATAGGTACAACCCATAAGCGTAGGCATTCATTAATAACTGAACGCAGGTAACTAAAGAGGCAATAATCATAACGAAAACTGGAATTCGAACTTCTTTAGGAACGTGATTACGGACAAGAGAGACGACAACGTTTGAGCCTACGAGAACCAGTAAAGTCGCAATCCCTAGACCTAAAGCATTTGTCACTGTTGAAGAAACGGCAAGTAATGGACAAAGCCCAAGAAGTTGCACAAGGGCAGGGTTATTTGCCCACATTCCATTTTTGATTAGTGTTTTATGATCACTCATTATTACCACCACAATTGAAAGGTTGTGAGTAAAGTGTTTCTTTATTCGTGTTTACATAAACTACAGCCTTTTTGACTGCTTTTACAACCGCTCTAGGCGTAATGGTTGCGCCCGTAAATTGGTCGAAATCACCGCCATCTTTTCGAACTGCCCAGCGGGATACATTACTTTCCGTGACTTGTTTACCTTTAAAAGATGTTATCCAGTCAGTGACTCGTAAATCAATTTTATCACCTAGGCCAGGAGTTTCTTTATGAGAAAGTACACGCGTGCCTAAAATTGTTCCATCTTGTTCAATACCAACAATGAGTTTTATTTCACCGTTATAGCCATCTGGCGCAATTGCTTCTATCGCGATGGCACTTGGTTGATCATTTAGTGTCGCTATATAGGCTGGCATAGATTGCTCAGTGCCTAGTTCAGGTGTGTTCAACAATATACAAGATGAAAAAAGCTCATTGTCATGTAGGTTATGTGGAACAACTTGGTTTAATACAGATAATAGTTGGGCTTGTTCTTGTTGCTTGATTGTGTCTTTCGTTAAGTAATGGGTGACAGCGACCAAACCCGTGGAAGCACAGGCAAAAATCGCAAGTGTTAGCCCATTCTTTCTGATGGCATTTAACATTGTGATGCTCCCTTAGTGTCCGTAAGTTCTTGGTTTTGTGTAGTAGTCAATAAGAGGTACACACATGTTAGCCAGTAAAACAGCAAAGGCGACACCATCAGGGAAACCACCCCAACTACGAATGATAAAGACTAAACCGCCGATCAGAGCACCAAAGATTAACCGACCTTTCACTGTGGTTGAAGCCGACACCGGATCAGTTGCAATAAAGAATGCACCGAGCATTGTAGCGCCGGAAAGGAGGTGAATTATTGGTGATGCGGTTTCACCAGGTGTAAAGATGGAGAAAACTAAGCTAAACAAAACAAGGCTGGATAAAAACGCTACTGGAATGTGCCATTGAATCACTCGCTGCTTAATGAGAACGAGACCTCCAAGAAGGTAGGCGATATTAACCCACTCCCAACCTAACCCTGCAAGCCAACTAAATTGAGGCTGGTTTAATGCCTCAGAAGGGGTGTTTCCGGCAAGTAATGAGGTTTTGAAAGCATCCAGTGGGGTTGCCATTGTTGTGCCATCAATGCCTAAACGTGCTTGCTGTAAAGAAAGCCCTTCGTTATTAAACCCGGTAAATATCATAAGTGCAGAATCAATAAAGCTAGTAGATTCAGCAGTTAAAGATATAGGTGCATTCCAACTCGTCATTTGAACTGGGAAAGATATTAAAAGGACAACATAAGCGACCATGGCTGGGTTAAATGGGTTTTGCCCGATTCCACCATACAAATGTTTAGCAATCACTATGGCGAAAAATACGCCAATAACAAGTAGCCACCAAGGGGAATGGGGGGGAATTGCTATGCTAATTAACCACCCAGTTACTATGGCGCTGTAATCTCTTAAAGCCATAATTGGAGGGCGCTTTCTTAGCAGCATGATTACTGCTTCAAAGGTAACCGCGAGCGTTAAAGCAAAACAAAGTTGTATGAGAGTGCCCCAACCGAAGAAATAGGTTTGAGCGAGCAGGCCCGGCACTGCACATAAGGCTACCCACTTCATTAAGTCAGGAGTGCTTCGGCGGCTATGAGCGTGTGGTGAGCTAGCAATAAAAAAAGCCATTACTCTGTTTCCTCGTTATTCTTTTTGTCTTTTGCTATTTGTGCTTTTTTGGCTTTAGCACGAGCAATCGCGGCAGCAACTGCTGCTTTTTTAGGATCAACCTTAGTTTCAGTTTCTTGTTCAGGCGCATCCGAAACTACTGTGCTTGTTGTTGATTCTTCATTATTCGCTCCAGCTTGCAGAGCCTTTTTAGCTTTTGCGCGAGCAATTGCAGCAGCAACCGCAGCTTTTTTCGGATCAATTTTGGTTTCAGCTTCCTGCTCAGGTGCATCCGAAACTACTGTGCTTGTCGTTGATTCTTCATTATTCGCTTCAGCTTGCTGCGCCTTTTTAGCTTTGGCGCGAGCAATTGCAGCAGCAACCGCAGCTTTTTCAGGATCAATTTGGGTTTCAGTTTCCTGTTCAGGTGCATCCGAAGCTATTGAGCTTGTCGCTGACTCTTCATTATTCGCTTCAGCTTGCTGTGCTTTTTTAGCTTTGGCGCGAGCTATCGCGGCAGCAACAGCAGATTTTTTCGGGTCAACTTTGGTTTCTGTTTCCTGATCAGGTGCTTCCGAAGCTATTGAGCTTGTCGTTGACTCTTCATTATTCGCTTCAGCTTGCTGTGCTTTTTTAGCTTTGGCACGAGCAATTGCAGCAGCAACCGCGGACTTTTTCGTATCAGCAGTTTCATCAGGTGATTTTGAATCCATAGCTGAATCTTTATTACTTGCTTCAGCCTGTTGCGCTTTTTCCGCTTTAGCTCGAGCAATGGCTTCTGCGACTGCAGATTTCTTATCTGAGGCGTTATTAGCTGGCGCAGTACTATTTTTCTCAGAGCTATTTTGCTCGCTAGATTCTGAGTCTAATTTTGCTTTACGCTCTCTAGCTTGTTTTTTCCTTTCCTCACGTAATTTTGCCATCTCTGAATTATCAGGTTGATCGCTATTGTTACTCTTAGCTTCTGCTTGTTTCGCTTTAGCTCTTGCGATAGCGGCAGCAACAGCGGGCTTCACCGCTGGTTTATCTGAGTCAGTATTAGACTTTTGCGCTTTAACACGAGCGATCGCCGCAGCAATTGCATCATCGCCATCAGAGGTTTTTAAATCTTTACGGCGATTGTCAGCCGCTTTCTTAAACCGATTCTCGCGCTCTGCTTTATCACGCTCCATACGAGCATTTTTTTCTTCAAAACGAACTTTGGCACGCTCAGCAGATGCAGCTTCATCTTTACGATTTTTTATCTCAGCTTTCGCTTGTCTGTAATATTGAACAAGTGGTATTTCACTTGGGCAAACATAGGCACAAGCACCACACTCAATACAATCTTTAAGGTTAAGCTCTTCACATTTATCATACTCATTCGCTTTTGCATGCCACTGTAATTGTTGAGGCAGTAAAGAAGCAGGACAAGCTTCAGCACATTGACCACATCGAATACATTCCATCTCATATTGATTTGGAGAAATTTCTTTGCGAGTTGGTGCAAGAATACAGTTAGAGGTTTTGGTGATAGGTACACTTGAGCTTGGCAGAGTGAAACCCATCATAGGACCACCTAGAATCAGCCTTGGAAGCTTTTTATCTGCCTTATAATCGAACTCTTCGAGCAACTCATGTACCGGAGTGCCTAGCAGAGCCCAAACGTTACGAGGTTGCTTGAAAGTTTTCCCCGTTAATGTGACGACACGGTTGATTACGGGCTCTCCATCGATAACCGCTTTCTTTATCGAAAATAATGAGCTGACATTTTGGACTAATACGCCAATGTCGGCAGGGATGCCGCCAGCAGGAACTTCTTTATTAGTGAGTATTTTTATTAGCTGTTTTTCGCCGCCCGAGGGGTACTTTGTCGGGATTACTCGGATAACAATATCTTTATTGATTGCTGCTGCTTCTAAAGCTTGGATAGCTTTGGGTTTGTTATCTTCAATACCAATAACAGTTAACTTTGGCTTAAGAATGTGCTCAACAATTTCGATGCCTTGTAATACATCTTCAGCATGTTCTTGTAGAAGTTTGTCATCAGAAGTGATGTAAGGTTCACATTCTGCAGCATTTACAATCAGTATTTCTGTGCGACCTAGACCAGATTGAATTTTTTTGGCTGTAGGGAAGCCTGCCCCTCCCATCCCTGAGATACCGGCTTCACGAATAGTGTCCAGCAGTTGGTCAGATGTTTTAGAGATGAAATCATCTACTGGCTTCTTATCACACCAAACATCTAATCCATCAGGTTTAATAATGACACTGAGTTCAGTTAACCCTGAAGGGTGAGCTGTGACTCTTGGTTCTATAGCAATAACTTGGCCGGATGTCGGTGCGTGTACCGGTAAAGTAAACCCACTATCAAGGCTTGTAAGCGGCTGACCTTTTTTGACAGTATCGCCAGCTGCAACTAATAAATTCCCGGCTTTACCAATATGTTGTTTAACTGGTAGCACTATTTCAGAGGGGATGCGTGCGTGTACTAACTCCGTGCTATTAGACTGAGTTTTATTTTCTGCAGGGTGAACCCCACCAGGGAAGCTCCAAAGAGAGCCAGTACGAATTTGTTCAATAAGAGAAATCATACCAATCCTTTTATGCTTTTTTATCTGATGAAGAGGCATCAGTGAATTGGTGAGTGATGTCTATAACAGGGATGGAGTTCATCTGCCATTTCCAGTTTTCAGTCGTGGTTGCGACTGGAATCATTTCAATACAATCGGTTGGACATGGAGCAACACATAAGTCGCACCCTGTACACTCATCTTTAATGACGGTATGCAGTGCTTTCGTTCCGCCCACTATTGCGTCTACTGGGCATGCTTGGATGCATTTTGTGCAACCAATGCACATGTCTTCGTGAATGTAGGCAACCGTTTTTACTTTGTTATCGAGGTCGTGCGCTGAATCTTCGACTTCAACCCCCATGAGATCTGCCAATTTTTCTATCGTAGCTTGCCCGCCTGGAGGGCATTTGTTGATGTTATCGCCATTTGCGATGGCTTCGGCATAAGGGCGACAACCTGGGTAACCACATTGCCCACATTGTGTTTGTGGCAGGATAGAGTCAATTTGATCCACAACGGGATCAGCTTCGACTTTGAAACGAATAGAAGCGAAACCTAATATCGCGCCAAATACAGTAGCTAAAGCTACAAGAGCAATAATTGCAATTAGGATGGTACTCATTCTTATTTCACCAACCCTGTGAAGCCCATAAATGCTAGAGACATAAGACCTGCAGTGATCATAGCAATAGAGGCGCCTTTGAATGGCATAGGGACATCAGCAGCAGCTATACGCTCTCGCATTGAAGCGAAGAGAATTAAAACTAATGAAAAGCCTGCCGCAGCGCCGAAACCATAAATAATCGATTGAATAAAATTATGGTTCTCATTGATGTTGAGAAGTGCAACACCTAAAACGGCACAGTTTGTAGTGATCAGGGGCAGGAAAATACCAAGTAAACGGTAAAGAGTCGGGCTGGTTTTGTGCACAACCATTTCCGTGAATTGTACGACAACTGCAATCACTAAAATAAAACTCATCGTGCGCAGGTATTCAATGCCTAATGGTGCAAGGATATAGGTTTCAACAAGGTATGCAGAAACTGATGCCAGTGTAAGTACAAAAGTTGTAGCTAGCCCCATACCAATAGCAGTTTCCAGTTTTTTGGAAACCCCCATAAATGGACATAGGCCTAAGAATTTAACTAGTACAAAGTTATTGACCAGCACTGTGCCAACCAACAACAAAAGATATTCGGTCATAATGGATTTATTTTTGAGATTCCGATCTTAATATTATCCTGCTTTGTCACACTAATAACAACCAAGGATCGATAAGGTTTTATGCGCAAGATGAAAAAAAGACCAACAATTAAGTGAGTATTTAAGGATTAAAGGCAAAGTGATGGAAGTTGTTGGGCGAGTTGTTTTCTTTAAATCGATTTTTCAGTGCAAATGATACTTAGTTGGGTTCCATTTGCTCGTCGCTAATAATTAGAAACGAAAAAGCCCAATCCTAAGATTGGGCTTTTTCTAAATTTGGCTCCCCTTGCAAGACTTGAACTTGCGACATACGGATTAACAGTCCGCCGTTCTACCAACTGAACTAAAGGGGAATTGCTTTAAAGCGAGGCGAATATTAAAGATTCTCTGAAATCATGTCAATAAAAAAAACAGGAAAAATAGCAGTGAAATTTCTTTACTTTTTGACAGCCCTTATTTGATTTGGCTTAGCTCTACTTATCCACTAAATTTGTGGATAACTGTGTGAGTTAAACTTGAATATATTTATTAGGGAATAATTGAATTGGGGGTTCTGGTTTTAAGTCGTTAATTTCAAAAGCTTTGTTAGATTTTTTTGATGGGTATAACTTATTTCGAATAGCTAGGATGTGAACGTTTTAGACGAAAATACGGATATTTTGGGGAAAACTAGTGGATGAAAAGGTAAGCGTATTTTTAACATGAGTTTTATGCGGTCACGAATAATATCAATCTTTTAGAAATAAATCTATGATTAACACCACGAGTTAAAGTGATTATTGTTAGATAAAGGTTGCAACAAACTATCGGCTAGAGCGACAATGACCTGAATATAAACACAGTATGGAAAGGTGAACATGAGTAAACTTTTTGACCTAGTATCAGATTATAGCCCTTCAGGCGATCAACCTACTGCCATTGCAAGGTTATTAGATGGATTAGATTCAGGACTTGCTCATCAGACATTACTCGGTGTAACCGGGTCTGGTAAAACATTCACCTTAGCGAATGTTGTTTCTCAAGCACAAAGACCAGCCATTTTTCTTGCGCCTAATAAAACACTAGCCGCTCAGTTGTATGGAGAAATGAAGTCTTTCTTTCCTAACAACGCGGTTGAATATTTCGTTTCCTATTATGACTATTATCAGCCTGAAGCTTATGTCCCGACAACCGACACTTTTATAGAAAAAGATTCCTCTGTTAATGCTCATATCGAGCAAATGAGGTTATCAGCGACCAAAGCCTTACTTGAACGTAAAGATGCCATTATCGTTGCGTCAGTATCTGCTATTTATGGCTTGGGTGATCCCGAATCTTACCTAAAAATGATGCTGCACGTTTGCCGTGGTGATGTGCTTGATCAAAGGGACATCATCAGAAGGTTGGCTGAGTTGCAATACAAGCGTAATGATGTTGCATTTGAGCGTGGTCAATTTCGAGTTCGCGGTGAAGTGATTGATGTTTTTCCGGCTGAGTCTGAGCAAGATGCTGTTCGTATCGAAATGTTTGATGACGAGATTGATTGCATCAGTATTTTTGACCCGTTAACGGGTGCGGTCAAGCAGAGAGATTTACCTCGTTACACAATCTATCCTAAAACTCACTATGTGACACCACGTGAAAAAATCCTTGAAGCAATAGAACAAATTAAAGACGACTTACGCGACAGACAAACGTATTTAAAAGACAACAATAAGCTGCTTGAAGAACAGCGTATTACCCAACGTACACAGTTTGATATTGAGATGATGAATGAGCTTGGTTTTTGTTCAGGAATTGAAAACTACTCTCGTTACTTGAGTGGTAGAAATGAGGGGGAGGCTCCTCCTACATTATTCGATTACCTTCCGGCTGATGGCTTACTGATTATTGATGAATCACATGTCACAGTACCTCAAATTGGCGCTATGTATAAAGGTGATCGCTCTCGAAAAGAAACGCTAGTGGAGTTCGGCTTTCGCTTACCTTCGGCACTTGATAACCGCCCTATGAAGTTTGAAGAGTTTGAATCTATCGCGCCTCAAACCATTTTCGTTTCTGCCACCCCTGGTAATTATGAAATCGAGAAGTCTGATGGAGAAATTGCAGACCAAGTAGTTCGACCTACAGGGTTGCTTGACCCGGAAATTGAAGTTCGCCCCGTGGCAACACAAGTCGATGACCTATTGTCTGAAATCCGAATTCGTGCAGCTAAAGATGAAAGAGTATTAGTGACCACCTTGACTAAACGTATGTCGGAAGATTTAACAGAATATCTGACGGAACATGGCGTTAAAGTGAGATACCTCCACTCTGATATTGATACGATTGAACGAGTCGAAATTATACGAGATTTAAGGTTAGGTGAATTTGATGTGCTAGTGGGTATTAACTTACTTCGCGAAGGCTTGGATATGCCTGAAGTGTCGCTAGTCGCAATTCTAGACGCAGATAAGGAAGGCTTCTTACGTTCGGAAAGATCGCTTATTCAAACGATAGGTCGTGCTGCGCGTAACTTGCAAGGTAAAGCGATTCTGTATGGTGATAAAATCACTAAGTCGATGAAAAAAGCGATAGATGAGACGGATCGACGTCGAATTAAGCAGCAAGCTTATAATGAAGAGCAAGGCATTCAACCACAAGCTCTTAAGCGTAATATCAAAGATATTATGGAATTGGGCGATATGACCAAATCACGAGAGCAACGTGAATCTAAGCAAGTACCACTATCAAAAGTGGCAGAGCCTTCTCAAACTTATCAAGTATTTACGCCTCAGCAATTGGATAAGGAAATTGGTAAGTTGGAAGCGGCAATGTATAAGCATGCTCAAGATTTAGAGTTTGAATTAGCAGCGCAAAAGCGTGATGAAATTGAGCAGCTAAGAAAGCAATTTATCGTAAATAGCTAATATACGGGATTGTGATGAATTACAGTCCTATTTCTCAAGCTCTCTAAACCCTAGGTGTGCCTATTTCATAAGCCAGTAATTTACGATTACTGGCTTTATGTATTACTGGGCTGATTTATTGTGAAAGAACTATTTAGTTTCAATATATAGAATTACTTATTTGCATAATGCAAATCGGAATGCGACTATTATCTTAGTGCAATCAAAAATGGCTAGGATATGCAATCAAACTCTTTAGATAACAAATCGAAGTATTTGTTAATGGTCGAGGATACGGCTTCTGTTGCCGCGTTATATCGCTCTTACCTGACCCCTCTTGAAATCGATATCAATATTGTAGGTACAGGTCGAGATGCTATCGAAAGCCTTACTCATCGGATTCCAGATCTCATTTTACTCGACCTTCGCCTGCCAGATATGACTGGTATGGATGTACTTTTTGCTGTGAAACAAAAGTACCCTGAAGTGCCAGTTATCTTTATGACTGCTCACGGGTCAATCGATACTGCGGTTGAAGCGATGCGCCATGGCTCACAAGACTTTTTAATAAAACCTTGTGAGGCAGACCGCCTACGTATCACGGTCAATAATGCCATTCGTAAAGCGACAAAATTAAAAAATAGTGCGGAACACCCAGGAAGTCAGAACTACCAGGGTTTTATTGGCAGTAGTCAAACGATGCAGCAGGTGTATAGAACTATAGATTCGGCGGCGACTAGTAAAGCAAGTATCTTTATCACAGGAGAAAGTGGTACGGGTAAAGAGGTATGTGCTGAAGCTATTCATGCAGCCAGTAAGCGAGGTGATAAGCCTTTTATTGCAATTAACTGTGCGGCAATCCCTAAAGATCTCATTGAAAGTGAACTGTTTGGTCACGTCAAAGGTGCATTTACTGGGGCAGCAACCGATAGGCAAGGTGCTGCTGAATTAGCTGATGGAGGCACACTATTTCTAGATGAACTCTGTGAAATGGATCTTGAGCTTCAAACTAAGCTTTTACGGTTTATACAAACAGGAACCTTTCAAAAAGTAGGTTCTTCAAAAATGAAGAGCGTTGATGTTCGATTTGTATGTGCAACGAATAGAGACCCGTGGAAAGAAGTTCAAGAAGGGCGCTTTAGAGAAGATTTATACTACCGACTTTATGTGATTCCTTTGCATCTACCACCCTTGAGAGAAAGAGGGGAAGATGTTATTGAGATTGCCTATTCTTTATTGGGTTATATGTCTAATGAAGAGGGTAAAGCGTTCGTACGTTTCTCACCTGAAGTATTAGACCGCTTTAATCAGTATGAGTGGCCTGGAAATGTTCGCCAACTACAAAATGTACTTCGAAATGTTGTGGTGCTGAATAACGGGAAAGAGATTGCAATTAATATGCTTCCACCTCCGCTGAATCAACCTATTGAAAACAGTATCCGCTTGAAAGAAAAGCAGAATGAAGACATTACTGTAAAAGATATTTTTCCATTATGGATAACTGAAAAGACAGCAATTGAACAAGCTATTAAAGCGTGTGATGGCAATATACCAAGAGCGGCTGGCTTTTTGGATGTTAGCCCTTCAACTATTTATCGAAAGCTACAAGCTTGGAATGCGAAAGAACAAACACAATAAAAATAAGATGAAAGTATGAGCCTACTAAATCAAAATAAAATTAATGAACTGGCAGGGGAAATTGGGGAAGAGAATGTTCCAGTTTTATTGGACATCTTCCTTGGTGAACTTGCGGGCTACAATGAACAGTTATCTTCTGGTCAATTGGAAGACACGAGCCAGTATCTTGCTGAAATCAGTCATGCATTGAAAAGCAGCGCGGCAAGCTTTGGTGCGGATCAATTATGTGAACTTGCAGTGAGTTTTGATTCAAGAGTAAAACAAAAGGTATTACTTACGGATATAGATTCGAGTGAGATGCAAAACCTATTGAACCAAACCTTTGTAGAATACCAAAACTTGTTTAAGTCATAGCTTCATAGTCAATTAGTGTTCGTAATTAACTAGTGGCAGTTTGAAGTGATAAAAAGGAGCATTTAGCTCCTTTTTTATTTGTGATTCAATGGTGTTTTATAGCTGTGACTCAATGGCTTTTTGCAATTTGACTCTGTCATGACGCCAGTCTCTATTTGGTGAGGCTAGGTCTGTCGTTACGCAGTTCCATAGATCAGCTATTTCAGGGTGGGGCTGTTCACCAAGAATGACATCTACTTTTCTAGCCTGACAAGCTCGTTCGCACCATTCAATTTTCTCTTTTAATGTCATTCGCCCGGCAGGACCAAATTCAGGAGAAAGATTTTCAACGAAGATTACTTTCGCTTGAGTATTGCCTGCTATCGCTTTTCCAATTTCAGGCAAAAGTAATGGAGGCATTATGCTGGTTAAAAAGCTTCCAGGACCTAATACAATGCAATCGGCTTCTTCAATAGCAGTGACGGCTTCTGTAGTTGCAGGAACTTCAGGGGAGAGATCAAGGCGACGTAAATCTTCTTCCATATCATCAACATTTGTTTCTCCAGTTACCCAGCGCCCATCGACAGAAAGAGCGGTCAAGTCTGAAGGGTGTTCAGACATTGGAACGATATTTACATCGACCTTCAACATATCACGAATAAGATCGATAGCATCGAGCGGGCGGACTGAAAGGTTATCTAATGCTGTGAGCATAAGGTTACCCAAATTGTGTCCATGGAGTTCACCTTGACCTTTAAATCGATATTCAAACATCATTGAGCTGATCGAAGGGTCGGTAATCAATTGATTAATACAGTTACGAGTATCCCCCCAAGCAATTCCGCCTTGGCAGTCTCGAATTCGACCTGTGGAGCCACCATTATCTGTTGTCGCAACTATGCCAGTCGCGTTTTTACCAAAATCTTTTAGAGCCGCTAAAATTCGACCTAAACCGTGACCACCGCCAATAGCGACAACTTTTTTTGTAGAGTAGAGTTCCATTATTTTTCTTATTAGATTATTACCAACTATATTTAATGGTAAATGCTTATACCAATATACTCAATAAGAGTTATTTTTATGGGTTATCGTATTTTTTTGCTTATATCACTCGTTTTTTTGAGACAAAACTAGATTCACGTACAAATATTAAGTATTTTATTAGTCAGCTACTACGCGTGTTTTCTTATGCCGTAGTTGCCATAACTCCGAGCTCTTTTATGCTAAGTCGCACAGTGGTTTTTGCTGTACCGATACGCGTTAAGAGCCAGTGACATGTTGTCACAAGGGCTTAATTGGAAATGATTATGCCTCCCGTGTTTGGAAAGGTGTTCCGTGGCGCAACAATTCGAAGATAGATTCCATCGCAAATTTTATTATTTGCGCTTGTCGGTTACAGACGTCTGTAACTTTAAATGTACTTACTGCTTGCCGGATGGTTATAAACCGTCAGGGCAAAAAAACTCGTCTTTTTTAAGTGTTCCCGAAATCAAACGTGTTGTAAAAGCGTTTGCAGATTGTGGTACCTCAAAGATCCGTATTACAGGCGGAGAGCCGAGTCTGCGTAAAGACTTTCCTGAAATCATACATACCGTTGCCTCTACTCCAGGTATCAAAAAAGTAGCCACGACAACGAACGGCTATCGCATGGAGAAACAAGTAGGACAATGGCGTGATGCTGGTTTAACCCATATAAACGTCAGTGTGGATAGCTTAGATTCACGCATGTTCCATCAGATCACTGGTGAGAATAAGTTTACCGAGGTTATGCGAGGCATTGATAAAGCGTTTGATGTTGGCTTTGAACAAGTCAAAGTCAACGTTGTATTGATGAAAGACCTCAATAGTCAGGAATTACCAGCTTTCCTTAATTGGATCAAAGACAAACCCATTCAATTACGTTTTATTGAGCTGATGAAAACTGGCGAGATGGACGAGTTGTTCGATAAACATCACGTATCTGGCGTTGCGATTCGTAACCAGCTCATTGCCAACGGTTGGCTATTAAAAGTTAGAGCGGTTAATGACGGCCCTGCACAAGTGTTTGTCCACCCAGACTACCAGGGTGAAATCGGTTTGATCATGCCTTACGAGAAAGACTTCTGTGAGAGTTGTAACCGACTGCGCGTTTCTGCGACCGGTAAACTTCACCTATGTCTCTTTGGCGACCATGGTGTTGAACTGAGAGATCTGATTCAAGAAGATCAACAAGAGCAAGAGCTCATTGATCGAATTCAGGCTCAGCTTCAAACCAAGTCCGTTAGCCACTTCTTACACGATGGCAACAGCGGCATGACTCCAAACTTGGCGTCAATCGGCGGTTAATCCGCTACACACTCTAAAGCATTTTGTCGCTCAGCCTATTTAGGCTGGGCGAATCAGTCTAATCATTGAAAAATTTATATAGGTGAACAAATGGGTCACGCAGAAAGCAAATTTCAAGCAGCAAACATCGCAATACTAACCGTTTCAGATACGCGTACAGAAGAAAATGACACGTCAGGTGGTTACTTAGCTGAGCATGCGAAAGAAGCGGGTCACAACGTGGTTGATAAGCAAATCGTTATTGACGACATGTACAAGATCCGTGCGATCGTATCTAAGTGGATCGCTGATGAAAGCGTACAAGCGATCATGATCACAGGCGGTACGGGTTTTACTTCTCGTGACAGCACGCCTGAAGCGCTTAAGCCACTATTTGACAAAGAAGTAGAAGGCTTTGGTGAGCTATTCCGTCAAGTATCTTACGAAGAGATCGGTACGTCGACAATTCAATCTCGTGCGATTGCGGGCTTTGCTAACCACACAGTAATCTTTGCGATGCCAGGTTCTACAGGTGCTTGTCGCACGGGTTGGACTAAGATCATCAAGCAACAGATAGATGCTAGCCACCGTCCTTGTAACTTCATGCCACATCTTTCTGTATAAGGTGGTTTGAGCATGAGCCAATTTACCCACATTAATGCGTCTGGCGAAGCGAACATGGTCGATGTATCGGCTAAAGCAGAAACGGTACGTGAAGCGAGAGCGGAAGCTTTCGTTCAAATGTCAGCAGAAACGCTAGAGCTGATTGTTTCTGGTAGCCACCATAAAGGTGATGTTTTCGCAACGGCACGTATTGCTGGTATCCAAGCGGCGAAGAAAACGTGGGACTTGATTCCATTGTGTCACCCTCTACTACTAACTAAAGTAGAAGTGCAGCTTGAAGCTATCGAGTCTGAAAACAAAGTACGTATCGAATCAGTATGTAAGCTAGCTGGTAAGACAGGTGTAGAGATGGAAGCGCTAACGGCTGCTTCTGTTGCTGCACTGACGATTTACGATATGTGTAAAGCTGTTCAGAAAGACATTGTTATCGAGAACGTACGCCTGTTAGAGAAGACGGGTGGTAAATCAGGACACTTTAAGGTGGAATCATGATTACTGTACTTTTCTTTGCTCAAACTCGTGAACTTGTCGGTGTCGATAGCGTTGAAGTTGATGCGCAGTTCAAGACGATTGAAGCGATTCGCAGCCACCTTGTTACTCAAGAAGGTAAATGGGACATCGCTTTGGAAGAAGGAAAACTTCTGGCTGCACTTAACCAGTCAATTGTACCTTTGACGACTGAAGTGAAAGATGGCGATGAAGTGGCTTTCTTCCCACCGGTTACTGGAGGTTAGCCATGAATGACTCTCGAGTTATTGATCCAAGAGTATTAGTTACTGCTGAAGATTTTTCTGTGGGTGGCGAATACGATTATCTAGCTCAAGGCACATCTGCGGGAGCGGTTGTGACGTTTGTTGGTAAAGTTCGTGACATGAACCTTGGTGATAACGTGATTGGTCTATCTCTAGAGCATTACCCCGGTATGACAGAGAAGTTGCTGAGCGAGATCTGTGATCAAGCAGAAGCGCGCTGGCCTATTCAGAAGATACGAGTGATTCACCGTGTTGGTGACCTAGATATCGGTGACCAGATTGTTTACGTTGGTGTATCAAGTGCGCACCGCGGTGCGGCATTCGAAGCGTGTGAGTTTGTGATGGACTTCCTGAAAACCAAAGCGCCGTTTTGGAAAAAGGAAAGAACGACAGAAGCGACTCGTTGGGTTGATTCTCGCGATTCAGACGCGAAAGCTGCAGAGCGCTGGGAAAAATAAGCTCTCTAGCAAGTTTCAGTAAAGTTAATTTAAAAAAGCCGGCATCATTGTCGGCTTTTTTACGTTTTGTAACTATTAAAGATAGCGAAGTATGCTTACGTTGTTATGGTTCTTTATGCATAACTTGTGAGTGTGTAGTCAATCAGTATTATGCGCTTATATTTATAGGCTTTTACTCTGTTTTTTGTAGAGTGATATTTCTCACACTTAGAGGAACTTGGTTAGGATATATGTGAGTCAGAATTAGATTTCATGTGTCATTAATGTTAATTTCTTGGTCTTGTTTTAGCATAAGATGCTATAAACAAGAATCAAGCTAGTTTTATTAACATTAATGGTTTTTTACCATTGTTTGATGCTTGTTAAATCACTATTAATCTTTGTTTTGGCGGAATATTACACTAACTTATTGATGTTTTCGGGGAGTTATCCGATTCCATGCCAGTTTTTTATGGAAAATTACTTCAATGATTGCTAGTGTGTTCCGCAATCTTTGTAAGGTTTTAGATTTTTATGCTTAAATTTTGAGCAAAATAAATCTAAATCACTATCCGTTTAGTACGCCGAACAAAGAAGTCATGGATGCAAAATAAAAACTTGGAGTTTAATGCATGTACAAGAATAAAATCACTCAAGCCCTTCTTCTAGGTGCTGGTTTGGCAATGGCTGCCACTTCTACTACAACAATCGCAGCTGACGTACCTGCTGGTACAGAATTGGCAAAATCTCAGGATCTCGTTCGTGGTAACGGTACTGAGGTAGCGACAATTGACCCGCACAAATCTCAAGGTGTACCAGAATCACACGTAATTCGTGATTTACTTGAGGGACTAGTGAACCAAGACGCAGATGGTAACACCATCCCTGGCGTTGCGAAAAGCTGGGAAACGACAGACAACAAAACTTTCACATTCCACCTTCGTGATGATGCTAAATGGTCTAACGGTGACCCAGTTACTGCAGAAGACTTTGTATACAGCTGGCAACGTGCTGTAGACCCTGCAACTGCATCGCCTTACTCTTGGTATATGGAATATACTAAGATGGTTAACGCGAAAGACATCATCGCAGGTAAAAAAGACAAGAGCGAACTAGGTGTTAAAGCACTAGATTCTAAGACTCTTGTTGTTGAACTAGAAACAGCAGTACCTTACTTCGTAATGATGACTGGTCATACAACGACTAAGCCTGTGCACAAAGCAACTGTTGAAAAATACGGTGATCAGTGGACTAAGCCTGAGCATTACGTTGGTAACGGTGCATTTGCAGTTGATAAGTGGGTTCTTAATGAGCGTTTAGTTCTTAAACGTAATGAACAGTACTGGGATAACGACAAAACAGTTCTAAACAGCGTTACGTTCTTACCAATCGAGAACCAAGTAGCTGAAATGAACCGTTTCCTTTCTGGTGAACTAGATTTCTCTTCTTCGGCTCTTCCTGTTGAGCACTTCAAACGTCTTAAGAAAGAATACCCTGAATCAGTTTCTGTTGAAGGTAGCTTGTGTACTTACTACTACTCATTCAACACTAAGAAGAAGCCTTTTGATGATGTACGTGTTCGTAAAGCAATTTCATATGCTATTGACCGTCCAATCGTAACTAACGCGATTCTTGCTCAAGGACAAAAACCAGCTTACTTCCTAACTCCTGAAATCACAGCTGGCTTCAACCCTGAGCTTCCAGCTTACGCTCAACTATCTCAAAAAGAGCGTAATGCAGAAGCAGCACGTCTACTTGAAGAAGCAGGCTTTGGTAAGGATAACCCTCTAGAGTTTAGCCTTCTTTACAATACAAACGAAAACCACAAGAAAATTGCAGTAGCACTTGGTTCTATGTGGAAGAAAACATTAGGTCTTAAAGTAACTCTTGAGAACCAAGAGTGGAAAACATACCTATCTTCTAAAGACCAAGGTGATTTCGAAGTATCACGTGCTGGTTGGTGTGGTGACTACAATGAAGCATCTTCTTTCCTAACTCTAATGGTTAGTAAGAATACAACGGCTGGTCAGCACTGGGCTAACCCAGAGTATGATGCAATCATTGATAAAGCATTGTCTTCAACATCTGAAGAAGAGCGTACCGCTCTATACATGCAAGCAGAAGATCTAATTGCTAAAGATATGCCAATTGCGCCTATCTACCAGTATGTTCGTGCTCGACTGCTATCTCCTCAAGTTGGTGGCTTCCCTGCTAACAACGCTGAAGAGAAGATCTACTCAAAAGATCTTTATATCAAAGCTAAGTAACTTCTAAGCTTATAAAACTATAAAAAATCTAGGTACTGTATGTGATTCATCACATGCAGTACTTATTCAATCTATAATATTTAGATTGGTTTCATTAATTTATTGTCACAGACTGAAAGAGTGAGTTTATGCTTAAATTCATCGCAAAAAGGATATTTGAAGCGATTCCAACCATGTTGGTATTGATTACTATATCTTTCTTTCTTATGCGCTTTGCGCCAGGAAACCCGTTTTCAAGTGAAAAACCATTGCCACCAGAAGTAATGGCTAACATTGAAGCAAAATATGGCCTAGATAAGCCAGTATTCGAACAGTACACTACGTATCTATTTAATGTCGTTCAGGGCGACTTTGGTCCATCTTTCAAATACCTAGATTACTCGGTAAATGAATTGATTTATGGAGCACTTCCTGTATCAGCAAAAGTAGGTTCAATCGCCTTCCTCTTTACTATTATTATGGGGGTATCGGTCGGAACCATTGCGGCACTGAAGCATAATACCTGGGTGGACTACACCATAATGTCTACCGCCATGCTCGGGGTGGTCATGCCGTCCTTTGTATTGGCACCCGCACTCATTTACTTATTCTCCTTATATTGGAATATCTTCCCTGCTGGTGGTTGGCATGGCGGAACCTTTATATACATAGTCTTACCTGTTATTGCGATGTCTTTGCTATACGTAGCTACATTTGCTCGTATCACTCGCGGCAGCATGATTGAGACGCTGAACAGTAACTTTATCCGTACTGCTCGTGCAAAAGGTTTAAGTTACCCATATATCGTTTTAAAGCATGCACTTAAGCCTGCAATGCTTCCTGTAGTTTCTTACATGGGGCCTGCTTTCGTAGGTATCATCACAGGTTCTGTTGTTGTTGAAACTATCTTTGGTCTTCCAGGGATTGGTAAGCTATTCGTAAACGCAGCATTTAACCGTGATTACTCGCTAGTAATGGGTGTAACCATTTTGATTGGTTTCCTATTCATCTTATTCAACGCAATTGTTGATATTTTGCTAGCAGTAATTGACCCGAAAATTCGCTACTAACAGGGACGTATGGTTATGTTGACGAAAAAAGAAAACTTAGATGCGATTGAAAAATTTTCTGAAAATTTAGAAATTGAAGGTCGTAGCTTGTGGCAAGACGCCCGTATCCGTTTTATGCGAAATAAAGCGGCAATGGTGAGTCTATTTATCCTGACGCTAATGGTGCTTGCGGTTACATTTTTACCGATGTTAGCGCAGTATGCTTATGATGATACTGACTGGTATGCAATGCACGTAGGTCCAAATGCAGACCACTGGTTTGGTACTGATAGCCTTGGTCGTGATTTATATGTACGTACTTTAATTGGTGGACGTATATCACTAATGGTAGGTGTGCTAGGTGCGTTTGTTGCAGTACTTATTGGTACACTTTACGGTGCTGCATCAGGTTTCATCGGTGGACGTACTGACCGTGTGATGATGCGTATCCTTGAAATCCTTTACGCTGTTCCATTCATGTTCCTAGTTATCGTACTAGTAACATTCTTTGGTCGTAATATTGTACTAATCTTTGTTGCCATCGGTGCTATTGCTTGGCTAGATATGGCTCGTATTGTACGTGGTCAAACGCTGAGTTTACGTAGTAAAGAATTCATTGAAGCTGCCCATGTTTGTGGCGTTAGTAAATGGAAGATCATTACACGTCATATCGTTCCAAATGTATTAGGTATTGTAGCGGTTTACTCAACTCTACTAATCCCAAGTATGATTCTTACTGAATCATTCTTATCTTTCCTTGGTCTTGGTGTTCAAGAGCCTATGACAAGTTGGGGCGCGTTGTTACAAGAAGGTTCGCAAACGATGGAAGTTGCTTTATGGCAATTGTCTTTCCCTGCGGCGTTCATGGTAATCACTTTGTTCTGCTTCAACTATGTTGGTGATGGCCTGCGCGATGCGCTGGATCCAAAAGACAGATAAATAAAATAGCAAATAAAAGCTATAAAAGATTAAGGAAGCAATGATGAGCTTATTAGATGTCAAAGATCTGCGCGTCGAATTTACCACGCAAGATGGTATCGTAACCGCAGTTAATGATCTGAACTTCTCCCTAGAGCAAGGTGAAACCCTTGGTATCGTAGGTGAATCAGGTTCAGGTAAATCACAAACTGTATTTGCATTAATGGGTCTACTGGCTAAAAACGGTATTATCTCAGGAAGCGCACAGTTTGAAGGTAAAGAAATTCTGAACCTTCCAGAAAAAGCACTGAATAAAGTTCGTGCTGAACAGATCGCAATGATCTTCCAAGATCCAATGACTTCACTGAACCCTTATATGAAAGTATGTGATCAGTTAATGGAAGTACTTATGCTACATAAAGGCATGGGTAAATCAGAAGCATTTGAAGAATCAGTAAGAATGCTTGAAGCGGTAAAAATCCCTGAAGCTCGTAAGCGTATAACTATGTACCCACACGAGTTTTCAGGTGGCATGCGTCAACGTGTAATGATTGCTATGGCACTTTTATGCCGTCCAAAGCTATTGATTGCAGATGAACCTACTACGGCTCTTGATGTAACTATTCAAGCTCAGATCATGGATTTGTTGAATGAACTTAAAGATGAGTTCAATACTGCAATCATCATGATTACTCACGATCTAGGTGTTGTTGCTGGCTCTTGTGACAAAGTGTTAGTTATGTACGCAGGTCGTACAATGGAATACGGCACTGTAGATGAAATTTTCTATAAGCCAAGCCACCCTTACGCAGAAGGGCTTCTTAAAGCTATTCCTCGTTTGGATACTGAAGGTGAAATTCTACCGACTATTCCAGGAAACCCACCAAACCTATTACGTCTGCCAACTGGTTGTCCTTACCAAGACCGTTGTCACCGCGTGGTAGATCGTTGTAAGCAGGAAGCACCTATTCTTCAACCATTTGGCGATGGTCGTCAGCGTGCTTGTTTTTCTGACTGGGAGACTTGGACAAAATGAGTGTAGATAAAAAACTTTTATTAGATATTAGTGACCTAAAAGTTCACTTTAGTATTGCATCAAAATCAGCTTGGCCATGGGCTAAGCCATCGAACCTTAAAGCTGTAGATGGCGTGAATGTTCGTTTATTTGAAGGTGAGACGTTAGGTGTAGTTGGTGAGTCTGGATGTGGTAAGTCAACTTTTGCTCGTGCAATTATTGGTTTAGTTGAAGCGACTGAAGGTGAAGTACTTTGGTTAGGTCAAGACTTGACGAAAATGCAAGAAGTTCAACGTCGTGAAACGCGTAAAGATATCCAGATGATTTTCCAAGATCCTCTAGCATCTTTGAATCCGCGTATGTCAGTTGGAGATATTATTGCTGAGCCTCTAGAGACTTTTTACCCAGAGCTTTCTAAAACTGAAGTTAAAGATCGCGTTAAAGAAATGATGGCGAAAGTAGGTTTGTTACCTAACGTAATTAACCGTTACCCGCATGAGTTTTCAGGTGGTCAATGTCAACGTATTGGTATTGCACGTGCTTTAATTCTGAAACCACGCATGATCATCTGTGATGAACCAGTATCGGCACTTGATGTTTCTATTCAAGCTCAAGTTGTTAACTTGTTGAAAGAGCTACAGAAAGAACTAGGTCTTTCATTGGTTTTCATCGCGCACGATTTGTCTGTTGTGAAGCATATTTCTGACCGTGTTCTGGTAATGTATTTAGGTAATGCGGTTGAGCTTGGTGAGTCTGATGCTCTTTTTGCCGACCCTAAACACCCATATACTAAAGCGCTTATGTCGGCAGTGCCGATCCCAGATCCGCATCTTGAACGTAATAAGAAAATTCAGATGTTAGAAGGGGATCTACCTTCTCCGATTAATCCGCCTTCAGGCTGTGTTTTCCGTACTCGTTGCCCACAAGCAACAGAAGCTTGTGCGCAAAATAAACCTCATATCCAAGGTAATGATGTACACGCTGTTTCTTGTCTACATGTTGAAGTTTAATAGCTAACGCACAAATATCGATTCAGCCTGTGACAGGCTTAAGCGCGATTCTTTTAGGGTCGCGCTTTTTTTATCTAAGTAGATAGTCATTTCAGCCACCTCTTGTTCAGATTTTTTGAATAACTGAGCCTAATTCTTATGGTTTTTTAATTATTAGACACTTTTTATAATGATTTAACTCAGTGTAGAAGTTCGTTCAAAGATTGGAGATCGATATGGGAAAGTTAGTTGAAGGTGTTTGGCACGATGTTTGGTATGACACCAAAGAAAGCGGTGGTAAGTTTATACGAGAAGATTCGGGGTTTAGAAATTGGATTGAAAATACCCCGTCAGCGAAGTATCAGCCTGAATCTGGACGTTATCATTTATATGTTTCACTGGCGTGCCCGTGGGCGCATCGAACCTTGGTCTTCCGTGAGTTAAAAAAACTAACCGACCATATTGATGTCACTGTTGTCTGCCCTGATATGATGAATGAAGGATGGCAAATGGGGCTACCAGAGCCTTTATTTGGTCATACTCGTATGCACCAAATCTACACTCAAGCCAAACCTGACTATTCAGGTCGAGTGACGGTTCCAGTGCTATGGGACAAGAAAACCAATACCATAGTGAGTAATGAATCCTCTGAAATTATTCGAATGTTTAACTCAGCATTTGATGAGCTTACAGGCAATACTGACGACTTTTATCCTAGAGCGTTACAAAAAACGATTGATGAATGGAATGACTATATCTATCCGAGTATCAATAACGGTGTTTATCGTACGGGTTTTGCTACAACTCAAGAAGCGTATGAAGAGGCATATGACGCGTTATTTGAAGCCTTAGACAAAGTCGAAGCTCACCTTAGTGACCACCGTTATTTAGCGGGTAATGATATTACAGAAGCAGATTGGCGATTGTTTACGACTCTAGTTCGATTTGACGCGGTGTATGTTGGTCACTTTAAGTGTAATAAGCAGAGAATTGCTGACTACGTCCATATTCAAGGCTACCTAAAAGAGCTTTATCAGATAGAAGGCATAAAAGAGACGACTGACTTTTATCACATCAAGCGCCACTACTATTATAGCCACACAGGGATTAATCCGACTCAAGTAGTACCTAGTGGTCCTAGTTTAGATCTAGAATCAGCTCATGGTCGTGACGAGTTGTAAAATACTTCACCATAGTTTTACTTCCCAAATATACAAAAAGGCACGCTATTAGCGTGCCTTTTTAATTGGAGAGCGTAAGAAACTAAAATTAGTTTACTACTTTCTCTTCAGCTTGAGCAGCTTGGTCTGCTTGGATAGCCGTAAGAGCTACAGTGTAAACGATGTCGTCTACTAGAGCACCACGAGACAAGTCATTTACTGGCTTGCGCATGCCTTGAAGCATAGGACCGATAGACACTAGGTCTGCTGAACGCTGTACAGCTTTGTAAGTTGTGTTACCAGTATTTAGGTCTGGGAATACGAATACTGTCGCTTTACCTGCAACTGGAGAGTTAGGCGCTTTAGAAGCAGCTACGTTTTCCATGATAGCAGCGTCGTACTGTAGAGGACCGTCGATCACTAGATCAGGACGTTTCGCTTGAGCAAGTTTGGTTGCTTCACGCACTTTATCTACGTCTGCACCCTTACCAGATTCACCAGTAGAGTAAGAGATCATAGCAACGCGCGGGTCGATACCGAATGCCGCAGCAGAATCTGCAGATTGGATAGCGATTTCAGCAAGCTGTTCGGCTGTTGGATCTGGGTTGATCGCACAGTCACCGTATACAAGCACTTGATCAGGCAGAAGCATGAAGAAGATTGAAGATACGATAGAAGCATCAGGAGCAGTCTTGATGATCTGGAACGGAGGAACGATTGTGTTTGCTGTTGTGTGAACAGCACCAGATACTAGACCGTCAACTTCACCAGCTTCAAGCATCATAGTGCCTAGGAATACTGAATCATCTAGCTTCTCACGAGCAACAACTTCAGTCATACCTTTAGCGCCACGAAGTTCTACTAGACGAGCTACGTAGTTTTCGCGAACTGATGCAGAATCGATGATCTCAACGCCAGCACCTAGCTCAACACCTTGTTGTGCAGCAACACGACGGATTTCGTCTGGGTTACCAAGAAGTACACAAGTTGCAATACCGCGTTCAGCACAGATAGAAGCTGCTTTAACAGTACGTGGCTCATCACCTTCTGGAAGAACGATACGCTTAGCCGCTTTACGAGCAAATTCAGTTAACTGGTAACGGAATGCTGGTGGGCTCAGACGACGAATACCTTGAGTTCCTTCAGATAGAGAGTCAATCCAAGGACCATCAATGTGGCTTGCAACGTGATCATTAACGAATTCGATACGCTCTTTATCATCTGCAGGAACTTCTAGGTTGAAGCTCTGTAGGTTAAGAGACGTCTGCCAAGTGTTACCTTGAGCTTTGAAGATCGGTAAGCCTGAAGCGAATGCAGGAGCACAAAGGTTAGCAATGCTCTCTGGGATGTCGTAACCGCCAGTCAGAAGGATTGCCCCAATCTCAACACCGTTTTTCGCAGCAAGAGCTGCAGCAACGATAACATCAGGACGGTCTGCAGAAGTTACCAGCAGAGAGCCAGGTTTGAAGTGCTCAATCATGTGCGGTAAAGAACGTGCACAGAAAGTGATGCTCTTAATACGACGAGTTGAGATTTCACCTTCATTAACGATATCAGCGTTAAGGTGCTTAGCCATATCAACTGCACGAGTTGCGATTAGGTCGATGCTCCATGGCACGCAACCAAGAACACGAATAGGGCTAGAGTTGAAGATTTGCATTACTTCAAGGTTTGCTTGCTGAGCGCTATCTGCATCATCGAAGATTTCAGATAAGTCAGGGCGAGTACGACCAGCTTCATCAACAGGAGCGTTAAGCTTGTTGATGATTACGCCTTTGATGTTCTTGTTCTTAGTACCGCCGAAGTTAGAACATGCTACTTCGATACGCTCTTTAAGTTGCGTAGGGTTGTCTGTACCAGGAGTCGCAACGAATACGATCTCTGCACCTAGTGTCTTAGCGATTTCCGCGTTCACTTGGTTAGCAAATGGGTGCTTACGAGTAGGAACTAGACCTTCGATTAGCGTTACTTCTGCGTCTTTATTGATTTTGTTGTATTGCTCAACAACAGACTCTAGAAGCTCATCCATTTTTTCGCTACCGATCAAAGCTTCAGCTTTAGTCATTGCGATTGGCTCACCAATCTTAATGTCGCTGTTTGCGCTGATGATAGTAGATGTTAGATCTGGTTGGTTACCACCGCTGCGAGGCTGAGCGATTGGCTTATAGAAAGAAACACTTACGCCCTTACGCTCCATAGCGCGAAGAACACCCATGCTTACACTAGTAAGACCAACACCAGCGCTTGTAGGGATAAGCATAATAGTACGTGACATTGACGAACACCTTTGACTATTGGAAATAAAAAAAGCTCAACTGCTATTCCCACCGATATTTAAATTGGGGTAGGAATAGAAGTTGAGCCCCATTTTCTTGATATGAAAAACTGACTAGCTTCGAGTGAAGCTAGTCAGGAAAATCAATTAAAGACCTGCTAGTTTCGCAGTGTCTTCAGCAATTACTAGCTCTTCGTTAGTAGAGATAACCATTGCAGGGATACGGCTGTTAGCTGTAGTAATAGTACCTTCGCCGCCGAAACGAGCTTTAAGGTTAGCTTCACCGTCAACTTCGATGCCGAAGATGCCCAGGCGGTTAAGAACCATTTCACGGATTGGACCAGAGTTCTCGCCGATGCCGCCAGTGAAAGTGATTGCGTCCAGACGACCTTCTAGAGTAGCAGTGTAGCCAGCAACGTACTTAGCTAGACGGTGACAGAACACGTCCATTGCACGAGTTGCTTCTTCTTTCTCACCGTAGTTGTCTTCAACGAAACGACAGTCAGAAGTCACTTCAGTTAGACCAGCAAGACCAGACTCTTTAGTTAGCATGTTGTTGATTTCTTCAACAGAGTAACCAAGAGCGTCGTGTAGGTGGAAGATGATCGCAGGATCTAGGTCACCACAACGTGTACCCATTACAAGACCTTCAAGAGGAGTAAGACCCATAGAAGTATCTACAGATTGACCGTTCTTGATTGCACATACAGAAGCGCCGTTACCTAGGTGACAGTTAATGATGTTAACTTCTTCAACTGGCTTGTTTAGTAGGCCTGCAACTTCACGAGTGATGAATAGGTGAGAAGTACCGTGCATGCCGTAACGACGGATGCCGTGCTCTTTGTACAGGTTGTACGGTAGAGCGTATAGGTAAGACTCAGAAGGCATTGTTTGGTGGAACGCAGTGTCAAAAACAGCAACGTTTTGTAGACCAGGGAAGTTCTGTTGAGCAGCTTCGATACCGATAAGGTGCGCAGGGTTGTGAAGAGGTGCAAAAGTTGCAGCGTCTTGGATACCCTTAAGTACTTCATCAGTGATAAGTGCTGATTTAGTGAACTGCTCGCCACCGTGAACGATACGGTGACCGATAGCGCCAAGGTTAGCTTTAAGCTCAGGCTTAGAAGCAAGAATAGTTTCTACCATGAAAGATAGTGCTTCTACGTGAGCTGCGCCCGCGCCTAGTTGTGCTTCGTGCTTGCCATCAAGTTTCCACTTCATACGAGCTTCTGGAAGACCTAGACACTCAGCAAGACCAGTTAGGTGCTCAGCACCTGTTTCTGCATCAACTACAGCAAATTTAAGAGAAGAACTACCACAGTTTAAAACTAAAACTAGCTTAGACATTAATGACTACCTGTTTATTTTTCTGATCGAAATCAGTTAAGGATGAAAATTAATCTCAAGAATAGACGAAGCACGGTAGCTTGCGTACTAACCTTGGTCAAAAAAACGTTAATTTCCGTATTAAAGTGAAAGCGCACTTTTTCAGAAAAGAGGCTTTTGCATTCCTTGCAGAAGTCGTCCCAAAGTTGCTTAAATTGTAAATAAGGGCAACAATGAGATTGAGGTCTGCAAATAATAGCGATATTGTGCAAATATAACAAAAAAATTTGAAAGAATATTATTTTTCGTCAATTTTTTGTGTTTTTAGTTGATTATTTCAACTTTTTTTTAATGGGAGACTCATATGAGTAATAGAGTTGGTTTAGCTAGTAGTTTAAAAGATGGCCAAAAATATATGGATCTCTGGCCTGTTCGAAAAGAGTTAAACGCTATCTTCCCTGAGCAGCGCATCATTAAAGCTACACGTTTTGGTGTAAAAGTGATGCCTGCGATAGCTGCTATTAGTGTTCTTACACAAATGGTCTTCAATAATTACCAAGCGATGCCGCAAGCTGTAGTCATGGCGTTGTTTGCTATCAGTTTGCCACTTCAAGGCATGTGGTGGTTAGGTAACCGCTCGAATACTAAACTCCCACCAGCTTTGGTTTCGTGGTATCGAGAACTGCATGAGAAGATCAGTGAAACAGGTTTTGCGCTGGAACCAATGAAACCACGTCCACGTTATAAAGAGTTGGCGATTATTTTGAACAGAGCATTTCGTCAATTAGATAAATCTTCAATGGAACGTTGGTTCTGAATATTTTTCTATCAAAGCGGCAAGCTGATCTATAAATGGAGTAAGTAAAGTTTGACTTAACTTACTCCTTTAAAAATAATCTTCGCATCTTCGCATCTTCGCATCTTCGCATCTTCGCATCTTCGCATCTTCGCATCTTCGCATCTTCGCATCTTCGCATCTTCGCACCTTTCAATTGAACAAAACCACTTCGATCTCCTTTTGTTGCTTTTATGTTAATTCTTTCTTTCTTTGTTCTTACGTAACTGGTAATAATATTATTAGATGCACAAAAAGTGCACAAAGTTTAACGTCGTTAAAGACAACCACAACATCAAATAATCAAATTGCTGAAATCAAGGAGTTAAGATGAAAGCAGGTAAAATTATCGCAACCGCCGTTCTTGCAAGTGCAGTATTGCTGTCTTCTACCAGTATTATGGCAAAAACGGCAAAAGTGGCTGTGTCACAGATAGTAGAGCACCCAGCGTTAGATGCCGCTCGGCAAGGATTGCTAGATGGTCTTAAAGCGAAAGGATACGAAGAAGGTAAGAACTTAGAGTTTGACTATAAAACCGCCCAAGGAAATCCAGCGATTGCTGTACAAATTGCCCGCCAATTTGTAGGTGAAAACCCAGATGTACTAGTCGGGATTGCTACCCCTACAGCACAAGCATTAGTCTCTGCGACTCGTTCAATCCCGGTTGTATTTACTGCGGTAACCGATCCTGTTGGTGCTAAGCTCGTTAAGCAATTAAAGAAGCCTGGAAAAAATGTTACAGGGCTTTCTGATTTGTCACCGGTAAGCCAACATGTTTCTCTAATCAAAGAAGTTCTACCAAATGCCAAATCGATTGGTGTCGTGTTTAACCCTGGTGAGGCGAACGCCGTTACGTTGGTGGAACTACTTAAAGATGCGGCAAAAGCGCAAGGTTTGACTGTTGTTGAGGCTACGGCTCTTAAGAGCGCTGATGTTAAGTCTGCCACTCAAGCGATTGTCGCGAAATCAGACGTAATTTATGCCCCTACAGATAATACGGTAGCCAGCGCGATTGAAGGTATGATTGTGGCGGCTAACCAAGCCAAAACACCGGTATTTGCTGGTGCGACGTCATATGTAGATAAAGGTGCTATTGCTGGTCTAGGTTTTGATTATTACCAGGTTGGCGTACAAACTGCTGATTATGTAGCAGCAATTTTGGATGGTGAAAAGCCGGGAACATTAGATGTAAAAGTTGCTAAAGGGTCTGATCTTGTAGTGAATACAACAGCAGCGAAGAAGCTTGGTATTTCTATTCCTAAATCAGTCACTGAACGCGCAACTAGCGCTAAATAATGAGCTTATCTGAGCCAACAGGCAGTTTTTTTGAATAAATACTCCGTTGGCTTTTTTACTTTATAAGTAAAGGAGTAGATATGTCTGCTTTTGCATTTTTTGGAGCATTAGAAATAGGGCTGCTATATGGTCTTGTTGCTCTTGGAGTGTACCTCACATTTCGTGTCCTCGATTTTCCGGATCTCAGTGTTGATGGCAGTTTCCCTATGGGTGCGGCCGTCGCGGCAACGGCTATTGTAGCTGGAATAGACCCTTGGATAGCGACTGGTATGGCGATTGCTGCCGGCGCCGCTACTGGTTGGGTTACCGCTTTTCTCGCAGTACGATGTGGGATTTTGCACTTGCTAGCGTCAATTTTAACGATGATCGCTGCTTTTTCTATCAACATTAGAATTATGGGGCGTCCTAATATTGCATTGTTAGGAGAAGAAACGATTCTTACTCCATTTGAAATGCTTGGCGACCCGATGTATATCCGTCCACTAGTGGTCGGCGTTCTTGTCTTAGTCTCTGCTTGGTTTATTGTTCGCCTGTTAAATAGTGATTTTGGGCTGGCTTTGAGAGCAACTGGTGTTAATTCGCGAATGGTGTCAGCTCAAGGTGGAAGTACATCGTTTTACACATACTTTGGTCTTGCGTTATCTAATGGTTTTGTTGGGTTCTCAGGGGCTCTTTTTGCACAAACGAACAGTTTTGCGGATGTAACTTCTGGTGTAGGAACGATTGTGGTTGGTTTAGCTGCCGTTATCTTAGGGCAAACACTTATTCCCGGGCGTAAAATTTGGGTAGCAGTGACGGCTGTTATTGTTGGATCTGTTTTGTATCGTCTAGCGGTTGCATTTGCACTTAGCTCTGGCATGTTCGGACTACAAGCATCTGATCTTAATTTAGTGACGGCGGTGTTGGTTGCTGTTGCATTGATAGCACCCAAAATTAAAGGGAACCTAAAGGCAAAAAAGCGCTATAGCGGTGCCCAAGCCCAAGCCCAAGCCCAAGCTCAAAATCAAGCAAAGCAAGCAGGACAAAAAACAGCAGCTACAGTGACAAAAACGGGAGAAGTAACATGATCAACTTAGAAGACATTCAAGTTACTTTTAACCCCGGAACTATATTGGAAAACCGAGCGCTAAGAAGTGTCAGCCTCGAGGTTCCTGAGCATCAGTTTTTAACTGTGATTGGTTCTAATGGCGCAGGTAAATCAACTCTTTTGGGCGCAGTAACTGGTGAGACACCTATGGTGGGTGGGCAAGTCATCATCAATGGCTTGGATGTTACTCGCCAAACTGTTGACCAACGAGCTGCTCAGTGTGCTCGAGTGTTTCAAGACCCGCTAGCAGGAACATGCGGCGATCTCACAATAGAAGAGAATATGGCTCTTGCGTATATGAGAGGCAAAAGGCGAGGGTGGAGTCTATCAATCTCTTCTAAGCGAAAAAAAATCTTCCAAGATCGGATAAGCATCCTTGGTTTAGGTCTTGAAGATAGGCTCGGGGATAATATTGGTTTGCTTTCTGGTGGACAACGTCAAGCCGTTAGCTTAATCATGTCTACCCTTTCCGATAGTAAGCTACTATTACTAGATGAGCATACCGCCGCTCTTGATCCAAGAATGGCTGCTTTCATCATTGATTTAACCAAGAAGGTCGTCGAAGAATTTAACCTGACGGTCATGATGGTAACGCATTCGATGAAAGATGCGCTCGCTTGCGGTGATAGAACCGTGATGCTTCATCAGGGGGAAATCGTTCTCGATGTGTCTGGGAACCAAAGGGCGACTATGCAAGTACCTGATCTACTCGAAATGTTCTCTAAGGTGCGTGGGGAGGAGCTTGCAGACGATAGCTTATTGCTCAATTAAATCTTTTTAGTTATGTAGCCCTACAAACCGTGATCCCTTTTGTCATAACGTATTTTTACACTTGTGGCCAAAGGGATTTTTATTATCTTAGGCAATATTATTCTTTAGTGAGTCTTTTGTATGTTGCCATTTCTATTTCATTCTCAAACCCTAGACGGGGTGACGTTTGAGAATGCTCATCTAACTGTTCTCCTTAAAACTGATAAGCCAGACTGGGAAAGCATCCAAGTTCGTCATGAACCTGATAACGAAGAATATCTAGTCGACTTAATTAAAGTTGGTGAAGAAGGTCGGCTGACCATTTGGCAAGGTACTTTCCCGATTAACCAAGACCAACCTGTGACTCATTACGCTTTCAAAGTGACAAGTGAAAAATCGCAGTTTTGGTTGGATGGAAGTGGAATTCATACTCGAATGCCCGGTCGCGAAGGGCATTATAAATTTAACGCACTAAATCAGCCACCAAGTTGGATTGCTGAGCAGACATTTTACCAAATCTTCCCTGATCGCTTTTGTAATGGAAACCCAGAGATAAGCGTAAAGACAGGTGAATATAAGTTAAAAGATGGCAAAGTCGACGCTGTAGCTAAACCATGGGGCTCGGATATTAGAGGCTATAACGGTACCAGTGCAGCTGAATTCTTTGGTGGTGATTTGGCAGGCATACGCCAGAAGCTTAACTACCTAGAAGAGCTTGGTGTCTCCACTTTATATCTTAATCCAATTTTTTGCTCTCCAAGTAACCATAAATACGACACCACGGATTACTTGAATGTTGATCCGCATTTAGGAAGTAACCAAGAGTTTGCTGAGTTGAGTGAGGATATTCACCAACGAGGAATGAAAGTTGTGCTGGACGCTGTGTTTAATCATACGTCTTCAGAGCATCCTTGGTTGGATAAGTTACAAAGAACGAAAACAGGAGCTTACCTTAACCCTGAATCCCCATACTCTGATTATTATTTCTTTAATGATGACAAGTCTGAAAGTTATGTGGGGTGGAAAGGCATTCAATCTTTACCAGTACTGAATTTCGATAAATCTGAAGTAAGGGAATATATATATGAATCAGAGGATTCAGTAATCAAGCATTGGTTAAAGCCACCTTATAATATTGATGGTTGGCGTTTCGACGTTATTCATATGCTTGGTGAAGGGGAAGGAGCAAAAAATAACGCTCATTATGTTAAAGCCTTCCGTTCGGCAACCAAGCAACAAAACCCCAATGCGTACGTATTAGGAGAGCACTTTTTTGAAGCGACATCTTGGTTGCAAGGAGATCAAGAAGATGGGTCGATGAACTATTATGGTTTTGCTCACCCAGTTCGTGCATTACTTGCTAACCAAGATATTGCTTACCAACCTATAAATATCGATATGCTTGAGTTTACACAATGGTTAGCTGAATCCAGATCGAAAATCCCATGGTTGAATCAGCTTTCGCAACTTAATCAACTTGATAGCCACGACACAGCTAGGTTTATTACTTTATTAGGTAGTGATGTGGCTCGTCAAAAAATCGCACTAATGTTCCTTATGACGTATGTAGGGGCTCCATGCTTGTACTATGGAACAGAAGTTGGCTTAGAAGGCGGGCAAGATCCTGATAATCGTCGCTCTTTCCCTTGGGGCGAAGAAAAGCAATCTCCATGGTTTAAGATTACTCAATCTCTGGTTCAAATTCGAAAGCAAAACCCAAGTTTACAGGTTGGCAGTTTTGTTGAGCTTTATTGTGACCAAGAAACATTGGTATTCGCTAGAAGCTTAGGTCATGAACATACGATATCTGTTATCAACTTGGCTGATAAAGAAAAAGTAGTTGCAATTCCGTTTTGGAAGTTAGGTATAGAAGCCGGTCAACTTAAGGCTCTGATTGGTTATGGGCTAGAAAGCCGAGACTCATTAAATGGGTCAACTGTTACAAACGAACTTAACGTTATCGAAGGTGAGATAAACTTTACTGTAGGTTCTGTTGAAAGTGGAATCTTCAGTATTACTTCGTCGCTTTAAGGATTATTAGTAAGGCGCAATAAGAAATTAGAATAGCTTTGTTGCCGGTAAGTTATTTTAATTGGGCTTAAAACGTCCATTAAAGAATCAAATTTATTATTTTTCTGTGTGACGAATGGACATGATAAATGTCATTTTTCTGTTAACTTTTAGATATTTAAGCGCTGCGTTCAAAGGAAATTGATAGGCTTTAGGATTATGCCGAATAAATTAGGTTAAAGGTTTTTTTTCATGAAAGTACAGAGGCATTTTAGCCTTAGATTTGTTCTTGGTTTCCCCCTTATCTTTGCGATTGCAGTCTTTGTCTTCACAGTGAAAAGTCATATCAATGTAGTTAATCGTGGTATTGATAATGAATACCAACGTATTGAAGAGGCGATCCAGCGAACGACCAAAGTAATTGGAGCTTTAGATTATAGCTTCACCAATCAATATAAATCGGGGAAAGTGCTGTACTTAGATCATCAACAGCGGGTGGTTGATGGTGTATGTCAAATTTGGCCTATTGATGCTTTGTTATTAGCAAAAGGAAAAGCATTAGAAATTCCATCTGTAGATATTGATTATATGGTGGTTGGCTCAGAGGAGATGTGCGATACATCCAGTGCGCTTTACAAAAGTGCATCGGAGAAAATTTCCTTTGCTCCGATACTATCTTTTCTTTTCGATATAGATGAATATCATGACAGCGTTTATTTCATCCATAAATCTGGCTATGTTATATCTTCACCTGAGTCTGTAGCTTTATCCTTGACTAAACCTCTTCTTAGCACAATTAAAGCTCGTCCGTATTGGCAGTTAACTGCAAACAACCCAGATAAAGTGACCTTGAGTGGTCCTAGTTTAAGCATGATAGGCGAAGCTACTGGTAAGCAGATCAGTATGACTATTCCTGTATTCTTTCAAGCAGAGCATCAGGGAATGCTGGCGGTTTCTATTGATAGTGAACGTTTACTTAATGCAAAAGACGATAACTTATCCGGTCGTTTTAGCATCATTAATTATACTTCTAAACCTTTCCCGCCACATGCAATTCGAACCCACAAGATCGACATTGAGGGTATTGTTTCAAACCATGCTCTTTATTACGAATTGAACTACGCGGGAGAACTGAAAAGCTTCTTATATTCAGAAAAAAATAGTTTGATCATGATACTAATTATCTCATTGTTTCTGATGACATTTCTTTTCTATATCAATTCCAATGTGGAAAGTGACTACTTTAAAGAATTAGCAGCGAAAGATCCTATGAGCGGATTATTGAATAGGCGTGGTCTGGAAGCCTTCTGGGCAACTGAAAAGCATAGTCAGCAGTTTGTATTAGCAGTTTTTGACATTGATGACTTCAAATCAGTCAATGATACCTACGGGCATGATAAAGGCGATGAAGTCATTCGTTTTATGGCTAAAAGCCTTAAAAATAGCGTTCGAAACTCTGATGTTGCAGCTCGTTTTGGCGGTGAAGAGTTTGTCGTTTATTTACGTGGTGATAACACTGAACAAATGCACAAAACGCTGGAAAGAGTGAAAAAGCAAATGTGTGAGGATTCGACTTCGGTATTACCTGATGGCTTTACTATTTCAGGGGGAGTTTATTCATCAAATAAAGCAGAAGAAGGGAACTTAGAAACACTTGGGGATTTTGAAGAGATCTTTAAAGTGGCAGATGAAAAATTATATTCTGCAAAAAATTCTGGGAAGAATACCATCGTTTTTTAACCAAATTAAAGTAACCACAGCACTATTCAGTCTTTGGATTTAGGGAGCTACATATAGTAGTTCCCTATAAATAATAATGGCTTCTCATAAATAGTGAAATGCTCTGATACGCTAAGTTAGCGTAAATACTCTTCTTGATAGCGCTCTAAGCGCTCGACAATTGGTGGTGACTTTTTAAAGGTGCGTATTTCTTTGAACAGTTCGTTTGCTTCTGGGTAGCCTTTGCTCAAATACACAAACCATTGTTTCACTCGGTTTGGGTAGTACATGCCTTTATCACCCTTAATTTGAAATTCAGAGTAGCGAAGCAATAGCTCAATCACTTTTTCCCATGGCATTTGCTGGTGGTCATATTTCACCACGTTACCTAGGTTCGGAATATTGAAAGCACCACGGCAAACCATCAGTGAATCGACACCTGTGGTCTTTATGCAATCCTGACCATCTTGGTAATTCCAGATCTCACCATTAGCGATTAAAGGTAATGAGGTTTTTTCTCTTATCTGATTGATGTAGTCCCATTTGATCTCACTTGCTTTATAGCCACCCACTTTTGTTCGAGCATGAACAGTTAGCTCATCAGCTTTGGCTTGTTCAATCGCATCCACAATTTCAAAGCATTCTTCCGGGTGCTCCCAGCCTAAACGGATTTTTGCTGATACAGGGATGTGCGCTGGAACAGCTTCTCGGCAAGCTTTAACGACTTGATAAATAAGCTCAGGTTCTTTTAAAAGAGAAGCACCACCATTACTCTTATTTACGGCTTTAGCAGGACAGCCGAAGTTAATATCGATTCCCTTCGCACCTAAACTTGCGGCTTGAAAGGCATTTTCAGCCATCCATTTAGGGTGCTGACCTAAAAGTTGCAGGTGGATAGGCACCCCAGCCATGGTTTGAGAACCTTGGTGCAATTCAGGGCAGATACGGTGGAATACATGAGGTGGCAGTAATTGATCAACAATGCGAACAAATTCAGTCACACAGAGATCATAATCATTAATTTCTGTCAGAATTTCTCGCATTAAATGGTCAAGAACGCCCTCCATCGGGCCTAAAATTACTCGCATGTTTTTCTACCGTAGAATCAGGAGGCGTGATTGTACGGGCTGGTAGAGTAATTGTCACTATGAGTGATATTTATGAACTCGGTCTTCGGTGACTTGTGACTAACTCTCCGGTAAGTGGGAAGTAATCTAGCCTTGGAATAGGCTCGCCGAGCGAATAGCCAGATGTGTAGTAATAGTAACAACTAGGTGCTGCGGTGTACCAAGCGACGATGTTATGCTCTGAAGGGAATACATCCGCGCCATGCGCTCTGATCGTCAAATCAGTATTCATTAGTGCATTCCACAAAGCCACGCAGTCTCCCCCACGCAAGCTGGCTCCTGAACTGATGGGTAGCTGGTCGACAGCTATGGGGTATCCATTCATTGATGGATAAATATCCCCAACACCATAGTTAACGGTTTGGTCAAAATTAGGTTCGCCTTCAACTAACCATTGAGAGTGATACATGTTAACCGCAGCAGTAAAAGCAGAAAAAGAAGCGTGAGAAACGGTTTCATGGCTATCTCTTTGATAGTTCAAAAAACGGGGACCTGCAGTAACCGCAAGAATGCCTAAAATAACAATAACGATGACCAATTCAAGTAAGGTAAAACCAGTTTTGTGTTTCATTGTTAAATCATCCAGAGTGTAACGAAATGTTTCATTTTGGTTTTTACCTTGAAATGAACCAACCTCAAAGCGAAATAAGCAGCAGATACTTAAAAAATAAAAGGCAAAGGTTTGCGTATCGTAAAAGGTAAATAGAAGGCGGTTCGAAGGCATGCATTCTATTATTTCACCCATTAAGAGTTATAATGCTTCGAACTGTTTTGACTGACTAGAATTTTAAATGAAGTATCAACTACTAAGCCTAGAAGGCTCATTGGAAGGTGTGACCCCTTCTTTCATGGAAGGGGCAATACTTGCCTCTAACCTTGCGACCAAGCCTTTAGACCCTAAAGAGTGGCTACCAGGTATAGTTTCAGATGAATTGGATAAGTTTGAACCAATCGTTACGGAACAGATTAATCGCCAGCATAATCTAATTCAACGTAGCGAATATTCTGTGGTCGAAACTTTATCTGAAGAAGGGTTTAGTGAGCAATTTTCTGATTTTTCGGAAGGCTTTATGTCGGTATGGCCAACGGTTGAAGTGCAATGGCAAACCGTCACAATGGCAGATGGTACCCTAAGAATGTTACAGGCATTATTGACGACTTTGATGCTTGCGATTGATGAAGAGCAAACTCAGCAACAAATGAAAGCAGCGGGTTTTCAAAACCCTCCTTCATTAAACGATCTTATTGATCAAATTGATTTAATGGTATCGGAAGTTGCTTTAGCTGCTGATGAAGCCATGAGCGGAAATAAATCTCAAAGCGTGAATCCATTCAAGGGAGTAGGTCGAAATGACGCTTGCCCTTGTGATAGTGGTAAAAAATTCAAGCAATGCTGTGGAAAGAATAGTTAGGTTGAAGAAGAGCAAGCTTAAAGAACTCTGCGGTGTGATTGATAGTGATTTCTTGTAATCAATAACTTGTAAATCATACCCATACATAAAAACGTCTATAAAAAAGCCGACATGTGTGTCGGCTTTTTAATGAATTCCGTTTAAGCTTATTTCGATTTAGCAAACTGTGAAATGACAATAGCAGCCAATGCAATCAAGTTACCTGCGAAAATAACAACCAGCCATTGTGGCATAGAAAGATCTAAGAATTGCCATACTACCTTACTGCAATCGCCATACGCTTCGAACACCCACGGAACCCATTCATTCAATGGAGCCCAACTTGGAAATGTGACAAACAAGTCGCAAGTCGCAAAGGGAGAAGGGTTAAATTGGTAATCCACGTGCTGCATCGACAGTGTCAAACCTTTGTAAGCACTTGCTCCCCATGCCGCCAAACCAATCCAGCGAATAACCGGATTCTTCGGATTTACCAAGCCAATAGCTGCAGCTATACCAATACCAAACATAGCAACGCGTTCATAAATACACATCACACATGGTGCCAGTAACATCACATGCTGAAAGAAAAGCGCAGCGGACTCAAATAGGATGATGGATATAAGTAGAAGTAGCCATGATAAACGTGTTTTAGAGAAGTCCTTGAGGACGGTAAGAAAACTCAAAATGTAATCCTTTCAGTAAAATAAAAAAGCCCTGAATACTCAGAGCTTTTTATCTTGGATAAGTTTCTTGATCAACAAATATTTTTTATTTGTGAGACTCATTTATTGAGTCGATACTTATGGCTTGCTTGATTGGCAGCCTAAATTTTAGTGACCGCCTGAAATAACAGCAGTTGCATCACCAACGTGGTGAGTAATCCAACCTGCATCATAAAACCATGCTGTCATAGGTTCGACGAAGAAAACAATACCAATGAAACCAACAATAGCCAGTACGATAGTGTAAGGCAGAGCCATAATAACCATTCGACCGTAAGATAAACGAATTAATGGTGCAAGGGCTGAAGTAAGTAAGAATAAGAATGCAGCTTGACCGTTAGGAGTGGCTACCGAAGGTAAGTTCGTACCGGTATTGATTGCAACAGCAAGTAGATCAAATTGGTCACGAGTGATTACACCGTCGATAAGAGCAGTTTTAACTTCATTGATGTAGACGGTACCCACGAACACATTATCAGAAACCATAGATAAGACACCATTTGCTACATAGAACAGCGCCAGTTGGGTTCCTTTATCTTCTATGTGCAATACCGCATCAATGATAGGTTTAAACAGTGATTGATCGATAATCACAGCAACAATAGAGAAGAACACGGCAAGAAGAGCTGTAAATGGTAGTGCTTCTTCAAAAGCTTTACCCATTGAGTGTTCTTCAATCACACCAGTGAATGCCGTTGCCAAGATAATCACAGAAAGACCAATCAAGCCAACTTCAGCTACGTGAAGTGCTAGACCAACAATTAGCCATACTGCAATCGCACCTTGAATCCAAAGTTTAGCAACGTCTTGTTTAGTTCGATTTGCACGTTCTTTGTTATCGAATTCAACTAGAATTTGACGAACGTTATTAGGCAATTCCGCACCGTAACCAAAGATTTTTAGTTTTTCGACTAGTGCACAAGTCATAATACCGCAGAAGAAAACAGGTAGAGTGACAGGAAGCATACGGATAATAAACTCACCAAATTCCCAGCCGGCCTGCTTAGCAATTACTAGGTTTTGTGGTTCACCAACCATTGTCATTACACCACCTAGTGCAGTACCCACGCCTGCGTGCATAAGTAAAGAACGTAGGAAAGCACGGTAGTCTTCTAAATCTTCACGCGTCAGTTCAGAAATTTCTTCATCATGAGTATGGTCGTGTGCTGAGTTAGAAACTTTGCCGGAAGCAACTTTGTGATAAATAGAGTAGAAACCAACAGCAACACTGATAACAACGGCGATTACAGTTAGTGCATCTAAGAAAGCAGATAAAAATGCAGCTGCTACACAAAACGCCATTGAAAGTAGCACTTTAGAGCGAATACCAAGCAGGATCTTCGTGAAAATGAACAGAAGAAGTTCTTTCATGAAGTAGATACCAGCAACCATAAACACTAAAAGTAACAGTACCGGTAGGTTCGCTTGTAGCTCATGATAGACCATTTCGGGTTTGGTCATGCCTATTGCAACCGCTTGAATTGCAAGTAAACCACCCGGCTGTAATGGGTAGCACTTAAGCGCCATTGCTAGAGTAAAGATGAATTCGACCACGAGCAGCCAACCCGCAACAAATGGGTCAACTAAGAAAAATACAATTGGGTTGATAATAAGAAAGGAGATGATGGCAATCTTGTACCAATCAGGTGCTTTACCAAGGAAGTTTTTGATAAAAGCATTTCCGAGAGACATCGGCATGTTAATACTCTTTTATGTTGATGATGAATAGACAAGCAATACAACAATTGAGTTTCTAGATATGGTAAAGGAGAATATCCATAACTAACAGTGACTTAGGAAAACAACAATCCATGTATTGTTTTGTGGTCTTGCCAAGTCACTCCCTTAGAAACTTAAGCACTGCTCTTTTTTGAGCGCAACTCTACTCTTAGATAACATTTAGTCAACAGGAAAAACTCTGTAGCACTAAAAATACCACTTTTTTGTCGAGAAACGCGATCAAAGTAGCGCAAGCATAGCATGCAAAATGCTTAAAAACCTATGTAGGATCAATATTTGATTGAGATGACTGAAAATTACATCTTAACAAGTAATTATATACGATTATTACAACTTAATATTGCATTTTAAAAATAGTATTTTGTGAGCTGGATGTATTGATTTTATTGGGTTTTATGCGTGTTACACATTTGTTGACTTGTCTATTTATGCGTACTTCGAGAGTGTGGGGAGACTGCAATCGTGTGCTGCAAGTTAGAGTATTAGCTCTACTGTGTTATTGTGCTTTCGAAAGTATCAGTATGTTTCCGCTCATTGCTAACTAGTGGTATGATGAGTCTTATTAAAGCGAAACAATTACAATTGGACAGAAGTTTAGATGGTTATTAAGGCTAAGAGCCCGGCAGGCTTTGCAGAAAAGTATATTATTGAGAGCATTTGGAATGGTCGTTTTCCACCAGGCTCTATTCTCCCAGCAGAGCGTGAACTTTCTGAATTGATTGGTGTAACGAGAACAACTTTACGTGAAGTGTTACAGCGTTTAGCTCGTGATGGTTGGTTGACTATCCAACACGGCAAACCAACAAAAGTTAACCAATTCATGGAAACTTCTGGCCTTCATATTCTTGATACACTGATGACTTTGGATGTTGATAATGCAAGTAAAATGGTTGAAGACTTACTTGCTGCCCGTACAAACATCAGTCCTATCTTTATGCGTTACGCATTTAAATCTAATAAAGAGAATTCTGAACGTACAATTACCAGCGTGATTGAATCTTGTGAAGCTCTTTTAGCAGCACCGAATTGGGATGAGTTTCTTGAGTCATCACCGTATGCTGACAAAATAAAGCAAGCGGTAAAAGATGATGGTGAAAAAGATGAAGAGAAACGTCAGTCTATTTTAGTCGCTAAGACATTCAACTTTTACGATTACATGTTGTTCCAACGTTTGGCTTTCCATTCTGGCAACCAAATCTACGGTTTGATTTTCAATGGTGTGAGAAAGCTTTACGATCGTGTTGGTAGCTACTATTTCTCGAACCCAGAAGCTCGTGATTTAGCTATGGCGTTTTATCGTGACTTGTTTGAACTGTGTGAAAAGGGTGATAGAGAGCAACTTCCTGTTGTTATTCGTCAATACGGAATCGCAAGCTCACACATTTGGAATCAAATGAAAACTACGCTTCCAACGAACTTTACTGAAGACGACAGCTAATTTCTATAACCTAGCTTGTATTCTTAAAGCTTAGTTTATAAAGCAGCGATAACAGATATAAAAACGGCGAGATATGATTATCTCGCCGTTTTCAGTTTAGCTTTTTACTAACCAGCGAATTCTTCAGAATCAGGGCGGTTAGTGAATTGAACACCATTTAAAAAGTCACAAAGTAATAGGTCTTCACATACTTTGTAGTTCTTGTTGTTTGGTTTACGGAAGTAAGCACCGATTTCGTACTTACTTAGGCTGATGCCAACCACTTCTAGTACATCTAGCACATCTTCAGCTTTCATATTCAATGCAATACGCAGTTTCATGAAAATCATGTTATTCGTTAGTTCAACTTCAGGCTTTGGTTGGTCGCCTTCTTTCTTGCCGCGCTTTAGATTAATGAAACCGTTCAAGAAAATAGCCAGCTCTTTATCTTTCATTTTGGAAAAGGACTTGTCGCTGCTATCTTTTAGCCAGTTGTTCACTTGATCATGAGCAACAGTTACATCTGCTTGCTCACAAGCTTTGATGATTTGAGCGTTCTTGAGGTTCAACGCGTGTTGGATACGACGCAGGATTTCGTTGTTAGTCACAGGGGGAGTCCTAAAAAGGTTTAGAGAGTAAAGAGGGTCGATCTGAGTATTGCTTTCGATAAACCATCTCATACTTTACTTAGCATAGTTGACGGGGACTCTAACAGAGAACGTCTATTTTCGGTAGATATAAAAAATCCCCAATGCTTAGTAACCTTTTCAAGTTAAAAATGTATTAGGGATTTTGCTATGTGTGTTTTTCTACCTGACTGAAATCAGAATTACATTACACGCATGCCTGGTTGGGCACCTTCGTGTGGCTCAAGGATCCATAAATCACTGCCACCAGGACCCGCTGCTAGGATCATACCTTCAGACATACCAAACTTCATCTTACGAGGTTTTAGGTTTGCCACCATTACAGTTAGCTTGCCTTCTAGCTCTTCAGGTTTGTATGCTGATTTGATACCAGAGAATACTTGTCGAGTCTCACCACCGATGTCCAGTTGGAACTTCAGTAATTTATTTGCTTTTGGTACTTCTTCACAAGAGATGATACGAGCAATACGCATATCTACTGCTGCAAATGCATCGAATTCAATCTCTTCTGCGACTGGTTCTTTGTCTAGCTCAGTTTGGCTTGCTTGCTCTTTTTCAGCTTCAGCTTTTTCTTTCGCTGCTGCTTCTGCTGCTGCATCTTCTTTAGAAGACTCGATCATTGCTTCCACTTTCTTAGGGTCAATACGGCTAAATAATGCTTTGAACTTAGTGATTTCGTGATCAGTTAGTGGAGTAGCAACACCTTCCCACGTTAGCTCTTCGTTTAAGAAAGCTTCAGTACGAGCCGCAAGCTCTGGCATAACTGGTTTCAGGTAAGCCATTAGTACGCGGAATAAGTTAATACCGACAGAAGAAACTTCTTGAAGTTCTTTCTCTTTGCCTTCTTCTTTCGCAAGAACCCAAGGTGCTTTCTCATCAATGTACTGGTTAGCTTTATCAGCTAGTGCAGTAATTTCGCGGATAGCACGGCTAAATTCACGAGTTTCGTATAACTCACCGATACGCTCAGCAGCAGAAACGAATTCGTTGTATAGCTCAGGTTCTGCAAATTCAGCAGCAAGTTTGCCTTCAAAACGCTTAGTGATGAAGCCAGCGTTACGAGATGCCAGGTTAACAATCTTGTTTACTACGTCAGCGTTTACACGTTGAGTGAAGTCTTCAAGGTTAAGATCAAGGTCATCAATGCGGCTATTTAATTTCGCAGCGTAGTAGTAACGTAGACATTCAGGGTCTAAGTGGTTTAGGTACGTACTTGCTTTGATGAATGTGCCTTTTGACTTAGACATCTTCGCGCCATTTACCGTTACGTAGCCATGTACGAATACATTGTTTGGCTTACGGAAACCAGCGCCTTCTAGCATTGCAGGCCAGAATAGGCTGTGGAAGTAAACAATGTCTTTACCGATGAAGTGGTAAAGCTCAGTTGTACTGTCTTTCTTCCAGTAATCGTCAAAGTTTAGATCGTCACGCTTATCACATAGATTCTTGAAAGAAGCCATGTAGCCAACAGGAGCGTCTAGCCATACGTAGAAGAACTTGTCTTTTTCGCCTGGGATCTCGAAGCCAAAGTAAGGCGCATCGCGTGAGATATCCCACTGTTGTAAGCCAGACTCGAACCATTCCTGCATTTTGTTAGCAGTTTCATTTTGTAGAGATCCAGAACGAGTCCACTCTTTAAGCATGCTTTCGAACTGAGGTAGGTCGAAGAAGAAGTGTTCTGAGTCTTTCATTACTGGAGTTGCGCCAGAAACTGCAGATTTAGGGTTAATTAGCTCAGTTGGGCTGTATGTCTCACCGCAGTTATCACAGTTATCACCGTACTGGTCTTCTGACTTACACTTAGGGCAAGCACCTTTCACGAAGCGGTCTGGCAGGAACATCTCTTTCTCAGGATCAAAAAGCTGAGAAATAGTACGGCTAGAAATAAAGCCGTTCTTTTTAAGTTCTAGATAGATGTGAGAAGCCAGTTCACGGTTTTCTTCACTGTGTGTGCTGTGATAGTTATCAAAGCTGATATCAAAGCCAGCAAAGTCTTTTTGGTGCTCTGCACTAACAGCTGCGATCATTTCTTCTGGCGTGATACCCATCTGTTGAGCTTTAAGCATAATTGGCGTGCCATGAGCATCGTCTGCACAGATAAAGTTTACAGTGTTGCCACGTAGACGCTGGTATCGAACCCAGATATCAGCTTGGATATGCTCAAGCATATGACCAAGGTGAATTGAGCCGTTAGCGTACGGAAGCGCACAAGTTACCAGCAGTTCCCTTGAAGAAACGTTTCTTGGATCAGTTGCCATACTTAATATTTCGCTTTTTGATAGGTATAAATTTGATGAGTAATACTACTTTATAACGTGTGATACGCCAAGGTATCAGAGGGTTGAATCCCCTAGTTTTTTAAGGGTTCAGTCTTTCTTTACTGGGTGTTAGCATAAATAAAAAAGGAGTCCATATGCGTAACTTTAATTCTAAGCAAGATTTTTGCTCATGGTTGAATGAATTTGAACACCCAAGCTTGGTTGCTGATTGGGCAAGTCACTCTTCAATTATCACTGTTACTCCAAACGGTGTATTTAATATCGCGGTCCCATTTGCATGTCGTTCACTTGAACAAGAATTAGAAACTTGGATTAAAGCTCAAATTAAGAATCAACAAGTTGCTAATTTCCAATTTAAAATCCAAGTGAAGCCTTCTGCTTTAGAAACAACTGTCCCTGCAGCCTTGAAAGGCGTGAAAAATGTAATAGCGGTGACATCGGCAAAAGGCGGCGTAGGTAAATCAACTACATCAGTGAACCTTGCATTAGCACTTTCAAAGTCTGGTGCAAAAGTTGGGTTACTCGATGCTGATGTCTACGGACCGTCAGTTCCTATGATGTTAGGTAAAATCGATGCAAAGCCAGAAGTTCGTGAAAATAAGTGGATGATTCCAATTGAGTCACATGGAATCTTTACACACTCCATCGGCTATCTAGTATCACAAGATGAAGCGGCGATATGGCGTGGACCTATGGCATCTAAAGCCTTGGCTCAGCTCGTCAATGAAACGTTATGGCCTAATTTAGATTATCTTGTGATCGATATGCCGCCAGGTACTGGTGATATTCAGCTGACACTCTCTCAACAAATCCCGGTGACAGGAGCGGTTGTTGTTACCACTCCTCAAGATTTAGCTCTGGCAGATGCCCGGAAAGGGGTGGCAATGTTTGATAAGGTGAATGTACCTGTTGTTGGGATTGTTGAAAATATGAGTTACCACATTTGCAGCCATTGCGGTGAGAAAGAGCACATCTTTGGGCAAGGTGGCGGTGAAGTGATGTCTAAAGAATATGGTCTGGATATTTTAGCTCAAATTCCATTGCATATAGATATGCGCCAGGATATCGATGCGGGAGTTCCAACAGTAGAGCGCCGACCAGATAGTGAACATACACGTCAATACCTCGAACTTGCAGAGTCCATAAGCAGCAAAATGTATTGGTCTGGAAAAGCAAAGCCAGAGGCAATTAATTTCTCAATGGTTGAATAATATACACTCGTTAACTAAGGCTTAACTTAAACGCAAACGTTTGTCTTTATTAAATTAATTCAGAACCTTTAATTGCAGGAAAATTGGGGCAATGGCGACTAGAATCTAGAGAGCTTAGCCCCTATAATCAGGCGGTTTATCTAATCCCATCACCAAACCATATCGGGTGCAAAGTAATGTCTGATAATAATCAATGTGTAATCGTAGGTATCGCTGGCGCTTCAGCTTCAGGAAAAAGTCTGATTGCTAGTACGATTTATAATGAGCTACGCGAAAAAGTAGGCGACCATCAAATTGGTGTTATCACGGAAGATTGCTACTACAGCGACCAAAGTCACTTGAGTATGGAAGAGCGTGTTAAAACAAACTACGATCACCCAAGTGCTCTAGATCATGACCTTTTATGTGAACATTTACAGAAGTTGATTAAAGGTGAAGCAGTCGAAGTGCCTGAGTACAGCTATTCAGAACACACTCGTACTTCTGAGACAACGACACTAACGCCTAAGAAAGTGATTATCCTTGAAGGTATTTTGTTGCTAACAGACCCACGTTTACGTGATCTTATGCATGCAAGTGTATTCATGGATACTCCGCTAGATATCTGTTTACTTCGCCGTGTTAAGCGAGATGTAGAAGAGCGTGGTCGTACAATGGATTCAGTACTTAAGCAATATCAACAAACGGTTCGCCCAATGTTCATGCAGTTTATTGAGCCATCAAAGCAGCATGCGGACATTATTGTTCCTCGTGGTGGTAAGAACCGCATCGCGATTGATGTGCTAAAAGCACACATTGCAAAGCTTTTGAAATCTTAATCGAATAAATTTTTAGCCTAAGTGACTCACTTAGCTTTATTTTTTAACGAATCAGTGGCACTTTTATAGTGCCACTTTCTTTTGGAATCTAAGCAAGGAATATGCGGATGAAGAAACTACTCATTTTCATAGCTGTCCCAGTGTTTGTTGTTATTGCAGCAATTCTGGCGCTAGTGCTGTTAGTGAACCCCAATCAATTTAAGCCATTAATTGTTGAACAAGCTCAGAAACACACAGGTCTAGACCTAGTGATTGAAGGCGATATCAGTTGGCAATTCTTCCCATCGATTGGTTTTGAACTAGGTCAAACCGAATTACGCAACCCTCCAGGTTTTACACAACCGAATTTATTTAAGGTTGATACTGTTGGGGTTGATGTTTCAGTGACTCCATTATTCAGTAATCAACTTGAAATTGGCAACATTACCTTAGATGGTGCTGAGTTTTATCTGGAAACTCTGAAAGATGGTCGTAAAAATATTGATGCTTTGACCCAAGCTCAAACGTCGGAAGACTCAGTAACTACAGAACAAGCCGCGACAGACTCAGCCTCTCAGCAAGAGGTGTCTTCACAAGAGTCATCCTCGGCAGCTTCTGGTTGGACTATTAATTTAGCTGGCGTAACTGTATCAAATGCCTTGTTTGAAATGAGTGATAAGCAAACTGGTTCTTTCACGAAGCTTTATGATGTCGCTCTTAATCTGTCCGAATTTGCAGTGGATACTTGGACGACAGCAACATTCGCTGCATCGGGTGAAAATAATCAACAAACGTTCTCCGCAACTGGCAGTGCTGATTTCAAGTTGGCGCAAGGCTTTGCAAGCTATGCATTACGTAATATCGAACTTGATGCCTCATTTAATGATCCATCAACTTCCATTGAATCTGCCAAGATTGGTTTAGATACCTTCGAATTCGATAAAGTAAACCAACTGTCTTACGCGGTAATTGGTCAAGCTGCTGATTTAGAGCTAGACATGAAAGGTGGTGGTGAACTAACTGTTGATAGTGCTATATCAAAGGTAACATTGAATAAGCTAACGCTAGATTCGACATTTAAAGGTGATACGCTTCCTCAGTCTCCAATGAAAGTGGATATGTTATCAGACTTAAGTTTTGATTTAGGCAAAAGCCATTTGAGTTTTGTCTTAGAAAAGCTACAAGCGAACTCAATTGCATTGAATGGGAAAGCGGATGTCACTTTATCTGAAATTCCTAAAGTGCGTTTTTCTTTGCATAGCCCAAATATTGATTTAGATGAATTCTTGGGATTAGGTAATACAGCCGAAACCGCGGCTGCAGAAACTTCAGAGCCTGTGTCAGACACAAGTAACGCAGCTGCTAAAGAAGTAGAACCTGATTTATCAGCATTAAAAACGTTAGATGTGAAAGGTGCCATCACTATCGATAAGTTCAAAGCGAATAACGCAAAGATGCAAAATGTAAAAACAGCATTTTCGGTTAATCGTGGAGTTGCGAAACTGACATCATTTACTTCGAATCTTTATCAAGGTTCCATTTCTGCAACTGCTAAGTTAGATGCACGTAAAACTCCGGCAACTTATACGGCAAAGAAACAGATAAAAGGCGTAAAAGTTCAGCCATTGCTAGTGGATGTTGCGAGCAACGATATGCTGGAAGGCACAGGTAATATCGATGTTAACGTTAAAGGTAGTAGCCTTACTCCTACAGGTATTAAGAAGAACTTAGTTGGTACCATCGCGGTTAACTTTGAAGATGGCGCGGTTAATGGCATCAACGTTGCTCAACTGATTCGAGAAAACTACGCCAAAATTAAAGGTGAGAAGGTTGATAATGTTGAAGGCGCTCAGAAGACGGACTTCAGCGCGATGAAAGCGACATTAAAAGTGGATAAAGGTTGGGTTTCAACCAATGACTTATCAATGCAATCCCCATTCCTTCGCATTACTGGTGACGGTAAAGCGAACTTCATCAATGAAACCGTAGATTTCTTAGTAAGAACATCGATTGTTGGTTCGTTGGAAGGGCAGGGTGGTAAAAGTATTGATGACTTAAAAGATGTAACAATCCCAATTCAGATCACAGGTGCATGGGCTGAACCTAAGTTTTCATTGGTTTTTGATGATGTGTTAAAACAAAAAGCACAGAAAGAGATTGATCGTGGTTTAGAAAAACTTGACGAGAAATACGGCGATAAAATCAAAGACGAGAAGACCAGAGAAGCTGTAAATGGCTTGTTGAAAGGTTTGTTTAATTAACAACTTCACTGCCTAGCTGAATTAAAAGCGTCATTCCTTTTGGTTGGGAATGACGCTTTTTTGTATATGTAACCAGAGCGAGTTGGTCTCATACTTATGGTTAGTCAATTCTAAGAAACACACTTATTACAAATTAGAACTCATTACCACTTTATAACAAAAGCTTGAGATAAAACGACTTACCAGTCGACACCTTGTAATGCTTTCACACCCGATTCAAAAGCATGCTTAACATTACGAACTTCTGAAACAGTATCTGCCATTTCAGTTAGTGTTCGATGCGCACCACGCCCAGTAATGATTACCGACTGCATCTTTGGGCGATTGTTCAGAGCTTCTACTACTTCATCCAGTTCGATATATCCGTAACTCACCATGTAAGTCAGCTCATCAAATAGAATTACATCAATGGATTCATCAGCTAGCATACGCTGACATTCCTTCCATACTCGCTGCGCGGCTTCAATATCTTGAGTCTTGTTTTGAGTTTCCCAAGTAAAGCCTGTACCCATAACTTGAAATTCTACATCGAGCTTTTGAAGAACGTTCTTTTCGCCGTTATCCCACGTTCCTTTAACAAACTGAGCAACGGCACATTTTTTACCATGACCAACGGCGCGTGTAATAGTTCCGAACCCAGAAGTGGATTTACCTTTACCATTACCAGTAATCACGAGTAGAAGACCTTTTACTTCTTGAGCTGCTGCAACACGGGCATCTACTTGTTCTTTTACTTTTTGCTGACGAGCCTTGTGGCGCTGCTCTTTGTTGTCTTCGTTCGACATATCCAATCCTTTTAATTTGTGATTGTTCTTATCATAGCTTAAGTTAACTCAAGCAAAAACCATCGGAAGAACAGGTGATTAGAGATGAAGAAGATACTAGTAGTGTGTATGGGGAATATATGTCGTTCACCGACTGGGGAAGCTGTGCTAAGAAGCAAATCTGAAACGCTTGGTATTGATGTATTCATTGATTCAGCTGGCACTATTGGCTTCCCGTCGCTCAAAAGCAGCTGGCGAAAAGCGAGGTTATAGCTTTAAAGGCATTACATCAAGAAAAGTCATACTGGATGATTTTGATAAGTTTGATCTGATACTAGCAGCGGATAATGCTAACTTAACGGACTTAGAACAACTGTGCCCAGATCATCTCAAATATAAACTGGCTCTATTCTTGAGCTTTGGAACTTCGAATTATCAGGAGATTCCCGATCCATATTACGGGGAGGGGGATGGTTTTGAGCAGGTCTTGGATTTAATAGAAGAATCGAGTGACGCGATATTAGACTCGCTTTAGATCTTACAGATACAAAAATGCCGGCATCAAAGCCGGCATTTTACTAACAAATCAATCTAATTTACTTAGACATTACTTTGTAGATTGGGTCTTCAGCAATATTCGCTTCAACTAAGCTACCCGCTTTATGCAGCATAGCTACACAGTCTTGGCTTAGGTGGCGAAGGTGCAGTGTTTTGCCCAATACTGCGTAACGATCAGCAATAGTATCGATAGCTTCGATAGCAGAGTGATCGGTTACACGAGAGTTAGCAAAGTCTATGATGACATCTTGTGGGTCATTTGTTGCGTCAAACAACTCTAAGAAGTTTGCTGTAGAACCAAAGAAAATTGGACCATTAACTTTGTATTCTTTTGAACCTTCAGCATTTACTGCTTTGTCTGCATAGATATGTTTAGCATGTTGCCATGCGAACATTAGTGCAGAAACAATTACACCTACCGCTACTGCTACTGCTAGGTCAGTAAGTACTGTAACAACAGTTACTAACACAATAACGAAGAAATCTTGCTTAGGAACACGACGAGCAAGTTTAAATGTAGCCCACTCAAATGTACCAATAACAACCATAAACATCACACCCACTAGCGCTGCTAGAGGAATCATTTCGATAAGAGCAGAGCCAAACAGGATGAACATCAGGAGTGCAACAGCGGCAACGATACCAGAAAGACGACCACGACCACCTGAGTTTACGTTGATCATTGATTGACCGATCATCGCACAACCACCCATCGCACCAAATACTGAACAGGTAACGTTAGCCATACCTTGACCGACACATTCGCGGTTAGATTGACCACGAGTGTTTGTCATCTCATCTAGCACTGTCAGAGTCAGTAGAGACTCAATCAAACCAATCGCAGCTAGGATAAGTGCATAAGGGAAGATGATCTGTAATGTTTCTAGCGTGAATGGAACTGCTGGAATTGAGAATGTTGGAAGTGAGCCTGCAAGCGTAGCGGCTTCATCACCAGACATTGTTCGTAGGAAGTCTACAACCGTGCGAGTATCAAGGTCTAAGCCAACCACTAGCGCCGTTACTGTCACGATAGCAACCAAAGACGAAGGTACTGCTGTTGTCACTTTAGGCAGGAAGTGGATGATAGCCATTGTTAGTGCTACCAGACCTAACATCAGTGTCATTTGACCGCTTGGTAGCCAAGTTAATGCGCCAGTAACATCTGGAGCCTTGAATTGACCAAGTTGAGCAAGGAAGATAACAATTGCCAAACCATTCACAAAACCGATCATTACAGGGTGCGGTACGATACGAATGAATTTACCAAGCTTAAATACGCCAGCGGCAATTTGTAAGATACCAGCCATCATAATGGCAGCAAAAAGGTATTGAACACCGTGAGTTGCGACTAAACTCACCATTACAACTGCCATTGCGCCAGTTGCACCAGAGATCATACCTGGACGACCGCCAAAAATGGAAGTAATGAAGCCTACGATGAATGCTGCGTACAGACCAACCATTGGGTCTACACCAGCAACAAATGCAAATGCAACGGCTTCAGGAACTAGAGCTAGTGCTACAGTAAGGCCTGAAAGCACGTCATTCTTTACAGAGTGCTTTGAAAATTGTGGGAATTCGAACATGTGTGCTCAGCTATGCTTAAAATGGGTTTACCGACACGAGTGTATTGCAAGCTAAACAGTGATGGAAAAGAGCGGCAATAGCTAAGTGTCGAAAAGATAAGTGCGCGAATGCTACCCAAAAATGTGACTAAGTTCAAGGTTGAACCCTATTTTGGACAATATATCTGATATTACTTATCGGAATAGTGGATATAAAAAGGGCTGCTTAATATAAGCAGCCCTTTTTCATTTAACGAACTAACCTTTCAATAAATTAGTATTGAGGTTTAGTCATACCTGCGCCAGCAGAATTTTTAGCTACTTGGCTACCAGCACCTTTCGACACATATCGTTCTGTGCGGAATGGAGCTGCAACGACTTGTATCTCTTTAATCTCTTGAGGACCAGGAGCTTTAGTCATTGGTGAACCTGCTTGTTTCTTCGCAGGAGTAGCTACAGTCGTTTCAACGTCAGTAGATACCTTAACTTCAACAGGAGCTTCAACTTCAATTGTTGGTTTAAGCTCTTCAGTTTCAGAAGATGTAATTTCAACGTTAACGTTTTCGATTACTTCTTCAGTCTGTGGAGTTTCAACTTCAACGTTGCTGTCTTCGGCGATGTCAGCTTCAATTGCAGTATTTTCAACTGTTACTTCTTCTGCATTTTCAGCAGTAGAAACAGGAGCTTCAGCTATTACAGCTTCAGGCGCTGAAGGAGTCTCAACAACAGCTTCTGCTGTTACAGTATCCTTCGACTCAGCTGATTCAACAGACGTTTGCATTTGAATGTCTTTTACTTCTACAGAAGCTGGTACTTCAATTGCTGTATCTGCTACAACATTAGTCTCTACAGGTAACGTTTCAGCAAGAACAGCTACTTCAACTGCATCAATTTGTGGCTGTTGCTTATGATGAGGCTTTTCAATGAAACGTGGCATTACTTTACCCATAGCCATCTCTGGAGATGCTACGCCACCTTTACGAAGGCGGAATGGGTTTGGTTTGCGATCACGACCACGACGACGTCTCTGACCACTTGCACGTAAGTGACGTGGTGAGCGGCGGTTGCGGCGTTGCTTCGGTTCTTCTTGTTCCGCTTGATCAGCATCAACTTGAGTCGATTCAACTTGATCTACAGCTTTTTTCTGTTGTGTTTCAGCAACATTTTTCTCTACAGCCTCAACCTGTTCTGCAATCATTACAGGTGTTTCTAGCGGCTCTTCTTCAGTGCTGCTTGCCTGTTGATCTTTGATTCGAACCTGCTTGTTCAATTTACGACGCTGACGACGTTCTTTAATTTTCGCAGCTTTAGCTTCAGTTTTTACTTTAGGAGCATCAGCTTGTGCATCTGCAGCTAGTTGTAGACCTTCTTCAGCTAATTTCGATGGTTGCTCATCACGCTGCTTGTTGCGGCGATCTTGTTTAGGCTTACGAGGCTGGCGATTTTGCTGAGGAGCACTTTCTTTTAGCTCTTCAGGTTTATCTTCATGAACCTGCTTCTCATCGCGAACTGGTTTACGACGACGCTTGTTATCACGATTATCGCGATTTTCATTACGGTTATCACCACGTTGATTACGACGACGGTTATCGTTACGTTCACGACGTTGGCGGTTACCTTGTTGACGTTTTTCTTGTGGTTTCTCTTCAACTTTCTCTTCAACTTTCTCTTCTTGAGATGAGCCAAAAATGAAGCTGCTGATTGCTTTAAAGAATCGACCAATTAGACCAGGCTCTTGTTCTGTCGCTTCTGCTTTCTTTTCAGGAGCAGCAGCTTTTGGAGCAGGAGCTGGTGTTGGAGCTGATTGAGCAGGAGCTGCAAAACCTTTCAGAGCTGGCTCTTCAAGTTTCTTAGGCTTCACGTCAACAACTACTGGTTCTTTACTTTCGGCTTCTTTTAGCGCGTCAAGTTTTTGAGGAAGTAGGTAAGAAAGTAAGTCGAATTCTTCGCCTTCACGTACACGGATTACTTCAAAATGAGGTGTTTCCATGTCTGAATTCGGTACTACCGTAATCTTAACTTCTTGGCTTTTCTCAATATGATTTACTGAGCGTCGCTTTTCATTCAGAAGGTAAGAGGCGATAGGTACAGGCACAACTGCAAGTACTTGTGCTGTGTTGTCTTTCAGAGCTTCTTCTTCGATCAAACGTAAAACTGAAAGTGCTAGAGATTCGTTATCACGAACAACGCCAGTACCTGTACAACGAGGACAAATGTGGTGGCTTGCTTCTGCTAGTGATGGGCTCAAGCGTTGTCGAGACATCTCTAGAAGACCAAATCGAGAAATTCGACCAATCTGTACACGTGCGCGATCTAAACGAACGGCATCACGTAGACGGCTCTCTACTTCACGTTGGTGACGAACTGGAGTCATGTCGATGAAATCGATAACAACAAGACCACCTAGGTCACGTAGACGTAATTGACGAGCAATTTCATCGGCTGCTTCTAGGTTAGTGTTTAGCGCTGTTTCCTCGATATCGCCGCCCTTTGTTGCTCGAGCAGAGTTGATATCGATAGAAGTTAGAGCTTCTGTTGGGTCGATTACGATTGAACCACCTGAAGGAAGGCGAACTTCACGCTGGAAAGCTGATTCAATCTGGCTTTCGATTTGGTAGTGGCTAAATAGAGGTACTTCACCATCGTATTTCTTAACGCGATTCATGAAATCTGGGCGAACTAACTGAATATGCGCTTGTGCACGTTCAAAGATAGTATTGCTGTCGATTAGAATCTCGCCAATATCACGACGTAGATAATCACGAATTGCGCGAACAATTACGTTACTTTCTTGGTGAATTAGGAAAGGAGCTGAATTTGAATCAGATGCTTGTTTGATCGCACCCCAGTGATTCAGTAGAACGTTTAAATCCCACTCAAGCTCTTCTGCACTTTTACCAACGCCAGCAGTACGAACAATTAAGCCCATGCCTTGAGGAAGCTCAAGAGTGCTTAATGCTGCTTTCAGTTGTGTACGCTCATCACCTTCGATACGGCGAGAAATACCACCTGCGCGAGGGTTGTTTGGCATAAGAACTAAGTAACTACCAGCTAAAGAGATGAACGTTGTTAATGCAGCACCTTTGCTACCACGTTCTTCTTTTTCAACTTGTACGATAACTTCTTGACCTTCTTTTAGCACTTCTTTAATGCTAGGACGGCCTTGGTATGTATAACCTTCAGGGAAGTATTCGCGGGCAATTTCTTTAAGAGGGAGGAAACCGTGACGTTCTGCACCGTAATCAACAAATGCCGCTTCTAGGCTTGGTTCAATACGAGTAATACGTCCTTTGTAGATATTCGCTTTTTTTGATTCGTGTCCAGGACTTTCGATATCTAGATCGAATAATCGCTGGCCATCAACCAAAGCGACACGCAACTCTTCTTTTTGAGTTGCGTTGATTAACATTCTTTTCATTTAGAAATTCTCATTGTCTTTTCTTTATTTTCATAATTATTGTTGCCGCTTTGTTCGTTTCTCATGGTGCCTGATCCCATGGCTTTATCAGTGCAGCCTCCCGGCTGGAGAGGGATGCTCGTGGGCACGTCAGTCATCATAGATAAAAGTCTATGATCCGCGATGTGGCGGTGAATACTCAGCATGAGTTTACGTGAGTAGAGCGACAAGGAACCTAGTTGATGGTGTCTTACGCCGATTGCAGCACTATCTAATCTAAGGCATCTACTCATTTGTTTGCTTTGGATGGTTAGCTGTTTAAATAATAGTCAAACCACTTATAGCAGCTGTGAACTATAGCAGCGGTCGTTAAACACAGCAATCTGCTTTGTCGGAATGCGGTAAAAAAAAGGGTTTTGTTTAAATTTTGATAGCTCTAACTCATTGTTTATAAGATAAATAAATGCTTATGTGTGTGTGAAGTCATGTTTTTGATTGTTTTTTGTTCTAAAAATCAAACAAGTGTAATAAACGAATCATGCGGAACGGCTAAAATCTGCTAGAAAAGTTGGAAGAAACTCTCAATTATCAACATTGACAGTGGTACACTAACCAGATGAGTGAAATTAGAACTAAAGTCCAATTTGTCGAAATCGACGAAGATATGGCTGGTCAGCGTATTGATAACTTCTTACGCAACCAATTAAAAAGCATCCCTAAAAGCATGGTTTATAGAATTGTGCGTAAGGGAGAAGTGCGTGTAAATAAAAAACGCATTAAGGCAGAATACAAACTAAAAGCAGGTGATTTAGTTCGTATTCCGCCTGTAACCATTGAAGAAAAAGTTGAAGACAGTGTGCCAAGCACTAAACTCAATAAGGTTTCGGAATTGGAACGATGCATCATCCATGAAGATGATCATATGTTGATTCTGAATAAACCATCGGGTACGGCGGTTCATGGCGGTAGCGGCTTGAAGTTTGGTGCAATTGAAGCATTAAGAGCTTTAAGACCTGATGCTCGCTTCCTTGAGTTGGTTCATCGTATTGATAGAGATACATCAGGTATTTTACTCGTTGCGAAGAAGCGTTCAGCTTTAAGACATCTTCAAGCACAGTTTCGTGAAAAAACGGTACAGAAGTATTATTTTGCTCTGGTGATGGGAGAGTGGAAAAATAGCTGTAAGGTGGTTAATGCTCCATTACTGAAAAATGAAGTAAACAGTATTGTGCGTGTGAACCCAAATGGTAAAGCATCTGAAACTCGCTTTAAGGTTTTAGAAAAGTTCCAAGATGCAACGTTGATCCAAGCAAGTCCTATTACGGGTCGCACTCACCAAATTCGAGTGCATGCTCAGTATACTGGTCACCCAATTGCTTGGGATGATCGCTATGGTGATCGTCGTTTTGATGCATACACTGGCAAGGTTGGTCTTGATCGTCTGTTCCTACATGCAGCGAACATCAAGTTCATACACCCAGGTAGTGAAGAGAAGATGGATATCTCAGCGCCAATGGAAGCGAGGCTTGAAAAAGCACTCAGTGGCTTGCGTAAATTAAAATAAGATACGAGAGGGATACTCTCCATTTTTGATTCCTCTAAAAGGTTGACGATGTTCGTCAACCTTTTTAGATTTTATTCGTTAGTCACTTTATTCATTAAATACTAAAGTACGTCCATTCCTTGATTTTCAAGCATGTCGACTAGGTCGATAAGAGGTAAACCGATCAATGTATTCGGGTCTTTACCTTCCATTTGCTTAAATAACGCGATGCCTAACCCTTCACACATAAAACTTCCAGCACAGTAATAAGGTTGTTCTTTCTCAACATAAGCAATGATCTGCTGCTGTGTTAAATCACGGAAATGCACGATGAAGGTATCTAAGCGAGTGTCTGCTATATTTGTTTCACTGTTCCATACGGTTATCCCAGTGTAGAAAGTGATGCTCTTACCGCTTTGGCTAGATAACTGTTCGATGGCTTTTTCACGAGTATGAGGTTTCCCAATGATCTCTTCGTCAATCACACACACTTGATCGGAACCAATCACTAAGCTTGGTTGCTCTACAGCACAAGACTTGGCTTTAGTCTCTGCAAGGCGCATTACTAACTGTTGAGGTGTTTCTTCTGGAAATGGTGTCTCATCGCAGTCTGGCTTAGCTGTAATGAAGCTTAACTGCAGTTTTTTGAGGATCTCTTGCCTAAATGGTGAGGTAGAGGCCAAAACTAGTTGGTAATTTTTCATTTTAATTTACAATTCACGGAAGCATTTATCTCAGGATAACGTAACTTGTCCTGCTATTCATAATGCTCTGAATAGGAAAGGTAGGAAAGTACAATTTTTTTGCCATTTCCTTTGACTAAACATGATTTGGAAGATAAGATTCGCGCCCTATGCAAAAGGAAAAAATACCGCGTACAGTTGATCCGGCAAGAACGGCTCAAAAACGACTTGATATGGATGGTATCATCCAAGTAAGTCTTTTAAAGCGTTTAACCGAAACAACTGAAGGCGTAAAACGTGACGCGCAAGTCTCAATGTCATTTGGGCTTGATGAACAACGATTAGTCGTTATCTCTGGTAAAGCTAACGTCGAAGTCGATTTAGAGTGTCAACGTTGTAATGAGGTTTTCGCACATGAGTGCGATGTCCAATTTACTTATACTCCTGTTTACAGTGAGAAAAGTGAAGAAGAAGCACCGGAAGAGTACGATTTGGTAGATCTGAACGAGTACGGTGAGTTAGACCTGATTCAATTAGTTGAAGACGAGTTCATCCTTGGATTGCCACAAATAGCAATGCACGACGATGCGGACTGTAGCGTTAACTCAAATAATTTGGTATTTGGTGAACTTCCTGAAGAAATTGAGGAAGATAAAAAGCCGAATCCATTTGATGTTTTAAAAAACTTAAAGAGCTAACTCATTAATAAGTAAGTATCTTTAAGAATTTACATAGGAGTAGGGTCAATGGCCGTACAAAAGAGCAAGAAATCACGTTCAATGCGTGGCATGCGTCGTTCACACGATGCACTAACTACAGCTGCACTTTCTGTAGACGCAACTTCAGGTGAAACTCACCTACGTCACAACGTGACTGCCGAAGGTTTTTACCGCGGCAAAAAGGTTATCAACAAGTAAGGTTGACCTTTGCAAAATCTAACCGTTGCGCTTGATGCAATGGGCGGAGACTTCGGTCCTCGTGTAACAGTGCCTGCCGCCGTGCAGGCACTGTCGTATTTCCCAGAGCTAAAAGTCATTCTAATAGGTGATCGAAACGCGATCACATCTCAATTATCTTCATTAGGTCGAATGCCTGATTCTCGTTTGAGTATCCAGCATTGTGATCGAGTTATTTCCAATTCTGAAAAACCTTCACTAGCCTTACGTAACAGTCAGGGTAGCTCAATGCGTGCCGCTATCGATCTGGTTGCCGAATCACAGGCTGATGCTTGTGTGAGTGGTGGTAACACTGGCGCACTAATGGCGCTATCTCGTTTCAGACTCAAACTACTTCCTGGTATTGATAGGCCTGCATTAGTTTCAGCTTTACCTACAGCTTCTGGCAACCGTACATGGATGCTTGATTTAGGAGCGAACGTTTCTAGTGATGCAGACTCACTGTTTCAGTTTGCTGTAATGGGCAGTGCATTAGCGGAACAACATTTAGGTCGCGCTCCACGTGTCGCTATTTTGAATATCGGTGCAGAAGAAATTAAAGGTAATGACCTTGTAAAACGATGTGCTGAAATGTTGTCTAATACTCAGTCTGTCAACTTCATAGGCTATATTGAAGGTAATCAATTACTTCAAGATGCAGCTGATGTCGTCGTATGTGATGGTTTTGTGGGCAATGTCTGCTTAAAAACGTGCGAAGGTACGGCTCAGCTCTTTATTGATAAGCTAAAAACGCGCATGATGGCTTCAACAATAAAGGGTTGGATAGCCAGAATGTTGTTTTCTGAGTTATTTACTGAATTAAAAACCTTGAACCCCGACCAGTATAACGGCGCAAGTTTGTTAGGATTGCGCGGCATTGTCATTAAAAGTCATGGAAGTGCTGATGTATCTGCTGTCGTCAACGCGATTGGTGAAGCAGTACACGAGGTCAAACGACAAGTCCCCAGCCGCATTAGCGATCGTTTGGAAGCGGTTTTACTCGAGAGGCATTATTAGTCTTCATGTATAGCAAAATTTTAGGTACTGGCAGCTACTTGCCATCTCAGGTGCGTACTAACGCAGACTTAGAGAAAATGGTAGAGACTAGCGATGAGTGGATCGTTGCTAGAACAGGTATTAAAGAGCGTCGTATTTCAGCGGAAAACGAAACCGTTGCGGATATGGCGTTTTACGCTGCTGAGAATGCCATTGAAATGGCGGGTATCGATAAAGAAGATATCGACTTAATCATTGTTGCGACAACCAGCAGTAGCCACACATTCCCGTCTTCGGCATGTCAGGTACAAGGTAAGCTTGGTATCAAAGGTTGCCCTGCGTTTGATTTAGCTGCCGCGTGTTCTGGTTTTGTATACGCACTGTCTGTTGCTGATCAACATATCAAGACTGGCATGTGTAAAAACGTTTTGGTAATTGGTGCAGATGCACTGTCAAAAACCTGTGATCCGACTGACCGCTCTACTATCATCCTATTTGGTGATGCAGCAGGCGCGGTGGTTGTAGGCGCAAGCGAAGAGCCAGGTATTTTGTCTACTCATATTTACTCTGATGGTAAATACGGTGAGCTTCTAAGCTTAGAAGTTCCTGAGCGTGGCGGTGATTCAGATAAATGGCTGCACATGGCGGGCAACGAAGTCTTTAAAGTGGCAGTAACTCAGCTTTCTAAGCTAGTTAAAGACACATTAGCTGCAAATAATATGGATAAGTCAGAGCTTGATTGGTTAGTTCCACACCAAGCGAATTACCGTATTATCTCAGCAACCGCTAAAAAGCTGACAATGTCACTTGATCAAGTGGTGATTACCCTTGATAAGCACGGCAATACTTCAGCAGCTACCGTACCAACAGCACTTGATGAGGCTGTTCGCGACGGGCGAATTAAACGTGGTCAAACGCTTCTACTTGAAGCATTTGGTGGCGGTTTCACTTGGGGTTCGGCGTTAGTTAAATTCTAACCCCAAGCGATAATTAACAAACAAGGCACATAACATATGTGCCTTATTCAATTTTTTGCTTTGCTTAAAGGAAAATTACAATGAGCAAATTTGCTATCGTATTCCCAGGCCAAGGCTCTCAAGCTATCGGTATGCTTGCTGACCTAGGCGAACAGTATGATGTTGTTAAACAGACATTTGCTGAAGCTTCAGAAGCACTTGGTTACGATCTATGGGCATTGGTTCAAGATGGTCCAGTAGAAAATCTAAATGAAACTTTCCGTACTCAACCAGCTCTACTAACAGCGTCTGTTGCAATCTGGCGTGTATGGCAAGAGCTTGGTCTAGAGCAACCTGTAAATCTAGCAGGTCACAGCCTAGGAGAATATTCTGCACTAGTATGCGCTGGCGTTATCGACTTCAAAGAAGCGATCAAGTTAGTTGAGCTACGTGGTCAACTGATGCAAGAAGCGGTTCCTGCGGGTATTGGTGCTATGTACGCAATCATCGGTTTAGACGATGAAGCAATTGCTAAAGCGTGTGAAGAAGCGGCACAAGACGAAGTTGTGTCTCCAGTAAACTTCAATTCACCTGGTCAAGTTGTTATCGCGGGTAACAAAGCGGCTGTAGAACGCGCTGGTGTACTATGTAAAGAAGCAGGCGCTAAGCGTGCACTTCCTTTACCTGTTTCTGTACCATCTCACTGTGCACTAATGAAGCCAGCCGCAGACAAACTAGCGGTTGCTCTAGAAGCTCTAGAGTTCAATACGCCAGCACTGCCTGTTATCAATAACGTTGATGTTATAGCTGAGACAGATCCTGCAAAAATTAAAGACGCACTTGTTCGTCAGCTATACAGCCCAGTCCGTTGGACTGAGGGTGTACAAGCAATGAATGAGCAAGGCGTAGAGAAACTACTAGAATTAGGTCCAGGTAAAGTTCTTACTGGTCTAACAAAACGAATCGTAAAAACTATGACAGCTGCTGCAGTTAATGATACTGCATCACTAGAAGCTGCTAAGTAAATAACCACTTAATAGAGAAGTTATGATGAATTTAGAAGGCAAAGTTGCACTAGTTACAGGTGCAAGCCGTGGCATCGGTCGTGCAATCGCTGAACTTTTAGTTGAGCGTGGTGCTAAAGTTATCGGTACTGCGACGTCTGAAGGCGGTGCTGCAGCAATTAGCGAGTACCTTGGTGAGAACGGTAAAGGTCTTGCTCTAAATGTAACAGACGTTGAGTCAATCGCTGCTACACTGAAAACCATAAATGATGAGTTTGGCGCAATCGATATTCTTGTAAATAATGCAGGTATCACACGTGATAATTTGCTTATGCGCATGAAAGATGATGAGTGGAATGACATCATCGATACTAATTTAACGCCGATCTTCCGCATGTCTAAAGCAGTATTACGTGGCATGATGAAGAAGCGTCAAGGTCGTATCGTTAATGTTGGTTCTGTAGTTGGTACTATGGGTAATGCTGGTCAAGCTAACTACGCTGCTGCAAAAGCTGGTGTGATTGGTTTTACTAAGTCTATGGCTCGTGAAGTTGCTTCACGTGGTATTACTGTAAATACAGTAGCCCCTGGTTTCATTGAAACAGATATGACAAAAGCATTAAATGATGACCAACGAGCAGCAACTTTGGCGAATGTACCAGCAGGTCGACTAGGTGACCCTCGCGAAATCGCTGAAGCTGTGGTATTTTTGGCGTCACCTGCGGCAGCTTATATCACAGGTGAAACACTTCACGTCAATGGCGGTATGTACATGGTGTAAATTATGTGCAACATTTGTGCATGATTTAAGTCAAGATCATACGTAATTTCGGTTAAAATCGTGAAAATTGTGGTTTGACCAGAAAAGTTGACCTTGCAACTTTCAATAGATTGAATAAACTACGGAAAACATCGCATAAAGCGAACTCTGTAAAGGAAAAGAAAAAATGAGCAACCTCGAAGAACGCGTAAAGAAAATCATTGTTGAACAGCTAGGTGTAGACGAAGCTGAAGTTAAAAACGAAGCTTCTTTCGTTGATGACCTAGGTGCAGATTCTCTAGACACAGTTGAGCTAGTAATGGCTCTAGAAGAAGAATTCGACACTGAAATCCCAGATGAAGAAGCTGAGAAAATTACTACTGTTCAAGCAGCTATCGATTACGTAACTAGCGCTCAGTAATAATCTCTCCCAGGCGGTCATCTCGACCGCCTGTGTTTTATCTAACTCATCTATCCTCATCTTAAATCACCTCAATTCCCGGAGTGTAAAATCGTGTCCAAGCGTCGTGTAGTTGTCACTGGCATGGGTATGTTGTCACCGGTAGGCAACACTGTAGAATCTTCTTGGAAAGCCCTGCTAGCTGGTCAAAGTGGTATCGTTAATATCGATCATTTTGATGCAACCAATTTCTCAACTCGTTTTGCAGGTCTAGTTAAAGACTTTAACTGCGAAGAGTATATGACTAAAAAAGATGCTCGTAAGATGGACTTGTTCATCCAATACGGCGTCGCAGCAGGTATTCAAGCTTTAGATGATTCAGCCCTAACTATTACTGAAGAAAACGCTCCACGTGTGGGTGTTGCTATCGGTTCTGGTATTGGTGGTCTTGGTTTGATTGAAGCCGGTCACAAGGCTTTAACTGAAAAAGGCCCTCGTAAAATCAGCCCGTTCTTTGTACCTTCGACGATCGTGAATATGATTGCTGGCCACATGTCTATTATGCGTGGTCTACGTGGTCCAAATATCGCGATTTCTACTGCATGTACGACTGGCCTACATAACATTGGTCACGCGGCTCGTATGATTGCTTACGGCGATGCTGATGCAATGCTAGCGGGCGGTGCTGAAAAAGCATCTACACCATTAGGTATGGGCGGTTTTGGTGCGGCTAAAGCATTGTCTACTCGCAACGATGAGCCTCAAAAAGCTTCTCGTCCATGGGACAAAGGTCGTGACGGCTTCGTTCTTGGTGACGGTGCAGGCATGATGGTTCTTGAAGAGTACGAACATGCGAAAGCTCGTGGCGCTAAGATTTACTGTGAGCTCGTTGGCTTCGGTATGTCTGGTGACGCTTACCACATGACATCTCCAAGTGAAGATGGCTCTGGTGGTGCATTAGCTATGGAAGCGGCTATGCGTGATGCTGGCGTGACTGGTGAGCAAATCGGTTACGTTAACGCACACGGTACATCGACTCCTGCGGGTGACGTAGCAGAAGTTAAGGGCATCAAACGTGCTCTTGGTGAAGCAGGCAGCAAGCAAGTATTAGTTTCTTCTACGAAATCAATGACAGGTCACCTTTTAGGTGCTGCGGGTTCTGCTGAAGCTATCATCACCGCGATGTCTCTGGTTGACCAAATTGTTCCACCAACAATCAACCTAGATGATCCTGAAGAAGGCTTAGATATTGACTTAGTACCACACACGGCGCGTGAAGTTAGCAACATGGAATATGCTGCATGTAACTCATTCGGTTTCGGTGGTACAAACGGCTGTTTGATCTTCAAAAAGATTTAATCATCTTATTAAAGACACAAACACTCGTAGATAGTCACAATTAGACTTGTTTTTAAACGGCTTGATGCTTTAGCATTGAGCCGTTTCTTTTTATGGGGAAAAACATGTTTTGGGTTGACGGAAAAAGCCAGCAAACGGTCGAGATCTCTGATCGCTCTTTCCAGTATGGTGATGGATGCTTTACCACGATGTTAGTACTTAACGGTAAGATCATTAACTTTAACGATCATCAGCATAGAGTCGATGATTGTTTGAAAGCATTGAAAATTCATCCGCTAAATTGGCTAGAAGCCACTGCTTGGCTTAGCAATGCAATTCAAAGTAAATCCATACAAAATGAGACTAAGTTTGGACTAAAACTTCATGTTAGCCGTGGGGCTGGTGGTCGTGGATATAGCCCACTGAATGTTTCAAAACCAATGGTAACCATTAGTACCTTTGATTATCCCAGTCATTATCATAATTGGCACCATGACGGCGTTCAGCTAGGTCTGTGCCAGCAAGCTCTAGGGCTTAATCCATTATTAGCAGGTCATAAGCATAACAACCGTCTAGAACAAATTTTAATGAAAGATGAGATGGACCAAGCTCAAGAAGTTGATGGCGTGGTTCTCGATATTTCGGGACATGTAATTGAAACCACAATGGCGAATCTGTTCTGGCGAATCAAAGATAAAATTTATACTCCTCAACTTTCGCAAAGTGGTGTTGCTGGAGTGATGCGAAAGCGAGTGTTGATGGCCCTCGACTCTACGGAGCAGTTTGTTAAAATCGGTGATTACCATTTGGATCAGCTTCTTCAAGCTGACGAAGTCTTTATGACTAACTCAATTTTAGGTATCGCACCTATTACCCGCATTAAAAATACTCATTTTAATATTGGCCCCGTCACTCGTAGCCTTCAAGGACAATTGAACTCGTGATCAAAAAGTTATTTATTTTTATTATCTTGTGCTTAGTTTTAGCAGCTTCAGCTGCGTTTTATGTATATAACCAAGCGCAAGACCAGCTAAAAAAAGTTATTCAGCTAGAAAGCTCTCAAGTAATAACCATCAATTCAGGCACTAGTTTTAACCGCGTGCTAAACCAATTGGTTGATGAAAATCTATTTACAGCATCACCTTATGACCGATTGATCCGAAAGCTACACCCTGAACTTGTTGATGTAAAAGCAGGCACCTTTCTTCTAGAGCCGGGTTTGACTTTAGAGCAAGCATTACAGGTACTGGTAGAAGGAAAAGAGCACCAGTTTACGATCACCTTTGTGGAAGGCAGCCGCTTCGATGAATGGATGACTCAACTTAAAAGAAATGAGTTCATTCAGCAGACACTTGAAGGTGTATCTGAAAAAGAAATCGCACAAAAATTGGGTATTGATAAACAGAAATTGGAAGGACTCTTTCTTGCTGAGACTTATCATTATACTTACGGTACAACGGATTTAGATTTACTTAAACGTGCACATACAAACTTAATGGACGTCGTAAATCGTGAATGGGAAAGTAAAGTTGCAAAACTGCCGATAAAGTCTCCTTATGAGGCTTTGATTTTAGCGTCTATTATTGAAAAAGAAACTGCAGTTGCTTCAGAGCGTGAGCGTGTATCTTCGGTCTTTATTAACCGTTTGAATAAGCGAATGCGTTTGCAAACAGACCCTACGGTTATTTATGGCATGGGTGATAGCTATGATGGCAATATTCGCAAGAAAGATCTGCGCACACCTACGCCATATAACACTTACACCATAAATGGGTTACCACCTACACCTATTGCAATGGCAGGTAAAGCATCAATCCAAGCTGCACTTAACCCAGAGAAAAGTAATTACCTTTACTTTGTTGCTAGTGGAACAGGCGGACATGTATTTTCAAAGAACTTAGCTGAGCATAACAGAGCGGTTCGTGCATATTTAAAACAGTTAAGAAAAAATAAAAAGAAATAATTATGAATCAGTCAAAGTTTATCGTTGTTGAAGGTTTAGAGGGTGCAGGTAAAAGCACAGCAATTAATGCAATTCTTGCGACATTAAAAGAGTCTGGCGTTGAGAATATTACAAGTACACGTGAGCCCGGGGGAACGGTCCTAGCTGAAAAAATGCGCTCGCTTGTTAAAGAAGAACATGAAGGCGAAGTACTTCAAGACATGACTGAGTTATTGTTGATGTACGCAGCGAGAGTACAACTTGTTGAGAACGTCATAAAACCTGCTTTAGGAAATGGTCATTGGGTGGTTGGTGATCGTCATGATATGTCTTCACAAGCTTACCAGGGAGGCGGGCGTCAGATCTCTCGTTCAACTATGGAAGCGTTAAAATCAACGACATTAGGTAATTTTAAGCCCGACCTGACTCTTTATTTAGATTTAGATCCAAGAGTTGGTCTAGAAAGAGCTAGAGGAAGAGGTGAATTGGATCGTATTGAAAAGATGGACATTTCATTTTTTGATCGTACTCGTGAACGTTACCTCGAAATTGCAGAACAAGATGACTCTGTTCTTGTGATTAATGCTCAACAAGAGATTGAATACGTTGCAAGCGAGATTAAAGATGCGCTACGCAATTGGTTAGTAAAACAGTAGGTAATGATGGGGCAATTATATCCTTGGCTGGAGCCTGTTTGGGGTGATTGGCAAAAAAGTTTGGATGCAGAACGCTTCCCTAACGCTGTGCTAGTTAACGCACCTGACGGTTTGGGAGTCGACTCTCTTCTTGAGCAACTCAGCGCTGCACTTATGTGTGCTAACTATGAAAGTGAAGCTTGTGGTTTTTGCCATAGTTGTGAGTTAGTAAAGTCTGGTAGTCACCCTGATTTACACAGAATACAACCAGAAAAAGAAGGTAAAGCGATTACTGTTGATCAAATTCGAGCTAGTAACCGCTGGGCGTTAGAGTCATCTCAGCTGGGTGGGTATCGTGTCATTATGATCGATCCAGCAGAAGCTATGAATGAAGCATCATCAAACGCGTTATTGAAGACGTTAGAAGAGCCTTCGAGTAAGTGTATTTTTGTTCTGACAACATCAAATACCAGTATTTTAATGCCAACGATTCGTAGCCGCTGTCAACAAACAACAATAACAAGCCCAAGTGCAATTACTGCATCTGAATGGCTTAGCAAAGAGCTAAGTAAAACAGTTCCGCCATATGTATTGGCTCTAGCAAATAATGCTCCGCTTACGGCTAAAACCATGGTTGAAAGTGGGGAAGTAGAAGCTTGCGATAAAGTGCTTCGACAATTTGTGAAGGTTGTCGATGGGACTGATGTCGACCTAATGTCTTTTGCGACTACATTATCGAAAGAACCTACCAAGCACTTGTCTTGGATTTGGCATTTACTCTCTGACGTTCAGAAAATGCATTTTGGTGTAGAAAGTGATTCTTATATCCCTAGCTCCCAAGATTTAAAAGTTACGCTGGGTTATCAGAATGCGTATAAACTTTCTAAAACGTTGACGAGCTTGATTGAACAAATTAAGCAACACCCAGGGCTCAATACAGAATTACTTATTATGAATTGGTTAATCACAGTTTGCGGGGAAGCATGTTTGTAGATTCTCACTGTCATTTAGACAAACTAAATTATGAAGACCTACACCTGAATGTAGAAGATGTTCTTAATAAGGCGAAAGCTGCAAACGTTCATCAATTGTTGTCGGTTGGAGTAACACTAGACTCGTTTCAAAATATGTTAGAAATGATTTCACCGTTTGACAATGTGAATGCATCTTGTGGTGTACATCCTTTGGACGTGGAAAGTGATTTCGCTTTAGATCAGTTACATGAATTCGCGAAGCATTCCAAAGTAGTTGCTGTTGGTGAAACGGGTTTAGATTACCATTACCAACCAGAAACAGCAGATTTACAGAAACTAAGATTTGAGCAACATGTAGAATTGGCTGTAGAGGTAAATAAGCCGCTTATTATCCATACTCGTAATGCTCGAGAGGACACCTTGGCTATTTTACGCAACGGTGGGGCTGATAAATGTGGTGGTGTAATACATTGCTTCACTGAAGATCAAGCTTTTGCTGATGCTGCAATGGAGCTAGGCTTTTATATCTCTATTTCCGGTATTGTCACCTTTAGACAGGCTACAGAGCTGAAAGAAATCGTTAAGAACTTGCCATTAGATAGGCTTTTAATTGAAACTGATTCTCCATATTTGGCGCCAGTACCACATCGTGGAAAACAGAATCAACCTGCATATGTTGTAGAAGTGGCAGCTTATATCGCTCAGCTAAAGGGCATTTCTATTGCTGAGGTTGGACGAAAAACGACCGAAAATTATCAAAAACTTTTTTTGCGATAGAAAGTTAATGATGAATAAAAAGGGAGCGAAAGCTCCCTTTTTTGCGTCTTTGATCACGAGAAATGATCAATATTTTAATGTTTACTGATTATGTTGAACCTGAGAGCCAAAAATACCTCATTTGTAATTTTGTTACTAAAAATAACATGACGATCTATTTTATTTACTTAGTAAAATAAAGAGAGTGTCTGTATTTTTTCTTTTAAAACAATGACTTATTTTATTGAAAAGCATTGCATTGCTAAATATTCCATGTGATCCAAGACTTGTTTTGAAACTAAATTTCGTAACTCACTAGTAAGTTAGTAACTGCTCAATATATATTTAGAGGCAGAAAATATAACGCAACAGATGGTTACATTTTCATAGGGTGCTAACATTTAGGCTACGGGGGTGTGCCGTTAGAACCCATATAATTATTTTTATCTTTATCAGGAGCATAAACATGTTTAAGAACCTTTTTGCTAGCCTGCAGAAAGTTGGTAAGTCACTGATGCTACCAGTATCAGTTTTACCAGTTGCGGGTATTTTGCTTGGTGTCGGTGCAGCAGACCTTTCTTTTATTCCAGAAATTGTTTCAAACCTAATGGAACAAGCTGGTGGTTCAGTTTTCGGTCAAATGGCACTGCTATTTGCAGTAGGTGTAGCACTTGGCTTCACTAATAACGACGGTGTTGCTGGTCTAGCAGCTATCGTTGGTTACGGTATTATGACTGCTACACTAGGCGTAATGGCTGGTGTTATGGGCGTTGAAAAAATTGATACTGGTGTACTAGGTGGTATCCTAGTCGGTGGTGTTGCTGCGTGGGCATTCAACCGTTTCTTCCGTATTCAACTTCCTGAATACTTAGGCTTCTTCGCTGGTAAGCGTGCAGTGCCAATCATCACAGGTTTCTCTGCGATTGGTCTTGCTATCCTACTATCAGTAGTATGGCCACCAGTTGGCGGTGCTATTTCAGCATTCTCTGATTGGGCTGCTCACCAAAATCCACAAGTGGCATTTGGTATCTACGGTATCGTTGAACGTTCACTAATCCCATTCGGTCTTCACCACGTTTGGAACGTACCTTTCTTCTTTGAAGCTGGTACTTGTATCAACGCTGCTGGCGAAACTCAAAATGGTGTTCTTACTTGTTACCTAGTTGCTGATGACGCAACTCGTGCTGCAGGCAACGGCTTCGGTCAGCTGGCAGGTGGTTACATGTTCAAGATGTTTGGTCTTCCAGCTGCTGCAATCGCAATTGCACACTCGGCTAAACCTGAAAACCGCGTTAAAGTAATGGGTATCATGGCATCTGCTGCGTTAACTTCATTCCTAACGGGTATTACTGAACCAATCGAGTTCTCTTTCCTATTCGTAGCTCCTGTTCTTTACGCAATCCACGCTCTACTTGCTGGTTCTGCGTACGTTCTAGCGAACACTTTAGGTTTTGTACACGGTACTTCTTTCTCACACGGTTTAATCGACTTCCTAGTTCTGTCTGGCAATGCGTCTAAGATGGGTCTAATGGTTGCTTGTGGTATTGGTTACGCTGCGCTTTACTACTTCGTATTCCGCACTGTTATCAAAGCGCTTGACCTTAAAACTCCAGGTCGTGAAGATGAAACAGAAGAAGCAAGCACTGCAACTGGTTCAGAGCTAGCTGGTGAGCTTGTAGCTGCGTTTGGTGGCAAAGCTAACATCACTGGTCTTGATGCTTGTATCACTCGTCTACGTGTTGCTGTAGCTGATACTGAAGCAGTAAACCAAGAAAAACTGAAACAACTTGGTGCAGCTGGTGTCGTAGTAGTAGCTGGTGGTGTTCAAGCTATCTTCGGTACTAAGTCTGACAACCTTAAAACAGATATGGATGAGTGGATTCGTAATAACGGATAATCACTGATTCCAACGATAAAAGGAGGCCTAGCGCCTCCTTTTTTGTGTCTGGATTTAGGTTTAGATTTTTTTCATTTCCATAAAGTAACCTCACACCCGTCTGACACCTTAATTCATATTCACCGTAAAATTTGTCCATATATTTCGTTATGGTGTCTTCTATATGAACAAGAATCTTTTACTTGGCTTGCCATTTATTGTTTTCTCATCTTGGATTCATGCCAATGAGTCGCCGCAGCTTGCAGTGGGAATGGCTTTTGACCAACAACTGAGCGTTGTGGTTGAAGTTGATGATACTTACAGAGTTACCGCGGGTAACGATGGTATGGCTTTCGACTATATCTTGAAAAGAGGGGTGATAGACCCGGAAACCTCGATGAGTTGGTATGTTGGTGTCGGAGCTTGGAATGAATGGAATGATGAGTTTGGTGCTAGAGTTCCACTAGGAATGAATGTCAATTTCTATGATGGTTGGAACCTTTATGCGCAGGTTCATCCGGAGTTGAATTTATACAAAGGTCCGGAACTACAGCTAAGTGGTGCATTAGGTATTACTTACAAATTTTAAGCGTTAGCTTGTCGAGTGATAAGCCTGTTTCGAAAGCTTCTTTTAGAATTAAGAAGCGCATCGAATAGAGACATATTACTTACTATACGAGATACCTTTGTATTGAGATGTAAAAATGCCAGCATTTAAGCTGGCATTTTATTTAAGTGTAAATAGAAACCCTTTATCGGGAAACTTCCAGTGGTAGGTTAAGTCTTAATCTTGCTGCTTATCCATTGCTCGCTTGATACAGATAGCGGCGCCACCCCAAGTAATACCAAGACCAAGAACCATCATAATAATTGCGCTAGTTGTCATAATTAAGCTTCCTTATTTTAAGCTGTCTTGTTATTTGAAGTATTTTTGCTGCTTGCAATATTGATGAGTACACCAACTGCAAATAGACCAGCAATCATTACCCAACCAAGAGTGAGATCGTAGCCACCGTAACCTTCAGTAAATAGAGCTTGAAGCTTAGTGGTTAGGATTACTGCTAGCATTACTGGCGTAATAAAACGAATACAGATATCAAACCAACCGCTAATAGCAAAATCAGAGACTTTGTTAACGTACTCACGTACGTCGCCGACTTTATTCAGTAACCATGCCATTAGTAAGATTTCGATGAAACCGCCTACCATGATGCCCACATTGTTAGCAAAGTGATCAACAAGGTCGAGTAGTAACAAGCCGCCATTAGTCGCGAATGCCATTGAAACTACAACGCCTGAACCAATCACAATACTTGCTGCTTTTTTACGGCTCCAATTTAACTTATCCATGACTGCAGAAGTTACCGCTTCCATGATTGAAATATGAGAACTTAAACCTGCAACAACCAACGCGAAGAAGAACAGCGGACCTAGAATATAAGGCGCCGGAAGCAAGTTGATTGCGGCTGGTAGCGTAACAAATGCAAGGCCAACACCAGCAGAAACCACTTCTGTTAATGGTTTACCTTGTTCTTGAGCCATGTAGCCAAGAACAGAAAAAATCATAATACCGGCAAGGATTGAGAAACCACAGTTGATTAATACGGTCATGAACGCATTATTCGTAATGTCAGACTTTTCAGGTAAGTAGCTTGAGTAAGCCAGCATGATTGCAAAACCGATACTTAGAGTGAAGAAGATTTGACCATAAGCAGCGGCCCAAACTTTTACATCCCACAGCTTACTGAAATCGGGCTCGAACATGTAGTTCACGCCATCAAGTGCGCCTGGTAGGAAAACCATGCGACCAATCAGTAATACCACCATGATGAATAGAATTGGCATCATTACTTTAGAAGCACGCTCTATACCGGCTTTTACACCGCCAACAATCGCGGCATAAGTAATTGCCCACGCTAGAAGCATAGAACCAGCTATACCCCATTGGATGCTACCTAGGTTCGTTGGAGAGTTATCACCCAGTGCTAAATATTCACTGAAGAAGAAAGCATTAGTGTCTGTGCCCCAACTTTGGTTGAACGACATACCAAAGTAAGAAATAGCCCAGCCAATAACGGCAACGTAGTAAACCGCGATAACCGCAGCAACACCCACTTGGAACCAACCAAGCCATTCAAATTTTGAATTGATACGAGCTAAAGTCGCAGGTGCAGAACCGCGATACTTTTGACCCATACTGAATTCTAAAATCATGAAAGGAATACCAGCAGTAAGCATGGCAAAAAGGTATGGAATAAAGAATGCACCGCCGCCATTCTCATATGCCATATAAGGGAAACGCCAAATATTACCTAATCCGATCGCAGATCCTACAGCTGCAAGTATAAACCCAGCTCGGGATCCCCATTGTTCTCGCTTCATTTGTTAACTCCTTATAACGTCCCTGAGATATGAAGCTTTTCATTACACAATGCTTTAATTTTTGAAGTGAGTAGGTAAGTGACCAATTTTAGTTTGATTTTTTACTCTATCATCCGTGATTAAGCATTTTATTAGATTATAATTTTACTTATGTAGTGAAAACTCAGAATATAACTCTATAAATTTTGATGTGTGTTTGCACAAGCTGAAATATTCAGCTACGGCATAGAAGTGAGATTAACGACTAATATTAGTTAGATCAATAGAATGAAGATGTTGTTTAATTGTGCGTAAATGGTGTTAAATTTGTTGTAAGGGTGATGGTGTGGAATGTGCCGATTGTTTGCCTTTAATAAAATAGAGGAATAATCTGCTTATATTAATTTTATAAGATGAATGAGCTTTAGAATAAATTGGTGTGTATGACTGAAAAATAAACGAATGATAGTCAAAATCGCCAACATCTACCGGTGAGGCTGACGATTTTTCAGAATATACGACTTAATTGTGTGCTTATTTGAAGCGGGTGAACTAATCATTGTATTGGTGGCTACAGGTTGTAGTTCAAATACGTTTATTAGAAATTTTATGGTTAGACGTTTTTTATTAGAAATAGAAGGTTAGTCCTAGGCTTGCTTGAAATTGGTTCATCCAGTCTGTATCAAACTTAATAATGCAGGATTGACCTGTCGTGGGTAGGGTGCAGGCGCCTGAAGTATCATTATCAACGACAGTACCCAGCCATCTGAGCTGGCTGTTTAATGCAATATTGTCTCCAAGCTTGTATTCAAAGCCACCGAATACAGAAGTTGAGAACCCGTACTTGTCTTTTGCCCAATCAACATCAACATAAGAAACACCAAGTCCAAGCCCTAAATAAGACGATAATTTTTCATTAGCAGGATAATAAATACTACTTTGAAAATGTAGATACTGGATAGATGAATCAATGTTTAACGTTTCAAGCTGAGACTGTTGATTCGAATAAAATAGCCCGATACGTCCTTTATCTAACGGTGTTTCAATGGCAAAAGTAAAACTCTCTGAACCTTCCATGTCGTAAGAGTTACCGTCTTCATCTTCTACACCACCACCGCCAGTGTAACCAACTAAAGGGGTAATTATCACATTTGGGGCTGCATACAAATTTGAAACTGAAAAAAGAGCGAGTAGAGCAACTATATTTGCTTTGGTGTTCATTAGCTTATCCTTTTCTATACACCCTCCAATTGTGATGGTTACACCAATATTGTGCGACTTATTTGGACGATTCTTGAAGATACTTCACACAGCTGATACAACTTAATAGAACCAAATAAAACTTATAAAAAATACAGAGGTGTCTATGGACCAAAATCTGAAAAATGCTCTACAAATTGTTGTTTTCGCTTTAGCGATAATCATCACTTTCGGTTTTATCGCGATTGGCAGTTAGATTTTTACTAGGTAGACGAGATGGATTGATCTTCAATGGGGTTAGCAGTCCGCGTCTACCTAAATCAACCCCTTACTTATTATGAATAGAGCCCTGATAACTAACTCTGAATCAGCAATTGATTTAGATTATTACTCTAAATACATTATTGGGAAAACGGCACTGGTTGCCCAAGGTGGCGGGCAGAGAGGCATTTTTACCTCCGGTGTTTTAGATTCTTTCCTGTTATCTAACTTTGACCCTTTTGATGATTTTTTTGGCACTTCTGCTGGTGCGCTAAATCTTTGTGCATTTGTCTGTCGCGAGCAAGGGCTAGGTAAATCATTTATAACTGAACTTACAACCTCACCAGAATTCTTTAATCTCTTTTCTTATATCAGACACAATAAAGGTTTAGGTTTAGAGTGGGCGCTTGAACAAGTCTTCTCTTACCCCTATAAGCTGGATATCGATCTTGGTCGCCAAGTATTAGGAAGCCGGAATATATTTGCAGCTGTGACTGATGCTCAAAACCTGAGTGATCACTATTTTCCACTATTTGGCGATGAATGGTACAAAGCCATGCTGGCAACATGCGCAATCCCAAGGCTTTATAATGGAGAAGTTATCATTGGTGACCGCTCTTATGTCGATGGCGGTGTTTCTGCATGTATACCGGTTCAAGAAGCATGGCGCAGACAAGCTCGTTCTATTGTCGTGATTAGAACTGAACCTGTGCTTGAAGAAAATGAACCTACTGGTAATAATGAAATGGGTCCTCCCAAAGCGATATCTGTAGAGGAATTAGAATGGTTTAGAGAGTCGTTCAGCAGTGTGCAAGGTCATTGGCAGCAGCGTGTTGAACAATGGAAAACCGACTGGACTTCATTTTTTCAGCAGCAGATATCACGTTCCAAAGAACAAAAAAAAGAACGAAATAATTTAGATTTATTAAATGGTGGACGCTGGCTATTTGGCGCTGACGATATCTACCGTTTAAGCCATTTAGTGGGTGATAAATTTGATTCCGGCTTAGCCGATATGTTGATGGTACATTATCAAACATATTCGTTGACTCAAGACTTCTTGAATAACCCGCCGGATGATACTTACATTGTTCAAATTGCTCCGAGTCAGCCTCTGAAATCCAGTTCGTTAATGAGCGATAAAGTGGACTTATTGCATGATTATCAGTTGGGGTTGGAAGCAGGGTATCGATTTATTGAGGCTTATTCATTAGTCAGTCACAAGAATTAGCCAATTGTGAATTACTTAGTTGTAAGTTGTAAATGAGTGAGACCTAACCTTGAGTTTTAGCGTAGTGATATATGAATTTAAACATCAAGCACTTAGTTGGTAAGCACTTGATGTTTAGTTAAAGATAAACATTAAAGTATCATTAGGTGACGGGAAGGATTCTCATACAGTTTGTCGACCCAGCAACATCCATAATATCCCCCTGAGTAATAATGACGAGGTCACCAAACTTCAAGTGATTTTTGCTTTTTAGGTTCTTAAGTGTTGATAAAGCAATATCTAAGCTATCTTCTTCATCGGTCTCAAAATAGATAGGAGTGACGCCTCTATACAACGCACAGCGGTTAAGTGTTTCTTCATTTCGAGATAAAGCATAAATGGGCATGTCAGCACTGAGCCGTGACATCATTAAGGCTGTTCTACCTGATTCAGTCAAAGTGACGACGCCTTTGATTCCTTCCATATGGTTTGCTGAATAGATAGTTGCCATAGAAACTGTTTCCTCAGCCGTGACAAACGTGCGATCAATTCGGTAGTTGGATTGATTAACCGAAGCCATCTTCTCTGCCCCGACACACACTTCAGCCATCGATTTCACGGTTTCAATTGGGTAATCACCCGCAGCGGTTTCACCTGATAGCATTACCGCGTCGGTTCCATCTAATACTGCGTTTGCAACATCCATTACTTCTGCTCGTGTTGGCATTGGAGCTGACATCATAGATTCCATCATTTGCGTCGCAGTAATGACAGTTCGATTAAGCGCTCTAGCACGCCTTATAAGCTGCTTTTGAACCCCAACAAGTTCTGGGTCGCCAATTTCAACTCCAAGGTCCCCACGGGCGACCATGACAACATCTGAAGCCATAATGATGTCGTCCATACTCTCTTCAGTTGCAACTGTCTCTGCTCTTTCAACTTTAGCAACTAAATGCGCTTCAAGACCCGCTTCACGTGCAAGCTTTCGGGCATAAATCATATCTGCACCATTTCTTGGGAAAGATATTGCTAAAAAATCCACCTTGATCTGAGCTGCTGTGACGATATCTCTTTTGTCTTTTTCTGTCAGCGCTTCGGCAGAAAGCCCCCCACCTTTTTTATTGATACCTTTATTGTTCGACAAGGGGCCGCCAATGGTAACTTTAGTGTGAACTTTACAGCCTTCGACTTCTGTGACTTGCAGCTGAACACGTCCATCATCCAGTAGTAAAACATCCCCGGAACAAACATCATTGGGAAGTTCTTTATAATCAAGTCCTACCGACTCACTTGTGCCTTCACCTAAGCCAAGGCTACTATCAAGTGTAAAGTTATCACCGATAGTTAACTGAACTTTGCCATCCTTAAAAGTCGACACTCGAATTTTTGGTCCTTGTAAGTCCCCTAAGATAGCGACTTGAGTTCCTAATTTTGCAGCTATGGCTCTTACTTTTTGAGCTCGAAGAATATGATCTTCACTGGTCCCGTGAGAAAAGTTCATACGAACAACGTTTGCACCTGCTTTGATTATTTCTTCAAGAACGTTGTCTTTATCTGTTGATGGACCAAGTGTTGTGACAATTTTTGTTTTTCGTAATTCAGCTGTCATTGGAGTCTCCTGTGTTCAACTAAATTAAGTATATGCATTAATGCCCATTTTATTTGGAGAGGCCATACAAATTAGCGAATTCGAAGGAAAATAATAAAGAAATACAGCTATCATTGGTATGTGTGTGGATATTTTACTTAAAAAAATAAGCCAGTATTTGTTAGAAAAAGTGTTAATTTTTATTGAACTATTTGACTAGATACACAAAGATTCGTGTATATACGTGATGCCTGTCACGGCGATATACCAAGTGACTTCACAATTACTTCGCAAAGTAAAAAAATTGCTTTGTTAATGATTTCTGGAGCATAAAATGTACATGGCTCAACCGGGCCATATTGATCATATCAAACAGGTCAATGCTGGTCGTGTATATAAACTAATAGACCTTAAAGGTCCCATTTCTCGTATCGATTTGTCCAAGCAAAGTCAGTTGGCTCCGGCGAGTATTACCAAAATTACTCGTGAACTCATTGAAGCGCATCTTATTCATGAAACTACAGTTCAAGAAGCGACAAGTCGAGGTCGCCCTGCAGTTGGTTTACAAACCAACAATGAGGGCTGGCAATTTTTATCGATGCGCCTTGGGCGAGGCTATTTGACGATCGCACTCCATGAATTAGGAGGCGATGTTTTAATTGATACCAAAATTGATATTCATGAAATTGATCAAGATGATGTATTGGCTCGCCTTCTTCATGAAATCGATGAATTTTTTCAAACCTATTCAGAGCAACTAGATCGAGTAACGAGTATTGCAATTACGTTACCGGGGTTAGTGAATTCTGAAGAGGGGATAGTGCTACAAATGCCTCACTATAATGTAGAGAACTTAGCACTAGGTCCTGAGATTTATAAAGAAACGGGTTTACCGGTTTTTATTGCGAATGACACAAGAGCGTGGGCATTGGCTGAGAAATTATTTGGTAACTCCCAAAACAATGAAAACTCCGTCCTTATCTCGATCCACCACGGCCTTGGCGCCGGGATTATTTTAGATGGGCGAGTATTGCAAGGTCGACACGGTAACATCGGCGAGCTAGGTCATATTCAAATCGATAAGAATGGCAAACAGTGCCATTGTGGAAACCGGGGCTGTTTAGAAACGGTTGCAAGCTCCAAAGCGATTCGAGAGCAAGTCACAGAACGAATTGCAAATGGCGAACAATCGAGCTTAAGTGAGCTAGAAACAATTTCTTTGGAAAATATTTGCGGAGCTGCTGCACAAGGTGATCCTCTTGCTGTTGAAGTTATAGAGCAACTTGGTCAATACTTAGGTTCTGCGATAGCGATGGTGATTAATCTGTTTAACCCTGAAAAAATCTTGATTGGTGGTGCAATTAACCAAGCTAAAGAGGTTTTGTTTCCTGTCATTCAAAAGTGTATTGAAGAGCAGTCTTTACCTGTTTACCAGCAAGACCTTGAGTTAGTAGAGTCTCGTTTTTATAAGCAAGCGACAATGCCTGGTGCTGCTTTGGTTAAACAAGCACTTTTCGATGGTCAACTGCTAATGAAAGTGATTGAAGGTTAACGGATATTAGTCAAATCTAACTATTGTTTAGCGTACCGAGTTCTTGTGATTTGCTTTAACATTTTTAGAGTTTATCTTTAGAAACGCTTTTATTGATATCTAAGCTTATTGACTTGGGCTATGGTAACTATAGATATAATTATAGTTATAGTGATTACTAGGGTGTTGTATGTCTGGAGTTTTAAACTCAGTTGACCAAAGAACTAAGCTCGTTGGTGAAAACCGACTTGAGCTGCTTTTGTTTAGTTTAAATAGTCGTCAACTTTTCGCGATTAACGTATTTAAAGTTAAAGAAGTTTTAAAAGTCCCACCTTTAACTCGATTACCAGGGGCTCATCATCACATAACAGGTGTGGCTTCACTACGCGGTGAATCTGTGCCTGTTATCGATCTTCGAAGTGCAATTGGCTTTCCTCCCTCAAGAGATGACTCACAAGAACAAAATCTTATCATCACGGAATATAACCGAAGTGTACAAGGTTTCCTTGTGGGGCAAGTCCGTAACATTGTTAATACGGCATGGACTGAAATTCAGCCACCTCCAAGAACATCAGGACGTAATAATTATCTGACAGCGATTACTCATATCGAAGAAGATAAATTGACGAAAATTGTTGAAATTATTGATGTTGAAAAAGTATTAGCGGAAATTATTGAATACGATGTATCGATCTCTGAAGGTATTTTAGATTCGCAGTTAGCCAATGAAATGATTGGTCGAAATGTACTGATTGTTGATGATTCTTCAACAGCAAGAAATCAAGTGAAAGGCACTTTGTCTCAACTCGGACTCAATATTATTGAGTGCCGAGATGGCTTAGAAGCGTTGAACTTACTTAAATCTTGGTGTGATGCCGGTAAGAATATAAATGAAGAGCTGCTTTTGATGATTACCGATGCAGAAATGCCGGAAATGGATGGCTATAAGCTGACACATGAAGTGCGCAGTGATCCTCGTATGCAAGATCTTTTCATTACGTTAAACACATCTTTAAGCGGCAGTTTTAATGAAGCTATGGTTGAAAAAGTAGGGTGTGACCGCTTCATATCTAAGTTCCAGCCAGATTTGTTGGTTCAAGTAGCTCAAGATAGACTGCGCCAGATTTTATAAGTGGAATGGTGTTCTATATAGATCTGATGACGATTTGATAAATAGTTGTTATATTAACCATACATATTTTACATAGTGAAATATGTAAAACTATCTAACGTAACTTTTCATCAAAATTTTAGGGTAGTTCCTACAATGATATGGTTAACATCTAAAGTCGTAATGACTTTAAGTATTTTACTGTATAAGGAAATTAAGAAAAGACGTACGGAAGCTGAAGTTAAGGGTTAACTTAACGAATTGATTTAAAAGGGAGGCTTGCCTCCCTTTTTCTTTATCTGGATAAAATAGAAATTGCTTAATTTATAGATCTTACAACGACTATTTTGAATTTTCCTGCGAAATAACCGTTAAAAGTATTGAAAGTTATTTCGGTTGCGCATCAATACATTGACCATTCACATCTGTTATTTCTGGGCTCATCAAATGTAAATAAAGCGGCATAATATCAATCGGAGCTTTCAGCTGGTTTGCATCTTCACCTGGGTAAGCTTTCGCTCGCATCCGAGTTTGTGTTGCCCCAGGGTTAATGGCATTAACTCGAATTGGCGTCTCTTCTAACTCATCAGCTAGAATTTGCATCATTCCTTCCGTTGCAAATTTAGATATTGCATAAGTTCCCCAAAAAGTACGTCCAGAGTGTCCAACTGTTGAAGAGGTAAATATAATTCTGCCAGCTTCAGACTTTTTGATGATAGGAAGTAATGCTTGAGTCATTAAAAACTCGGCTTTAACGTTTATTTGCATGACATCATCAAAAGTATCTTCATCAATCTGATCAAAGGGACTTAATGTGCCTAATACGCCTGCGTTATGTAGTAAGCCATCTAAACGACCAAATTGACCTTCAATCGTTTCTGCCATATCAATATAGTTTTGCTTTGTTGCCCCTTTTAGATCAAGAGGAATAATAGCTGGCTGAGGGTAGCCTGCAGACTCAATTTCATCGTAAAGGAATTCTAGGTTTTTAACATTACGACCAAGTAAGATGACCGTTGCTCCATGCTGAGCAAAACTAAGAGCAGCTTGGCGACCAATACCAGCTCCAGCTCCTGTAACTAAAATTACTTTATCTTTGAGGGCATCTTTAGAGATTGGGAAATCCACTGTGCGCATCCTTCTTTTAATTATGTAAGTCATTCCATTGATGTTTTATCACACAGATAACTGCAGGAATGAGTAGAAATTCTTGGTAATCGTGACAAGATCGTTACAATACACTAATTCATACATTAGGGGATATGACATTGGAATTTTTGTTGGACTACGGCTTGTTTTTAGCCAAGATTGCGACAGTCGTAATTGCCATTATTGCTATTTTAGTTATTGCTAAGTCAGTAGGTGGAAAATCAAGTGCGATAAAAGGTGAATTGGAAATCACTAACCTTTCAGAGCACCATAAACAAACGATTGAGCAGTTAGAGCATCATTTACATGATGAAGCTTTTATTAAAGCTCGCGATAAAGCTGAAAAGAAAACAGAAAAAGAAAAAAATAAATCTCGTGATAAAGAAATTAAAAAAGCCGCCAAAGAGGGTGAATTAGATAGTAAACGTGAATCGCACCTGTTTGTTCTAGACTTCAATGGCAGTATCGACGCAAAAGAAGTGGCTTCCCTACGTGAAGAGGTGACAGCGGTTATAGCGGTTGCACGTGAAGGTGATGAAGTTTTACTTAAACTTGAGTCTGGAGGTGGCATGGTACATGGTTATGGCTTAGCTTCTTCTCAACTAGATCGCATCAAAGCGGCAGGTCTGCCTCTAACTATATCTGTAGATAAAGTCGCCGCAAGTGGCGGCTACATGATGGCTTGCATTGCAGACAAAATTGTTTCTGCACCGTTTGCTATTGTGGGCTCAATTGGCGTGATTGCTCAACTGCCTAATTTTAATAAGCTTCTTAAAAAGCATGATATTGAATTTGAGCAGCTTACCGCGGGTGAATACAAACGCACATTGACCATGTTTGGTGAGAACAGCGATAAAGCACGCGAAAAGTTTAAAGAAGAATTAGAAGAAACACATGATCTATTCAAAAACTTCATCCGAGACCATCGTCCAGCTCTAGACTTGGAAAAAGTCGCGACAGGCGAGCATTGGTTTGGTACTCAAGCTTATGAATTAGGCCTTGTTGACGAACTTCGTACATCAGATGATTTGGTCGTTGAGGCTTGTAAAGATAAGACTGTTTTAGCTATTCATTATGTGCAGAAGAAAAAACTATCTGACAAGTTAGCGGGCGTTGCGGGTAAATCGGCAGATAACGTATTAATGAAGTTAATTGAACGCGGGCAAAAGCCAATTGTTTAACTGATTTCATCAGTCTCACGTTTTTTGTGAGTTTATAAATATCAAGTTACCGACGTAACAATAAAATAAAGCGCATAGGCTCAAGTCTATGCGCTTTATTCGTAATTACATTTATTAAACTGAAGCAAACTAGGTGATTAAATTTTTCCACCATAATCGTTTCGCTTTGGACATGCCGCGAGTATCTCTCTGTGCCCGGTATCTTTAAGCTCTTCTAAGATGACGTCAAAGCCCCACAAGCGATATAAGTGTTTTAATACCTCATCATAACCTTTATCTAAGGGAATGCGGTCATGAGGTACATACTGCAGTGTCATGGAGCGATCCCCGCGTATATCAACATTAAAAACTTGTATATTTGGCTCTAAATTACTGAGGTTATATTGAGCGGCCAGTTTTTCCCGAATTAACCTGTAACCTGATTCATCGTGTATAGCACTAACTTCAATATGATTCTTTCTGTCGTCATCGAGAATTGAGAACAGTTTGAAATCGCGCATTAACTTGGGTGATAGATACTGACTTATAAAACTCTCATCTTTGAAGTTGTGCATAGCAAAGTGTAAAGAATCCAACCAATCACTTCCTGCCAGTTCAGGGAACCATTCCTTATCCTCGTCTGTTGGCTCTTCACAAATCCTACGAATATCCCGAAACATGGCGAAGCCAAGCGCATAGGGGTTAATACCACTAAAATATGGACTGTTGTATGCTGGTTGAGCGACAACACTAGTATGGCTATGTAAAAACTCAAGAATGAACTTATCGCTGACTAAACCTTCATCGTACAAATGATTCAAAATGGTGTAATGCCAATAGGTCGCCCATCCTTCATTCATTACTTGCGTCTGCTTTTGAGGGTAATAGTACTGGCTTATTTTACGTACAATACGCACGCATTCTCGTTGCCAAGGTTCCAGTAAAGGGGCATGCTTTTCGATGAAATAAAGAATATTTTCTTGTGGCTCGGAAGGAAAACGAATTTTTAGGTCTTCTTCCTTCTCTTTTGCCTTTGGAACTGTTCGCCATAATTCATTTACTTGCGATTGAAGATAAGCTTCCCTTTCTTCTTGTCTTGCCGTTTCTTCTGCGATAGATATTTTTTCTGGTCGCTTGTAGCGATCTACTCCGTAGTTCATTAAAGCGTGACAAGAATCGAGCAGTTTCTCTACTTCAGAAACACCATATTTCTCCTCACAGCTTGCAATGTATTTCTTAGCAAACAACAAATAATCAATAATCGAGCTAGCATCTGTCCAGGTTTGAAATAGGTAATTACCTTTAAAGAATGAGTTATGCCCGTAACAAGCGTGTGCCATCACAAGAGCCTGCATCGTGACTGTATTTTCTTCCATTAAGTAAGCTATACACGGGTCAGAATTAATGACGATCTCGTAGGCAAGCCCCATCTGACCGTGTTTGTAATTTTGTTCTGTTTGGATGAATTTTTTGCCAAAGGACCAATGATTATAGTTAATTGGCATGCCTATGCTTGAATAGGCATCCATCATTTGTTCTGAAGTGATTACTTCTATTTGATTAGGGTAAGTATCTAATCGGTAATGCTCTGCAACACGTTTAATTTCTACGTGGTACTGCTCTAGTAGGTTAAAGGTCCAGTCTGGTCCATCAGGCAGAAGCTTGCTTGTATCACGCGCTTTAGGCGTTGCTTGTGCGTTTGTTTTGCCTTTTTCGGCAACGTCTGGTTTCGTTGTCATGGCAAATCTCCTTACGCTGTCTCTTTCTTAAAGAGTTCCCTAAATACAGGGAAGATGTCATCGACCGTTTTGATATTCTTCATAGCAAAATTGGGAAAACTGGTTTCCAGCTTTTCGTATTCATGCCACAAAGTTTGGTGAGAACGGCGTGTAATTTCTATATAAGAATAATACTGGCAGTTTGGGAGGAGCTTATTCACCAGTAACTCTTTACATCTTGGTGAGTCATCTGCCCAATTATCCCCATCAGAGGCTTGCGCCGCATAAATGTTCCACTCTCCGACTGGGTAGCGGTCAGCAATGATTTCGTTCATTAATTTCAATGCACTTGAAACAATTGTGCCACCTGTTTCTTGTGAGTAGAAAAACTCATGCTCATCTACTTCTTTGGCTTGAGTGTGATGACGAATGAATACCACATCCACATTTTCGTAAGTTCGATTTAAGAATAGGTACAGCAACACGTAAAAGCGTTTCGCGATATCTTTGGTTGCTTGATCCATCGAGCCAGATACATCCATTAAACAAAACATCACGGCTTGGCTTGAAGGAATTGGGCGTTTCTCATAGTTTTTATAGCGTAAATCAAACGTATCAATAAAAGGTACACTCTCAATTTTCTTTTTCAGAGCCGCTATTTCGTCTTTAATACGTGTTTCTTCAAATGGTTGAGCTGGTTCTTTCATCTGTACTTGGTCAAGCATATCTACCAACTCATTGAGTTGACGCCTTTTACCTGCAGTCATAGCGGTACGACGTGCTAGTGACTGTTGTAATGAACGAACAATAGCAATATTTGAAGGAATCCCTGCAGTTTGATAACCCGAACGATGTATTTTCCATTCAGTGATCTTATTGAGCTGGTTTTTCTCAAGGTTTGGCAGTTCCAGATCTTCAAATAAAATATCTAAGTATTCATCTTTAGAAATTTGAAAGGTAAATTCATCTTGTCCTTCACCATCTTGGCTAGCATCACCTTGACCTGAGCCTCCACCTTGTCCGCCTCCTTTAGGGCGATCAATTTTATCGCCCGTAATGAACTGGTCATTGCCAGGGTGTACACGCTCTCTCATGCCACCTTGACCTTGGTGGAATGTTGGTTCCTTTATGTCTTTATGCGGAATCGTAACGTCTTCACCTGATTCAGTATTTGTGATTGAACGTCGGTTCACTGCATCGGCAACCGATTCCTTGATTTGCTCTTTATGGCGTCTTAAGAAACGCTGCCTATTTACAGCGCTCTTATTTTTGCCATTGAGTCTCCGATCGATAAATTGAGCCATAGATCCCCCTCTAAGTATTGTCGTTGTGATCCTACTTTTTACGAGGATTTACGAACTCTTAGGTACCACTCAGAAAGCAGCCTAACTTGCTTCTCGGTGTAACCTTTTTCCATCATGCGAGCAACAAAGTCGTCGTGCTTCTTCTGATCTTCAGAGGATGTTTTCGCATTAAAGGAAATGACCGGCAGCAGTTCTTCTGTATTTGAGAACATTTTCTTCTCAATGACTGTGCGTAGTTTTTCGTAACTTGTCCAAACCGGATTAAGCCCATTGTTATTCGCTTTAGCTCGAAGAACAAAATTAACGATTTCATTACGGAAGTCTTTAGGGTTGCTAATGCCTGCAGTTTTCTCAATTTTCTCAAGTTCACCATTAAGTGAAGCACGATCAAACAGCTGACCTGTTTCCGGATCACGGTATTCTTGGTCTTGAATCCAAAAATCAGCGTAGGTGACATAGCGGTCAAAAATATTTTGTCCGTATTCAGAATAAGACTCTAAGTAAGCGGTTTGAATTTCTTTACCAATAAACTCTACGTAGCGAGGCACTAAGTAGCCTTTAAGGTATTCTAAGTACTTCTCTGCTTGCTCTTGCGGGAATTGCTCACGTTCAATTTGCTGCTCAACAACATAGAAAAGGTGAACAGGGTTAGCCGCGACTTCGGTTTGATCGAAGTTGAATACCCGAGATAGGATTTTAAAAGCGAAACGAGTAGATAGACCTGACATGCCCTCATCGACACCAGCATAGTCACGATACTCTTGATAGCTTTTGGCTTTTGGATCGGTATCTTTCAGTGTTTCACCGTCATAAACCCGCATTTTGGAGAACAATGATGAATTTTCCGGTTCTTTTAGACGAGAAAGAATACTGAACTGAGAAAGTAGCTCTAGGGTACTTGGTGAACATGGCGCTTTAGACAGCTCACTGTGTTCCAATAGCTTCTGGTAGATTTTGACTTCTTCAGACACACGTAAGCAATAAGGTACTTTCACTATATAAACACGATCAAGGAATGCTTCATTGTTCTTGTTATTTCGGAAGGTCTGCCATTCCGATTCATTGGAGTGAGCTAGGATCATGCCATCAAACGGTAAGGCTGACAGCCCCTCTGTACCGTTGAAGTTCCCTTCTTGAGTTGCGGTCAATAATGGGTGTAAGACTTTTATCGGAGCCTTAAACATTTCGACAAACTCCATTAGCCCTTGGTTAGCTTTACATAAAGCACCAGAGTAGCTGTAGGCATCTGGGTCATCTTGCGAGAAGTGTTCAAGCTGGCGAATATCAACTTTCCCCACAAGTGAGGAGATATCTTGATTATTTTCGTCACCAGGTTCTGTTTTTGCAATCGCCAATTGATCTAAAATTGAAGGGCGAACTTTAATTACTTTGAACTTAGATATATCACCACCAAACTCATGCAAACGTTTTGCTGCCCACGGTGACATGATTGAGCGTACATAACGCTTTTCAATACCATATTCTTTTTTCAATAAATCCCCATCTTCACTCACGTCGAATAAGCAGAAAGGGTGATCATTGACAGGGCTACGCTCTCCATTAGCAGAAAGTACATAAATAGGCATTTTTTGCATTAATGCTTTGAGTTTCTCCGCTAAAGATGATTTACCGCCCCCAACGGGACCAAGTAGATATAGAATTTGTTTGCGTTCTTCTAGACCTTGGGCTGCATGTTTTAGGTAAGAAACGATTTGTTCTATGGCGTCTTCCATACCATAGAAATCTTCAAACTCTTTATACCGAGAAATCACGCGGTTAGAAAAAATTCTACTGAGCCAAGGGTCTTGGGCTGTATCAATAATTTCAGGCTCACCAATAGCAAGTAGTAGACGTTCGGCAGCATTTGCGTAAGCGCTTTTATCATCTTTACAGAGAGCAAGAAAATCTTGCAGAGACAGCTCTTCTTCTTTTGCAGCCTCATAACGAGATTGATAATGGTCAAAAATACTCATAGTCACATTCCCCTTGTTAACCAGTCATACTGACGAGCGATTGAAAATAGATTCCCCTTACATTTTAAGACTAGACCTGACTACACAATTTTGCTTAGCAATTATGTATTTATTTACATTTAGATATGCAAATTGAAAGACGCAACGCAGATGTGGTGTGTTCGCTGCTGGCTTTAAAAAAGTGAATTATTGATTGTGATAATGCTTGAGGTTGAATGAATAGTCGTTCAAGGTGTGTTTTTATATGTTTTGATAAATATTTATGGCTTCATTGTCTTTTGGTATGAGGTTCCATATAATAAGCGCGGACGATTTATGCTCATACAGCCCAAAGATATAGGAACTCAAAGTGAAAAATAGTTGGTTAAAAATGTGCTGTATTAGTGCAGCAATATTGATGACAACAGCAGCTCAAGCGAAGATCTCTCAATGGTCATTAGGTGCTGCAGCATCGTATTCTCCTGCGGTTTATATTGATACTCCATCAAACCAAACGGTTATTCCGCTAGTCGGTTATGAAGGTGAGCACTTTTTCATGCGTGGGTTTAGCGCTGGATACAGGCTCTTACCTGCTGGTAGCCCACAAAATATTGTTTTCAGAGCTTTTTATGACCCGAGAACCTTAAAGCCGAGTGATTCGGATAATACTGATATTCGTTTACTTGATGAACGAAAAGCATCGATTATGGGAGGTGTGAGCTATCAATTAATCACGCTGGTGGGTATGTTTGAAGCAACGGCTGGGTCTGATCTTGGTGCTAAGCATAACGGTCTTTACGCTGAAGCTGCTTGGCGTTTACCTATTCGTCGTAAAGGGTGGGCTATTACTCCTGCAATAGGTTATGCATATAATAGTGAACGTTTGAATAACCATTTATATGGTGTGAGCAGTTCAGAAGCGCAGCGAATAGCAAATGATGGTAATGGTACGATTAGCTCATTTGATGCTGACTGGGACGGTCAATACTTCATTGGACTAAGTGCTTATGCCCATGTTACGCCAAATATTCGTGTAACTGGTGGTATCCGTTACACAAACCTTGAAGGCGATATTGAGAAGAGTCCTATCATTGAAAGTGGTGTAAACACTACCGCAAATGTCGGCGTAGCTTACGTCTTCTAAGAGTTACTGAATAGATATTAAAAGGGGTGGATACACATGTATCCACCCCTTTTTTTTGCTATTAACTTTTCTTTGAATTCATTTGCTAAACATAAATCCTAATCTAAATTATATGGATTTAAGTTAGGTTAATTCAGTTAAGCTAATATCTAGTTAAGCACTAAATATTTGGCTTAGCTCTGTTGAGCATAAGTGGTATTGGCGAGGGCAATTGCGCCATGTAGTTAGCATTCGACGATATTTCTCAAGCATTGGCATCTGGCTGTTGAAGTGGTGATCAGCTTTATCGAATTGAGGGTATAGACCTTCGGAATCAATAAGGAAACGCACGTAATTAACCGATTGTGCTTCGGAAGCAATATCAAACCCTAAAAATTGCAGGCGACGTTGATCAACATCTTTGCGCTCTGCATCAGAAAGCATTTTGTTTGACTCTTGCATCGCGTGATACATTTCCATGATGTCGATAGTTTCACGACATTCGCTCTCTGTTAAACAACCAAATTCCTTGTTGAGTTCTCTCATTTGAAGTTCGTAACCACGTTCTACAATTGTTTGCAGACGTTGGTACTTCGTAGAATTCTCAGGGTCCATTTGAGACATAAGCTTGTATTGATTTGATAGAATTAGACGCTGAGCATTGGTCATTTCCATAAGGGAAACCTCACTTAAAACTAAATGTAATATTATTTTGTTGAAGTAAGATTAACAGTAATCATACGTACCGAAACATGATCTCAACACAGATTTAATACGATTTTTTGAAACTATAAACAAAACTTGTAAGTAAAAATAAAGAGACGAGTTGCGAGGAAATTAAAAGTGAACGGTTTACTCTTAGCTGGGTGAATTGATGGGTGAAACCTTATATAGATTGGTAGCAGAGAATGATAAATAGTAGGCAATAAAAAAGCGCCTAGCTAAAGTTGAGGCGCTTTATAGTAACTTCAAATCGTTATCAGTACTTAACGTTCGGGTGGTATTGCTTTAATACTGCAACAATTTCGTCCATGAGTTCTTTGCTTGGTGGATTGACACCATCAAGTGGGTATTCGTTACCCATAGCTTCCCATTTGTGAGCGCCCAGTTTGTGATAAGGCAATAGTTCAACCTTTTCGATGTTGTCCATATCCTTGATGAACTCACCAAGTAAGTGAGCATCTTCAGGTTTGTCTGTGTAACCAGGAACCACAACATAACGAATCCAGGTTTTCTTTCCTATCTTATGTAAGTAGCGAGCAAAATCTAAAGTTCGTTTATTGGAAACACCAATGAAGTCATGGTGAATTTCATCACGCATGTGTTTTAAATCAAGCATGACCAAATCAGTGGCTTCCAGTACTTCATCAACAACATCTGTATGCTTACGAATATAGCCATTAGTATCAAGACAAGTGTGAATGCCTTCAGCTTGCGCGGCTTGGAAAAAATCACGAACGAACTCAGGTTGCAGCATTGCTTCTCCGCCTGAACAGGTAATGCCACCGCCAGAAGCTTTCATAAAATGACGGTATGATTTAGCCTCGTTGATGATTTCTTCGACCGTTATTTCTTTTCCACCGTGAGTATCCCATGTATCGCGATTATGGCAGTACATACAACGCATTAAGCACCCTTGAAGAAACACAATAAAGCGGATTCCAGGGCCATCGACAGTACCACAAGATTCGAAAGAGTGAATGCGACCAATTGTAGACATGAGCTATTCTCGTATAGGAATTTATGCGGTTATTTTATTACAAAACCGGTACATAAAATAGGGTCAAATCGGTCGATGTTCCTAAAAATAAAGGCAATAAACCTCTTGGTTCATTGCCTTTATTTATAAATCATTTACAGCTTTAACATCGCGTAAATACGATTAAAAGAAGGTGAAGAAAGTTATTCCACCTGTTGTGTAAATTTTCTCTTTTGCTTCTTCATAATCTGGTGTTTTTACTGTGAGAGCAAAGGCTGCTCCAACGTATTGATTATACCAAGCAACACCTGCAACCGCTGTTGCTTGTACATGTTCTAAAGTCACATCATAAATAGCCGGATTTTGCCCGTTCTCATGGGCATATTTATCGACACCAGAGCGATCCCCTTCAATGGTTAGGTCGTTGAATCGGTAACGTCCTTCAAGTCCTGCGTAAGTGAACCAACCATTATTGGATGCGCCAATCATGCCCGGTCTAAATGGGTTTTCAGTTGTTATCGTGGCGGCACCAAAATTGCCACCTAGGTCAGTTCCCCAGCGCATCATAAAGCCAGTGGACACATCACTGCGGAAGTTACCAACATTAACTTCGATGATGTTAGAAACTTCCCAATCAGTATTCGCAACCGCTTGAGAACGTAGCAGATTAAGATGAGTCAAGTAGCCAATGCTTCCAGCGTATTCGTCATCGACTTGATATTCCCACCCCAGAGGGTCGTCTGACTTGGTAATGGAGTGCACCAATTTCTGAGCATCTTCAGAAAGTGCACGTTCGCCAGTAGTACCAAGAGTGATATTGAAACGCTGGGCTTGCTGTGGGTGTAAGCTAATGTAGTTGATCTCAGTATGTAGATAGCCTGCATATGGGCGATCATTTGCTGAAGGAGTTTCAACTTCAATATCTGAAGGGGTATACATTTTATGACCAAGAGTGACTTCCCATTTGTCTAAAGAAGCCGCTCCCCACAAAGATAGACTTAGTGGCTTGGTCCATTCATTAGGGGTAATTCCCGCAGACGTATAAGAGAAGAAAAGACCGTTGGTGTAGTCTTGATCGACACCAAAAATACCATCGTTATCTAAAGCGAAGGTTAACGTTGAGCGTTCTGATGCGATTGATGAGAATGACAGAAGAATCAATGGTAAACAGCGAAGGTATTTCATGCAGTAACTTACTTTCTAATTATGAACCAAGATAGTACCGTAATTCGAATTTTGATGTGAAATAAAAGTGGATAGAACAGTGTTTTTTTACTCAAACTGATATTTCAAATAGCACAGACAAAGAGACTAATATTCTTCAAACATAAAAAAGCCCCGCACATTGGCAGGGCTAATATTAGTTTTACTGTCTAATTAGCGTAAAGCTTATAGAGACTCAGTAAATGTACGTGCGATTACGTCAGCTTGTTGCTCTGTAGTCAGAGAGTTAAAGCGAACAGCGTAACCAGAAACACGAATTGTTAGCTGAGGATATTTCTCTGGGTGCTTAACTGCGTCTTCTAGAGTACCGCGGTTAAGAACGTTCACGTTAAGGTGTTGACCACCTTCAATGCCAGCTTCATGGTGGAAGTAACCATCCATTAGACCTGCAAGGTTAGCACGTTGGCTATCTTCTTCTTTACCTAGTGCATTTGGCACGATAGAGAAAGTGTAAGAGATACCATCTTGTGCATCAGCAAACGGTAGTTTACCAACAGACGTTAGTGACGCTACAGCACCTTTCTCATCACGACCGTGCATTGGGTTAGCACCAGGAGCGAAAGGAGCACCAGCACGACGACCGTCTGGAGTGTTACCCGTTTTCTTACCGTATACAACGTTAGATGTAATAGTAAGAACTGACTGTGTAGGAATAGAATTACGGTAAGTCTTAAGCTTACGGATCTTATTCATGAACGTAGAAACAAGTTCACAAGCAATATCATCTACACGAGAGTCATTGTTACCGTATTTAGGGTAATCGCCTTCGATTTCGAAGTCAGTTGCAATGCCATCTTCGTCACGAACTGGTTTAACAGTTGCGTATTTGATTGCAGATAGTGAATCAGCAGCAACAGACAGACCTGCAATACCACAAGCCATAGTGCGGCGAACATCACGGTCATGAAGAGCCATTAGAGATGCTTCGTAGCTGTACTTATCGTGCATGAAGTGGATGCTGTTTAGCGCAGTTACGTACTGCTTAGCTAGCCAATCCATGAATGTGTCTAGGCGACCCATTACGTCATCGTAGTTAAGCACTTCATCTGTAATTGCGTCAGACTTAGGACCAACTTGCATTTTCAGTTTTTCATCAACGCCGCCGTTGATTGCGTAAAGCATTGTTTTCGCAAGGTTAGCACGAGCACCGAAGAACTGCATTTGCTTACCAACGATCATTGGCGATACACAACAAGCGATAGCGTAATCATCAGACTCAAGGTCAGGACGCATTAGGTCATCATTTTCGTACTGGATAGAAGAAGTATCAATAGATACCTTCGCACAGAAACGCTTGAAGCCGTCAGGTAATTGCTCAGACCAAAGAACAGTGATGTTCGGCTCTGGAGAAGGACCCATAGTGTATAGAGAGTTAAGGAAACGGAAGTTCGAACGCGTTACTAGCGTACGACCATCAATACCCATACCACCCATAGACTCTGTTGCCCAGATTGGGTCGCCAGAGAATAGCTCATCGTATTCAGGAGTACGTAGGAAACGAACCATACGCAGCTTCATTACGAAGTGGTCGATCATTTCTTGTGCTTGAACTTCAGTGATGATGCCAGCAGCAATATCACGCTCTAGGTAGATATCTAGGAAAGTCGAAGTACGACCAAGAGACATTGCAGCACCGTTTTGAGACTTAACAGCAGCTAGGTAACCGAAGTAAGTCCACTGGATAGCTTCTTGAGCATTTTGAGCTGGCTCAGAAATGTCGAAGCCGTAAGTTGCTGCCATTTGCTTGATTTGACCTAGAGCACGATGTTGCTCAGAGATCTCTTCACGAAGCTGCATAGTTGCAGAAAGGTCTTCACCGTTTTCGAAACGCTCTTGAAGAGAAGCAAACTGTGCTTGCTTGTCTTTCATTAGGAAATCAATACCGTAAAGTGCTACGCGACGGTAATCACCAATGATACGACCACGTCCGTAAGCATCAGGAAGACCTGTTAGAACACCAGATTTACGACATTTTAGGATGTCAGGTGTGTAGATATCGAAAACACCAGCATTGTGTGTTTTGCGGTATTCTGAGTAGATTTTTGAAACCATAGGGTCAAGAGTTTCACCGTATGCTTTACAAGAACCTTCAACCATACGCACACCACCGTTAGGGATGATTGCACGTTTTAGTGGTTTTTCAGTTTGTAGACCAACGATAGTCTCAAGATCTTTTTGGATGTAGCCTGCATCATGAGAAGTGATGGTAGAGATAACAGATGTATCGAAATCTACAGGTGCTTTAGTTGCGTTTTCCTGTTTGATACCTTCCATTACCGAAGCCCAAAGCGTATTAGTCGCTTCAGTACCCTCAGAAACTAGGAAAGACTCGTCGCCTTCATATGGCGTGTAGTTCTTTTGAATGAAATCACGAACGTTTACTTCGCTTTGCCACTCACCTGCAGCAAAATCTTCCCAAGCTTTAGCAAATTGCTCTGCCATGACATACCTACCTTTTTAGTAGAAAAAACAAGTACTTTAACACTGTTGAGCCAGTGCCCCGTATGGGTAGTACACTCTTATTAATAACAATATGTATTATCACATTTATTTCATATGATTATATATATTGTCATTATTACTTTAAATGGTGTCTCATTTCTATGTATTCAAGAATACGCTAAAATTTTTTTGCAAAACTTAAACTAAATCAATAAATGCTAACAAAAGTTGAAAATTAACTAAAAAAGTTGGGTGGTAGGCTATACCACCCAAACTATTTTTTAATCTGCATAGCAAATATTGCTTATATTACGTATCCGCCATGCATTTAGACCAAATTATAGCCAAGCCTTTAGACCATATTGACTTTCAAGCATACCAACTGCAAGCATAGCTACTAAACAGATAACGAGTACACCAACTGGGATAACAATCTTATCTACAAATGATAGGCGCTTCGCACGCTCTTTATCACCAATTAGACCGTTGTTATCAAGAAGCATCGTCAGTGCCCATGCTAATACTGGGTTAACAACTGCAGAACCGAAGATACAGATACCAGCAGCTTGAGAGTCTTTCGAGTCTTTAACCATTTGCATACCAGCTTCAAGAAGAGGTAGTGATACACCAACAAGTAGCGCAACACGCATCACTGGTGGCCATACTGCAACATCCATAGGGAAGCCAAGAATCGCAACAATGATACATAGAGAACCAAGTAAGATTGCGCCACCAGGGATTGGACGTTTCGCGATTGCCGCTGGGATCATGTAAGTACCCCAAGAAGAAGTGATGTTACCGCCACCGACTGCTGTACCAACCATTTGGCGAACAGAACACATAGTCATTGTGTCATCTACGTCCATCAGTACTTTTTCAGATCTTTTCGGGTAATTCAGCTCTTGGAAGATACGGTGGCCTAGGAAGTCAGGTGACCACATAGCAACAGCAAGAATTGCAAACGGTAGAGAAGCAATGAAGTGCTCTACGTTTGGTAGACCAAGCATCCAACCTTCAGAAGTAGAACCCCACCAGTAAACTGGGTTTAGGTTAGGAATACCCATTTCAGTTTCGAACACGATATCGAAACCAGCACCTAGTACAAGTGCAATAGCAAGGCCTGTGAACGCACAAACTGGGATAGCTAACCAACGCTTGTTTACTTTTGCTAAGAAAGCGTAGATAGCAATAGTGATCGCTAGAACAATTAAACCCACGTAACCCATGCTGCCAGCTTCAACCGTAGAAGATTGAAGACCAACCGCCCAAGCTTGAATTGAGTTAATTTGGCTCATGGTACCGGTGAGACCTAAGAAAATGAGCAAGCCACCTGCTGTGCCCTCGGAAGTGAGGTTTACAAGTTTAGAGCCGCCTTTTAGGAAACTTAGGATTAAACCGAAGACACCGATAAGGATTGCCAATGCAAGAGGGTGAGCACCAGCTAAAGCGATGGTACCGATAAGAGGGATCATTGGGCCGTGGTTACCGGCAAGGTTTGCTTTAGGGTTGAAGAAACCAGAGGCAAGAATACAGAAAAGTAGTGCAGGGATAAGCATTTCTACACGAGCTACTTCAATTGCAAACTCTTTACCAAGGTTCACGTGATCCCAAGCTTGAGTCAGGCCATCAGCCCAAGACATCATTACTGCTGAGTACATCGCGATAATGCCGATAGTACCAGCAAGTGCAGGAACCAAATCTTCAAGTTCAAAACGGAAATCACGACCTGGCAAGTTCAACCCGAAGCGGCGTGGCTTCATGATTTGCAGTTCGTGGTCTAGGTAATCTGAGCGGTTTTCAAACTCAGATGCAGGTCGGTGAAGCTCTTGATAGCTTTTCTCTTCTACTTCAGAGTTCTTATTGTTGACAACGTCTGACATAGATTCCTCATATTTTAATTGTTAGTAATTCTAAAATTGAATTCTATAAACCCGCATCCTGCGGTATTTCCTTTATGACTCAACCGCCAAATAGCTGTTGCACGTCATGCATGTGCTTAATATAGCTAAGTTGAAAGAAATGTTTGGTACTTTTTAGTACCTTAACTTTGCGTTGGAGTCTAACAAGCTTACCCTTTAGGGTGATTGATCTTGATCACTTTATGAGTGTATGTGAAAGAAAGCTACATAAATGCTCAATTAGTTATATGTGCGTTGAATAAAAGTGTAATTTGTTTTCATAACTTGACGTTTATACTCGAAAGACTAAGTTTTAAACGTATAAGACAATAAATAACTAATTATTGGCGTATTATTTGCTTACTTATTGATAGTGATTAAATTTTGGCGAGCTGTTGCCACCGACAGGGATATAAAAATGAATACAACAAAAATGTTGCCGCTTGTGGCAGTAATGACAGGGCTATTGGCAGGTTGTGGCGGGAGCAGCAGCGGAGGCGGGGGCGGTGCGCCAGCAGCACCAACTTACACTTGGCAATTCATTCATTTATATAGTGATGTAAAAACTTCTGTTGGAGCGAGTTGTAGCATATTTTCTGATGACCAATCTATTGATGGGAATGTTATCGCCGCAAAAATTGCTGATGAAGGCTTCAATATCTTATATCACAATGCAGATGGTTCTGTTATTACAGCTGAAACAATTACAGATATTCCTGCAAACGGCAAAGTGGTAGTTGATAGTGGCTTAATTCCAGATGGTGGGTATGTCTCTCTTGAAGAAGTCGTTGGCGGGCTTGGCAATCGAAATGATGTATATATGTTTACGGTTCAAAAGGACCTAATGACTGATTTAGTTCTAAACGTTAGGCAGCAAGCGAATCGTTCAAATAATTGTTATCAGGGCGAGCAATTTAATTTAACGTTGAATGATAATGCAGTAGTTGCAGTGGCACAAAGCAGTGTTGATACTAGTTATTACCAATCGAGCTATATTGATTCTCGAGTGAATGGTCATGAAATTTCGGCAAATATCCCTGTAAAAGCACCATTAGTGGGTACTAAAAGCGTTTTGGTCACTGCATTTGATGCATTGGCAAGTAACCCTCAAGAATATAAAGAGTTAAAGCATTTTACTTTCGTTCCTGCAAACTCTATTTATGACTCAAGCAATCCACCATCAAGCCTGCCATCTGTATCTATGGAGATGGTAGACGTAGATGGTTTGAATATTATTCCAAATGGTTTCTCTATTAATAATACGAGTAATGTTGAATTAGCTTATGAGAATGAAGTGTATCAATGGCAACCTGTGTACGATAGTACGACGACTTTGTCGTACACAAGTAGTAACTTATCGGCTAATAGCTGGGGAGTGAAAGCTAATGGTACATCAACAAACGGGATGTGGGATGTTAATACGTTGAACCCATTCTCTGGAGTCGACCTGAATTTATCAATCCCATCTGTCGGGGACTTTACTTCTACTGCGGTAGATAGCAGTTGTAATGCTAACTTTTGTGTAACTTCAGCAGGCTTTACTCCGAATGACTTTGATTTACAAAGAACTCACGTAAGAGGTGTAACTAGTCTAAATTATGATTTCTACCAAACGATCTTTGCTTCTGCAAATACTAGCCAAGGTCTGATGGAAAGTTCGGTGGTGACATTCCAACAAGTTCCAACGGATCGAATTGAAATTGGTGTCGCTAAATTGGATTTAGAAAACGCAAATTCAGTAGCTTGGTTCATGGAAAAGAACATGAACCTGCAAAGCATCGTTGATATCGATTTAGCTAATTATACGGATGTTAATGGTTCAATCTCTTTGCCGACTCCTGTAAAAAATCGAAATATAGCAATGTTAGATGAATCAGTTGTTGCCTTGGAAAATAGCGTCAATTAACGTGTGTTGATGTAACATTTTTGAAACTAATTAAAGCCCCTTGATTGGGGCTTTTTTATAAATAATATTCACCAAAATGAGAAGAAAACGCTATCTATTGCATAATCAATCAGAGTGAATTGCTATTTATTCTTAATTCTCAAGGTTAATAATTTGTTGCATGTTGTTTCGCGTGGTGCTAGTTTGTATCGCATGAAAAGGTCGGAGTACCTTGCAGTTATCATAGAACTTGGGAGAAAAAGCGCATGAAAGATGTACCAGCGCTGGATATAAAAGATCTGCATAAGACGTTTGGTCAAAATGAAGTGTTAAAAGGGATTTCACTTTCTGCGCATAAAGGAGACGTGGTATCTATCATCGGTTCTTCCGGTTCAGGCAAAAGTACCTTCCTAAGATGTATCAACCTTTTAGAAACTCCAACTGCAGGCGAAATTTGGGTTAATGGTGAATTAATTCAAATGAAAAACAATCGCCAAGGGGTTTCTGTTCCTTCCAATGAAAAACAAGTTCAGCGTATCCGCTCTCGTCTTGCCATGGTATTCCAAGGTTTTAACCTATGGTCTCACTTAACGGTGCTTGAAAATGTCATTGAAGCGCCTGTTCATGTACTTGGTGTACCTAAAGCTCAAGCAATTGAAAATGCAGAGTTGTTACTAAAAAAAGTCGGCTTGTACGAACGTAAAGATTATTACCCAGGTCACTTGTCTGGCGGGCAACAGCAACGTGCAGCAATTGCACGAGCACTCGCTGTAGATCCTGAAGTTATGCTATTTGATGAACCTACGTCTGCACTTGATCCCGAATTAGTCGGTGAAGTTCTTGGCGTAATGCGAGACTTGGCTGAAGAAGGCAGAACTATGTTAGTTGTGACACACGAAATGGCTTTTGCCCGTGACGTATCTAACCACGTGATGTTTTTACACCAAGGATTAGTGGAAGAACAGGGTGATCCAGCTAAACTATTTACGCAGCCTGAGTCTGAACGCTTACAACAATTTATATCATCTATTTACTAAGGATTCGTTCTCCTCTGTAAATCGACATCAAATTAAAACAGCAATACTTAAATGATTAAGTATTGTGCTAACAATAAAACACAACATAAGAAATACAATCTCAATCACAGGAGTATAGGGATATGAAAAAGTGGTTATTAGTAGCAGCACTTGCTGCAACAGCTGCAACGGGCGTAGCGCAAGCTAAGGAATGGAAAACAGTTCGTTTTGGTATTGAAGGTGCTTACCCTCCATTTAGCTGGACAGAAGCCGATGGCTCTCTAAAGGGTTTTGATGTCGATATGGCAAACGCACTTTGTACTGAAATGCAAGTGAAGTGTAAGATCGTTGCTCAAGATTGGGATGGTATTATTCCATCACTGCTTGCTCGTAAATACGATGCAATTATCGCAGCAATGTCTATTACTGAAGAACGTAAAAAGAAAATCGACTTCACAGGTAAGTACGCTCTTATCCCAAACAAATTTATCGCTAAAAAAGGCGCAGGCATTAATTTTGATGATCTAAGTGGTCAAAAAATTGCGGTTCAGCGTGCAACAACTCACGATAAGTATCTAACAGATAACTACGGCGACAAAGTAAGCATTGTTCGTTACGGTTCTTTTGATGAAGCATATTTAGACCTTGCTAATGGTCGTGTAGTTGCCGTTTTAGGTGATGCCTCTGCACTTGAAGAAGGTGTTCTGAATAAAGCTGGTGGTGAAGCATACGAATTCGTAGGTCCATCACTTACTGATCCTAAATGGTTCGGTGATGGCTTTGGTATTGCACTGCGTAAACAAGATAAAGATCTAACTAAAAAACTTGATGCAGCAATCCTTTCATTACGTGAAAAAGGTGTTTACCAAGACATCGCGGCTAAATACTTCAACTACGATGTATACGGTCAATAATACATAGAGTGTTAAGTATGTAGGGAGAGGGTAAGCCTCTCCCTATTTATATCTCTACCAACTTTTTCGCTGTTTGTTGGAATTTATTATGTTTGATTTACAAGGTTACGAAGCCTCTATTTTAAGTGGGGCTCTGCTTACCATTGAAGTTGCCCTTCTTTCGCTGATCTTAGCCATGGTTCTTGGGATGCTAGGAGCATTAGCAAAGCTAGCGCCTTACCGCTGGGCTCGAGCAATCGCAACACTCTACACAACTGTTATTCGCGGTATTCCTGACCTAGTGTTGATGATGCTGATCTTCTTTGGTGGACAAATCCTTTTAAATAACAGTTTGTACTCCATCAATGAGTGGTTAAATGAATGGTTTACTTCGAGTGATCCAAACCATGAGTGGACGTCTTATCTCCCAGATTATATTGATGTAAGTCCATTTGTTGCTGGCGTATTAACCATTGGTTTTATTTTTGGCGCTTATATGGCTGAAACCTTCCGTGGTGCAATCATGGCGGTTGATCATGGAGAAATGGAAGCTGCAAAAGCTTACGGTATGAGCCCTGTATTGGCATTTCGCCGAATCTTACTACCACAAATGATACGACATGCATTACCTGGTTTTGGTAACAATTGGTTGGTATTGCTAAAAACAACAGCGTTAGTGTCTATCATCGGGTTAGAAGATATGGTCCGAGTCAGTGCGTTAGCTGCGGGTTCAACGAAAATGCCATTTACTTTTTATATGACCGTTGCTTTGATCTTCTTATTCTTTACTAGTGTATCGACAGGCGCATTAAAGCTTGTTGAACGCAAATTTAGTATCCACGCGAGGTAACTATGGATTTCTCATTGATAGTTGAAAGCCTACCTATTTACCTTGACGGTTTGTGGACGACAACTTGGCTTGTATGCTTAGCTTTGGTTCTTGGTTTAGCGATTGCAATTCCATTAGCTATCGCACGTAATAGCCCTAACATGCTGATTAATGCACCGTCATGGTCATTTATCTACTTTTTTCGTGGTACGCCATTACTCGTGCAGCTCTACCTAATTTATTATGGTATGGATCAGTTTTTCCCAGTAAAAGATACGCTTTGGGAGCATGCTTGGTTTTGCGCACTTGTCGCGTTTGTTTTAAATACCTCTGCTTATACAGCCGAGATAATACGCGGTGCTATTAATGGCTTACCTAAAGGTGAAGTAGAAGCAGCAAAAGCGTATGGAATGAGCACAGCAAAAACTTACCGACGAATTATTTTGCCAAGTGCATTACGCAGAGCTTTACCAGCTTACAGTAACGAAGTTATTTTCATGCTGCATGGTTCCGCTGTTGCAGGCATTGTAACAATTATGGACTTAACCGGTGCAGCAAGACTGGTTAACTCACGGTACTATGCGCCTTTTGAATCGTTTTTGACGGCTGGTTTGTTCTACATGGGGCTGACGTTTATCATCATTGCGATTTTTAAATATGCAGAGAAACGTTTCCTTGCTTATTTAAGACCTCTTAGTTAATAAAAAACAGCGCCTCTGGGCGCTGTTTTTGGTTTTATAAACTTCTTTTTTTAAGAGCCACATTTGAAATTGTTAATTTAATTCAGAAATATAAATTCGGTGCACTATATAGATTGACCAAATTGAAACTGTGGCTACACTCGGCGTAATTTTTTAATGTGTGAAAAAGTAATGAATAAATACGGTCTGATTTGCATTTTAGCATTGGTAATTTCTGGTTGTGGCGGAAGTGACGGGGGCGGGAGTTCGGTTTCGAAGACTCCAGTGGAACAAGCTCTTGATACAGGTGATGCGTCGCTCGTTGAGGAACCAAATGAGATAATTGAAGCGAGTGTGAGTTTAGTAGAAGAATATAAATCGGACTACACTGAAATCAAGCGTCAGCTATCAGTAGCTAGCGATGGTACTGTTCTATCAAATTTGCATTGGGATCCCACCCACGATACTGCAATCATCACTCCAACATATGGTTTCAATGACGCAATACTGAAAACGAACAAAGCAATGATTAGTGGTTACGAAGATCAAGAGCTAGTGATCGGTGTTGCAGGTTTTCAAAGTAATGGCTCCCGTTACGCAGCTCTGGCGAGCAATCCTTTTCGTACCCAGCAGCGTTTTCCTGAATCCGTTAACTCTGAAATGGAAACTTGGCTTCTCAACTTAGTTTCTTGGGTTTCCGGCTCGAATGATAAGCCACAGAATATTGTGCTTGCTCAGATGGATCAATCTCATTACTTTCCTGATGATGGAGCAACCCGCAAATGGTTAACTGAAAACAACCTTGGGCTGACTTCTATTAATGCTGATGATCAATGTGACGGGCGAAAACTATCTCAGTGTATTGCGGATAAACCTGATTTATTGATTATCTCTCAAAAACTAAATTCAGGAGATGATATTGATAGTGTGCTTGATGGTGTGCGTTTAGCTTTTGAACAAAAAATTCCTGTTTTATATCTTCACTTAGATGGTGGAATGACGGAGTTAGGTAATGAACTATTTTCACTGATGAATATTACCTATGTGGGTGATAATTACTGGAGGAAGCTGGGCTTAACTAACTGGGATTCGACTCAATTAATCGATCAGGTTCCTGAGTCGATAGCATTGCAGCAGGAATTGTTGAAGAAGTTTCATGATGAAAGCTTCACAGTTAATCTTCAAGAGTGTGATGACAAATCATGTTCTGATGCATCATTGATGGCTGATCAGTTTTATCCAGCGGCACAAAGCATACAGCAGCATTTAACAGCGTTAGATAAAAATAAGGTTGATCTGTTTGCAACGAGTGATTACCAATATGAAAAACTTTTAATCTTATTGGCTGACAAATACCGCCAAGATGTTTCTTTCCCAATGGATAAAGAATCAACTCGTACTATTGATTTTCTGAAGTCTTATTATTCAGATTACACTCTGTACCATAGCCGAGAGTTAAATGCTGCCCAGCCTGATTTAGGTAACTTCAGCACGAAGTCGTTCAAGGATATCGAAAGGTTAAATAAAACGGTACAAATGGAATCTAAACGTAATTTCCGTTCTGCCGGTGTGTACGTTATCCCAGGGCAAACTTTTAAAGTGACTAGGGTTGATCAAAACACAGTAGCGACTTCTATTGTTATTAATAGCTTGCGAAGTGGTGCGACACATGAGTTTTCTACAGATGGTTATGCCAGACCTAAATTTTTGACTTCAACAAGCTATCGAGTAGAACCTGGAGAAACGATTTCACTAACATCTGCGTATGGCGGGACGGTGCAAGTTCACTTTGATACGAATGACATTGATGTTGAATTAAGGTTTGAAAATATCGCTCAGCATCCAATTTGGCGCAGTGATAACGACAATGAAAGTTTTGTTGCTCAACTTGCTGAAGCTAAATTTGATTGGGCTGAACTGATCACTCCTGGCTTTGAAGTTCACTCTAAGTTAGAAAAAATGCAAGAATCTGTGAGCCCAGCTAATTGGGCTAAACCTGAAGATATGGCAGCCGCAACGGAAAAGTATGTTCATGACTTACCGCATGCTTTAGCTGGTTTTGAAGGACCCGGAATTACAAATATCCAAGAAATCCATCAGTACGGGAAAGATCAAGGCTGGGAAATTCAAACAATTGATATCGTAAAACATATGAATGCCGATCAAGCGACCTGCGGCTATGGTTGTTCAGGAAACCCATACGATGCTTATTGGAATTTCAATCCTTTAGGTCATGGTGACTTGCATGAGTTAGGGCATGGTCTAGAAAAAAGCAGATTTAGATTTTCTGGGTGGGACGGTCATTCAACGACTAACTACTATTCCTACTACAGTAAGTCTCGATACTATGCGGATGAAGGTGCGGTATCAGCATGTCAGGGTTTAGATTTCAAAGGACAATTTGAGTTATTACAACAAAGCCGCCTAGAAGCTGATCCTAATGCTTTCATGGCAGCTCAAAACCAAACAAGTTGGAGTTGGGGAGCCAGAGTTTATATTCAAATGATGATGTCTACTCAGAATCAAAATGTATTAAACAATGGTTGGCACTTACTGGGTCGTTTACATTTAATCGAGCGTGAGTTCAATCGATTGAAATCGAGTGATGAGCTTTGGAATACTCGCAAAGGAACAATAGGTTTCGCGAGCTACACCCGTGAAGAGGCGAATGACTTGAATAATGACGATTGGCAACTTGTCGCATTAAGTTATGTTTCTGAGCATGATATGCGTAATTATTTGGATATGTGGGGTTTTAGCTTTAGTGATAAGGCAAAAGAGCAAGTGGCGGGTTTAAATTTGAATGAAATGCCGCTTAACTACTTCGCATCTTCTAACCAAGGTTATTGCCTTGATGAGTTTGCGGTAAAACCTGTCAGTATAAATGGTACGAATAGCTGGCCATTAAACTGAGTTTTAAAAAACGAAATAAAAAGGGAAGCAGATGTGCTTCCCTTTTTTGATTATATGCCGGATTTTACTTTCTGGTATCTATAGAGGCTTTATTATTTGAATGTGGACCAAATTGGAGCGTGGTCAGAAGGTTTTTCAATTCCTCTTAATTCATAATCAATGCCTGCTTCAATACATTTAGCTGCGAGCTTTGGAGTCGCAAGAACCACATCAATTCGTAAACCGCGGTTATCAGGGAAGCCTTTAGAGCGGTAATCAAACCAAGAGTATTGGTCGTTTACGCTTGGGTACAATTTTCTGAAAGTGTCTTCAAATCCCCAATCCATGAGCGTTTTCAACCATTCACGTTCTTCTGGCTGGAATGAACATTTCCCTGTTTTTAGCCAACGTTTCGCGTTTGGTTCACCAATACCAATATCCGCATCTATAGGACTAATGTTGATATCGCCCATTACGATGACTTGTTCTTCCTTAGTGTGATGCTCTGTTAGATAGGTCATTAAGTCGGTGTAGAACTGGCGTTTATACGGGTACTTGGTTTCGTGTTTAACATTGTCCCCTTGCGGGAAGTACCCATTTAATACCGTTACTTTCTCACCATTTTCGTCTTCAAATGTCGCCATTATCATGCGCTTTTGGTGTTCATCATTATCTGTTGGAAAGCCCTTTTGAACGGAAATAGGTTCTTGCTTACATAGCATGGCTACGCCGTAATGCGCCTTTTGACCATGAAAGTAAACTTTGTAGCCCATTGCTTCTACGTCTTCGATAGGAAAAGCTTCGTCATGAACTTTGATTTCTTGAAGGCCAATTACGTCGGGCTGATGTTTGTCGATGACTGCTTGAAGTTGATGAAGGCGAGCTCGTAGACCGTTGATATTAAAGCTGATAACTTTCATTTGTTTTTATACCTCTTGTAAACCCTTGCTATTGCTTGTTTATAAAGGGTTTGTAGATTTGGTGAATGTCATAGTTAATCGTATTTAACCATGCTTAATAAGCTTTGTCGCCATTTTGCCGCCATGTTAAATGTTGTATTGAGTGATAGGATTAAAGGCAATCGCATCACTTAAATGGTTCGGCGAAAAGTGAGAATAAACCATAGTTTGTTCAATCTTCTGGTGACCTAGAATATGTTGAAGTACCAAGATATTGCCACCATTCATCATAAAATGCGAAGCGAACGTGTGGCGTAGTACGTGGGTTGCTTGACCTTTCGGTAAGTCGGGTAGGGCTTTAGTTAGCCACTTATGTGCAACGCCATAACCGCAGCTAAACAATTTATCATTGGTTGGCTTATAGAGTTCCGCGTAAAGCTCTTTTGATATTGGAACGGTGCGGTTTCGCTTACCTTTAGTGTTTGTAAAGGTGATTTTGTGCTGAAAGAGTTGGCTACCTTTTAGCTCTACAACTTCATTAATACGAGCCCCAGTAGCTAGGCAGGTTTTGAAAATGGTAGTTAGCTCTTTGCATACTTGGCTGCGAGTAATCTCTTTAAATAAGTGCCTGATTTGTATTTCATTTAAAAAAGTAAGTTCAGGCTCGGATTGTTTTATCGATTCCACACCATTAACAGGGTTTGGCAAACTCCATTCTTTTAGCTTTATCAACTTATTGAAAATCGATTTTAACCACGCAATATCGCCATTGTTTGAGCTAACAGCAAGCTGACCTTCTCGCCCTTGCCCTTGATTGGTTCGGCTTGCTCTATAGTGCGCTAAATCGCTGGATGTAAGATGAGAGGCAATAGGGTTGTTCAGTGCGTTGCTAATGTGCAGCATGCGGTTTTTGGCGTGTTCGCCAGACTTCAGGTTTTGACCGTGAAGATTAAACCATAATTCAATAAGGTCAGAAAGGCGACGGTGATCAGCTTTGTCACCTAGCCATGGTTTGTCATCCACTTCTTTCATTAAGTAAAATTCATAGCTGTTCGCCTCGCCTTTGGTGGCGAAGCGTTTACGAACGCGCTTACCATCACGACCTTGCGGGTAACACTCGCAAAGCCATGGTTTCTTGCTGCTATCTTTAAGATTACGAATGGACACAATATTAACTATCGATATTGTGAGCTAGCATTTCTTCTAACTCGATGATACCAGATTGCATGATACTTGTTATTTTGCCATCGTTTATCTTTTTATCTATGAATTTGGCCATTCTGTATGCTGTAGTTGTTTGTCCTGAGTTATATAGGGCGTAAGCATGGTTTGAAAAAATATGACAATAATGATTGAAAGCGTGCCTTTTTTGTTTGTATAGAAGTGATTTGCTTACAGCTCTACACAGTTCGATACACTTGTCCCACTCCTTCATTGTCAGAAGCATATGAGAAGCGTTGGCTGCGCGGTTTATGTAACTAATTGTTTTATCACTATCATTGATAAAACCGAATATATCTACTTTATCAAGACCTAAATGGTGTCCTTTCGCTCTGAACTTTAAGTTATTGAAATTTTCAACAGTTGCTTCACTGATTTCAGTCTGTGCTAATGCAATTTCAAGGTGCTGGTCAATAAAACTAATACTATTCTCTAAATTGGCTCCTAGTATTAATGAGGATTCGAAGTGAAAAAAAGTGAGCTCATAGACATTAAAAATCAAATCTTTTGAGTCGGTAACACTTTTTAAAGCTTGATCTGCAATTTGGTATGCTGCGCTGTATTGCTGTAAATCAAAATAGGATTTCACGATAACTAGCAGTGCCACACTCTTGTTAAAATATGTCAGAGGCTTATCTACAAAAAAACTGTGTTGGTGTGAGTCGTAGAATGAAATGACCTTTTTGTATTCTTTGTTGTTTCTATGGACAAGAAGCTGAAATATTGATATTTGCTTTTTTTCTGTATCTGTAAGATTTAAATTTTGGATCTCTTTAATAGCTCGAAGAGTTTCGAGTGACGAGCATTGAGAGAATGTATCTTGAGCTAGTGTATATAGCTTGTTGAAATCATTGTTTAAGTTTTTAGGGGCTATATCGAGGTGCTTAGCAATGCTGTTATTCTCGCTGATTGTTGTCTTTTGTGCTTGAAGTGCTAAATCTTTCTCTTTCTTCTGGATGTTACTTGTGGTCTCTATCGCTATTTTTTCATTGTTCTTTAGGGTCTCAATCGATTCACTTACAGAGTCGAGTTCTCGGTGTAAGTTTTTCACAAAAATCTTTATTTCTTTCGCACCTTCTTCTTGAACCCATTTGTGGGTAATTTCAGTTGCAGCTTTTTTTGCATTTCGGATAGCTTCGTTAACCGCCATTCGATTTTCTCTTCTAGCTTCTTCCAATCTATCGTTCAGTGTGCCTTCTGCCGCTCGAATTCGACCTACATGAAATAACGCAAGTGCACCAAGGGTTACAGTAATTAAGACGCCTAAAATTGACGCAGAGGTAGCCCATTGGCCCACACTATCATCCGTAGAGCGAAGACGTTCATAGAACGAAGTGGTTAGAATTTCTAGTTGTTTTGATGTGCTGTAGTTATTCGAACGGCTCTCTAATCTGTCAATTCTGTTGTTGAGTTGAATGATTAAATCTTGGAGGTGCTTATCAGATGTTGAGTTCGTATTGGTGAGATCTTGAACTTTTTGCTGTAGCGAGGTGTTTTCAGCTTTAAGAATCACTTTTTCTTCGTTGCTAGCCTGCAAAAGTACTAACAGTTCTTTTGCATCAATCTTTGCAATTTCATGAGCTGTAGCATTGGCAGTTGTTTTCATCGATGTGCCAGTTTCTTTTGTGCTTGCAGTGAAGGGGAGCAAGAGGCAGTAAATCATCGATAGTGAGAAAAATGTCCGTAGAAGTTTTTTCATATTCAATTACTATTTTAGTCAGAAATTAATAAGGCTCTGAGTTAGAGCCTTAAGGGTGCGGTTAGTTATTGCACAATGTTTGCGATTAACTTATTGATAAGCGTGTTAAGCCACTGCTTCAGCTTGTTGCTCTTTCTCAATAGCAATACTTTCACGATATTCAGCTGCTTCAGCTTTCATGGTCCAGTGAACTTCATTTAAACCTTGTTGCTCTACGGCTTGCTTCACTTCCGCTACTGTAGTTCTGAAGAACTCTTTACGTGGGTTAATCTTGTTAACTGAACGCTCGTTGAATTGTCTATGAAGCTCTTTCTCAAGAGTTGGGGCGTCATCGCTGTAAATCATTGCGTGTACATCAAATGAGAATGGAACTGATGCATCACCTAGTTCTTTCACTCGATCCATTGGCTCTAAACGACGGGTCATACCAATCTTAAATACTTCTTCACCGAAGCTACCTACGTTACTGATTACGTAAACGTGACCACGGCGTGTCTGTTGTGCCATTGAAAGGGCACGTTGGCCTCTTTCTTCTGCTTCTTGTAGTTTGCCTTCAAGTTCCGCTAGCTGAGCTTCGAATTCAGCTTTCTGTTCTTCGCTTGCTTGCCCTAATTCAGCTCGTGCTTTATCTAGCGCTTTTTGCAGCATCTTTTCTTCTTTTTCTGCTTCTTTACGTGCTTTTTCCATTTCACGGATAGCGCGTTCTTCTTCTCTAATCTGAGCTTTAATTGCAGCTTGCTCTTCTTTTTCAATTTTTCTCAGCTCGAACGCTGCTACTGCCCACTTCAATTCAGTTAAGCGAGCATCTAAAAATTCTTGGTTAATACGAGCATTTCGGAAGGGCGCTCCATTGTGGTTTACCAGAGCAAAAGCATCGATAATTTCTTGCTGGATTTTCCCAAAGTTGTCGTGCTTTGTTTTAGAAAGGGCACTATCAACTTTTCCGTTAAAAGCATCAACAGCAAAGTGAATAGCATAAGTCTTACGGTGAGCTTCAACGTAATCACATGCACCGGCATAGTTATCTTTGACCATGTCTTTTACACGTTTACGTGCAGCTTTTAGCTCTTCGCCTGCTTCTTTGAAGCTGAACTCTTCAGCAAGGTCATCGAGAACGGATTGGTTAGGGACAATGTAATCGTCTTTGTAACCTTCGATGGTGTTTTTCATTGCCTTAATCGCTGTTTCATAAGAGTCAGCTTTTGCTTTTGCCTCGTACGCATCACCAGCAATTTCTTTTGCTTGGGCTTCTGCATAACTAATGACTTTGCTTGCCTCTTCACGAGCTTCTAACTTGATCTCTTCAGCTTTCTCTTTTGAATTGGCTAGCTTTACACGGGCTTCAGCAGTAATGCTTTTTGACTCAACCTTAGCTTCATCTAAAATTTTGATTCGTTCATCATTAGCTGTCATTTCAATTTTTTGAGCTTCACGCTTAGCTTCCGACACTTTTAGAATCGCTGACTCTTCAAGCTTTTCGGCTTTTTCGATGGTTTTTTCTACTTCAGCTTTAGAGCGTGTGATTTTTTCTTCGGCATTACTTAACAGTTCTTTTGTGTGTGCTTCCATATCTATGATTGGAGAGTACTGTGCTTTTAGATCTTCATTTTCAAAAGCTTGCCTTTTTACATCTGCCTCTGCTCTTTTTAGGGCTTCTTCAGTTAACTCTAACTTTGAGTTAAGTTCCTGTTGCGTTTTTTTGCTTTTTGAACGAGAAATAATAAGCAAAATTAGAGGTAGAAAAAGTATAGCGAGAGCTACTAATGCATTTTTATCCATTACGTTTACCTAGCTGAGTTGAGTTGTTTCACTGTTGGTTTTTATTGCTTAGGCTTTCGCCCAAAACGTTGTGAAACGCCCGTTGAGTGACTTGGCTATGCCTACTGCTTCTTTCATATCTTGGGTGAATTAGGTACGTTTACACACACTAGATAACACATGTTACCTAGTGTGCCATTGTCTTCAGAGCTAGCAGAAACTACAGTTCGGTATATACAGCTATGGGTTCAATGATGATTTCATTTTCCCCCTTTGAACCAAACATTTGTTCCAAGTCGTACATGTTTTCCGCAAGACCAACCATGTGAGACAGCATTGTAGCACCGTCTGGGAGTTCTTTTATTTCAACATCTTGAGTGTCATGAGAATGACTAATAGTGCCTAAAACAACAAACTCTTTAGCGGTTTTCCTAGAGTATTTTCGACAGATGGCTTTAATAGAGTCTCTAAAGTAATCAGGAGACAAGCATGTTGAATACTCGACTTCACCAACAAATTGTTTGAATCGAACAATATCATCACCAAATTGGTCAAGCATGGTATCTATACTGTTTAGTACGGGAGTTGGTAAAATCAGTTCCGAGTTGACTTTCATTTGCCTAATTTCTTTATCTATCTCAGACTGGAGCTTTTTAGCGCTAGGGCTATTTTTGTTTTCAGCCTTCAGTATTTCTAAGTTTTGATAATCTTTAGTTAACTGACCTTTGGCGATAGCGTCGCCGATTTCATTGAATTTCTTGAATAGCTCTTGGATTTCTTTTAGGTCAACAAATTTCCCTTTCGCGCGTATACGGATGAAAGACTTATTGGAGTTACATATATCTGAGTGTGTATAAGTGTTTGAATCTACATCAATAAGGAGTTCACTATTAATTAATTCAGCTTCTAGTAGGTTAAAAGCATAATCATGTAGGAACTTTTTTGATGTGGAGCTAGAGGCTTCTTTTATAGCGTTGGCGATTGCGCGACCAGAAGTAAGTTTTCCTTTTTGGGTGTCTTCTTCACTCTCTTCTACAACCTGTTGATCTAAGTAATACTCTGTTACGCCTTCGAAAAGTTGAGATGAGAATGAATAGAGTTTTTGTTCGTCTAAATAAATGAAGTTCTTAATCACGTTTTCCTAGCCTTGTTCGTTCTTTGAAGCGTTTGTGAGCTTCTTGCTTTTTTTGTTTTGTATCAGTTATAAACTCTTGGTGAGAATACTTGCGCTTAGTATCGATGTAAGTCCAAGCTGCAAAAATTAGAGTCGCAACTACTACTATGAACGTAATACTGCTGATCAAAATGTCTGCTAACATGGGACTTCTCCATTGAGTGCTGGCGCTTCAATTTTGGCTTTGGTTGTCAGCCTCCAAAATATGACGAAACAAAAAAAGAACGAACAACCAGCTAAGGTTGTAGATAATTGGATTAACTGTTCAAATTTTATCTTATCAAATCCTGCTTCAACTGCCAGAAGAATTGCCATTAAGCTTGTGTACATCACAATGGCGCATATTGAAAAAACGTTGCTAACGGACTTCCACGTTTCATCACCAGTCATGTGCTCCAATTCATTCAATATGGAGATATGTAAAACAAAACCAAGCGCTATGTATTCACTAGCTGAAATTGGCGCAAAACCGTCTATTAAGATACTGAAAGCGAATCGAAGCCCAATTGGGATTAACCCTATGATCACGGTGTAACAAAGCCACTTGGTTAACTTGGAAACCGAGCGTTTTTTGTTCTCGCCCATCACACCTTCTCCAACACAACAGCCACACGACCTAATACTTTGATGTCTTCGTCTGCAACTTCTACCGTTGAAGTGCCAAAGACAACCGCAAGTTTGTTTGGTAAACGTTGAATGTGATTTATCGACATTCTGCCGTTCATATCTATTAAGTATTCACCACTCACAGCATCGTTCTGAGACTGATCCACCAAGTAACGCGCTTGATTAGTTTCAACTTCAATCGTTGCCAGCTCGTTTAAATCCCACCCATTAAAAATGCGCTTTGCGTAAGGCATATCACCTGTAGGAAGCAGCTTGCCATTTGATAGGCAATAGCTCTTCAGAATAACGGTGCTGTGCTGTGACACTGCAGCTTCAACCATTGGAGTGTCTTTTTCTGAATGCGAGATAAATTTGTGCGGTCGATTTGGTAGCTTGGTGCGTTCTTCATCGGATAGCGCAAGCTCTTCTACAGGAATACCTAAAGCGAGATGTAAGCGGACAATTAACTCGTGCGAAGTACGGTTATGCGTATTCCAAGTACTGAAAGTGGTTTTTTTGACATCAAACCTATCCGCCATTTCTAGAATGGTTTTACTTCTAGTTAGGTGTTTAAGGTTTTCTGTAAACTCTGGACCAGACAAATAGTCGAATGGTGGAATTTTACTTTTTTTATCCATTTAAGTGTCGCTCGAATAGTTTATATTGCCCTTGATTATCAAATAAACCGAAAATAACTATTGTAAGTAGCTAAAAATGGATCAATAATCTTTTCGTACTCAAGCTTAACAACGGCAGCTAACCAATTAAGCCTGACTCTCAATAAAGTAACTTGTAAGGATATCATTATGTTGTCATTTGCACTATCGCCTCCTGTCCCATATATGCGTATTGAACAGTACTCTCAATATTCAGGCGTATCCCTTTCAACACTCCGTAAAGATATGGAAAACAACAAGCTAATCATCCGCCCTAAAGCTGCGAAGAATGAAATCCCAATGGTTAACGTTATCGCCATGATGGAAATTGCATCCCGTGAAGCATTAGAAAAGTTGGGTTAGCCATGGCTGTTTCTTCCCTTATTCCAACTGAGAATTATTGCCCAAGCTGGCTTCATTTGTTTGCTTGGGTTGTCATTCTCGTTCCTCCTTTCCTATAGAGAGTGTTATTCATGGACGAAATTGATGCCATGTGCGAATTACGTGAGCCCAAACAGCGAGCATTCGACGCCGTTTGCCGTGATTTTGTGATTAATCACAATGTCGAAAAGGTCGCTAAACGTGTTGGGTTAAGCGGAACTGTGTTACGCAGCAAGTTAAACCCAGAGCAGCAATACAAATTAACGCCGGTTGATATGGCGCTAATCAGTAAAGAAACGGGTGACTACACCATCATTAATACCGTGTTAGCCGATTTAGGCGTAGTGGTAGCCAAGGTTCCCAGTGAAGAGGAATCAAAGACGTTCGTTGAACGCATTCTAGATAATTCGGTTCTGTCTGGTGAGCTGTCTAGCGATGCATTGAATATGTGCAATGCAGACCGCTTATTCAGAAGCGATAAACGTAAGACGATTGCAAAAGCTCAAGCCGCTATCGGCAATTTGGTTTTGCTTATGTCTGATTTAGAAAACCGCACAAGTGGCACAACCCCTTTAATCAGTATGGGTTTCGAGTTTATTGCCAACGGTGCACCAATCCCCGGCTTAAGTTAGAGGAATTTTGTATGTCAGTTGCAACAGTAGAACATTCAACCGCAGTACCACCGCTAGAAAATCCGTGTCCTGATTTGCCTTGTTGGTCTTTGAACCAAGAGCAAAAGGAACGTGGGCTCACTCTTTTACAACGCACAAAGAAAGAGTTAAGCGAACGCCAGTTACAGCCACTTCGCCTTGAACGTAAAGAGTTGCAAGAAAAGTATGATTCAAGTGATTGCCGCATACAGCAGTTGCACCTTGCGCGCCAAATTAAAAGTATCGATGCCAGTGCGATGGACATTCAATCTCGCTGGTCCTAATCCCGATTTACTCCAAGCCAACCTAGCCTAGGCGTTTTGCCTACAACCCTTATCCCTCTTTGATTTAAAGAGGGAGGGTTTTTTATATCCAAAATTTGAGGAATTAAATATGAGTGGTCTTAATACTGAGCGTGCAGTGTTCGATATTGTTCACGCCATCAATGTTCTCGCAATGGCAAACACAGATGTGATTTTAATATTCGCGAGATTTTCTGGTCATGTTAACAGCTTCGAAGTTGACGCAGATCCAAAGGGTACTGTCTACGAAAAAGGAGTCAGACCAGACCGATTGATGAGGGAGTATGTTTATTTTGATCATCCAAACGCGCTAGAAAAACTCCTATCAATAGAAAGCCAACTGACAGAGTTGATCATCACTGCCCGTGAAGAAGCTGAATCCGAAGCAAAAGCAGAGGTGGAAGCATGAGCATCATCACCGTATTCCGTAAAGACTTAGAGCATGGTCTTCGCGGTGAAGGCTTTACTACTCGTAAAATTGAGCAGTTCATTCGTGTATTCAACGGCGTTGATTCAAGCCAAGGCGCAATGCTTCAACTTGATTCAACTCGCGCAATGTTGGTGAACGTGAATGGCACCGAGCAAGGGCTTTGCCTTGAAGACTTCATTACAGCGTGGTGGGTTTTCTGGGTTGTGGTGTTCAACCAATCAACCGACAACGCAACGCATCACCAAGCCCTAGGCGCAATTCGCGCACTCTTCTTTGTTTCTGCTTGCACTAAAAGTACAAGCCAAAACGCAACCATGCAGATGTGGTGGCGTGATTGCGAACCAGTCCATGGTTACCCAACAGTGGAGGCAGGCTAATGCTGAATTATGTAGCGGTAGCACTGAATAGTGGCGGTGGTGTTGTGCGTCATTCTGAAACGAATGAGGTAATGAATATTGGGCTTGGTGAATTTGAATCACCAGAGCCAGCAATTGATACGGCTTGTGAGTTGTTTAACTGCCAGCACGTGATGAACGGCGTGATTATCAAAGGTAACCACACCGGTGGGCACATGGTTATGGATACACAGGAGATGAGCGAGCTTTGAGTTCATCCAACTACGCATCCAAGAAAAATAGGCGCTCACAGCAGAAGGTTCAAACTTCTGGTGAGCGCCTTATTTCGTGGTATCAAGATGTTGATATCAACAGCCTTGAATGGGTGGGTGGTGAACAACCCATTACACCTATTGCTAATGATCTCGTTTTATCTCCACGCCAAATTACAAAGCGTGAGCCTGAAAACCTTTCCGTTGTTGAACGTAAGCTATACGAAGTAAACCCTGCAGATAGAGAATGGCTTGCTGAATACTTTGCACCACTTCCACATTATCTAACCAAATATTTCGCTAACCGATACGTGTCTATTTTCAATAAACAAGGTCGCTTTCCAGCTAACACTTTCATTCGTGAAAAAATGGTACCGGCACATAAGCGAGTTTTGTTGGTGCTTGAACAATACAAACAACTTCCTACTACATCTAAGGTTGCTTTGTTGAGTGATGCTGTCGATGAAGAGAGCAGCACTCAGCAAAACAACTTTGAACACGCTAACCAGCAAGCCTCTTTTGATTTCGAGCAAGTAGAGAAAAACCGCAAACCCATTAGAAGCAAAATTATTGCTGAACTGGTGGAAGATGAACTGCGAGAGATGGCATTTAAAATCGTATCTATCTTGATTCGTTACCAAACGGTTCTGACTCAGACAATTGAATGTGAAACTGCAAATGGTGAGAACATTGCGGCTTTAATGGTGTACAAGCAGTGCGTTTCTTTGGTTCGTAGTTTTGGGGTGAAAACGCCAAGTGATGACAAAAAGATAACGCCTGAAAACATCATGTCGTTTATCTCAAAGTTGAGCTGTGAGAAGTGGTGGTTTAACCGCTTAAAGCGCATTCGCAAAATTATGCGTGAGCACTTAGCTATTGCTATGGGGCAGGTGTCGGCTAAGGCTTCACCCTATTCATCATGGGACTGCATTCAAGAACACCAAATTCAGCAAAAGAAAAACTGGGATTTCATTCAAGGCAATCTACTGCAGGAAGAAACCACAGGTGAAGAAGTCGAAATGGCAGAAATGGTGCTTAAAAGTACCTCTAACCCTGCGATTCGTCGCCATGAATTAATGGCTCGTTGCCGTGGTTGTGAAGACATTGGTAATGAGCTTGGTCTTCAAGGGCTGTTTTTAACGCTTACTGCTCCCTCTAAATATCATAATAGCTATAAGAAAGGCGGCTTTATTCCACATTGGAGTGGGGCAAGCCCACGTGAAGCGCAAACCTATTTGAATAAGGTTTGGCAGCGCATTCGTGCCAAGCTTGGGCGTGATGAAATTCGTTGGTTTGGTATTCGAGTTGCAGAGCCACATCATGATGGAACACCACACTGGCATTTGCTGATTTGGGTTAACCCTGAGCATGTGGCTAAGGTTCGTGAAGTTTTCATTCTTTATGCTGTTCAATCTGACAAAGAAGAGCTTTACCCATTCTTTGACCGAAATGAAAAACGAGCAGCCAAAAAGCAATCTATTCAAGGTCCTTTCAATTATCGACCTCGTTGTGACTTTGGGTATATCGACCCTGAAAAAGGCACGGCAACAGGTTATATCGCGAAATACATTTCTAAGAATATTGATGGCTATGCCATGGGTGACGAGGTTTCGAAAGAGACTGGGCAATCTGTGCAAGCGATGGCGAAGAATGTTAATGCATGGAAAAGCCGATGGGGTATTCGTCAGTTTCAATTCTTTGGTGGCGCACCGGTCACGACTTACCGTGAGCTGCGCCGCTTAGCCAGTCAAAACAAAAAAGCCTTTATGGAATACGTCTTCAAGCAAGAGCGTGAAGAGCTGGCTTCTATTTATCTAATGTCTATGTACCGTTTAGTTGGTCCGTTTAAGCCTGCTTATGCCATGACTAATGCAGAGCTAGTGGCGGCAATTGCTGATCGCTATGAAGCTCGGATTGATACAGACCAGGCGAATGTGGCAGGCACAATGAAAGCGGCTGACCATGGTAATTGGCAAGGTTACATCATGGGGCAGGGTGGTCCTTTTGTTAAGCGGGTGGATTTGTTGATCACTAATTCTTATGAAGTGCTGCCGTTTGCTTCTCCGCATGGTGAAGACGTTCGTAAGATAGAGGGTTTTGTGGCGGCTGGTGAGGTGGTTAAGACTCGCCTTAAGACTTGGCAGGTAGTGACTAAAACAGAAAATGGCGATGAAGCTAAAGCGGGGGCTCTTGCTCCTGCTCTTGATCTTGATTTGTCTGGAATCTCTGATTCCTCTCGGAGTTCTGTCAATAACTGTACGCAACCTCAGAAGGTACAGGTTAGCGATCAGCTTAAGCGATTATTAGAACCTTATTCAATGAGAGGTGGTTTACCGCCAAATATTGATGATTCGGCATTAATCGCGCTGCAAAAAGGCAGTTCAATACGAATAGATGATGAAACGAGTATAAGAATCCGACCTGCGGAGCATCTTGCATGCGGCACCGTTCGCCCAGCTCAACTTGTTGAAGAATACAAACCGAAAGAAGATTTAAGTTGGTTAGAAGAATTTGAGGCTAAACCGCCAGAACCTTTAACCGGAGAAGATGAAGACCACAAATACCAACAGCCAGATTTGTCTCACTTCACCGAAGTGGATGATTGGCCGTTAGTGTAGTGGCTTATTAAGTTTCGATGATTATGAATGACTAAGTTTTTGAGAGTGTTGTACGATTTTTAGATGAAACGAATGCAACATTTTTTAGTTGTCCGGCTTGTGAAATTAACAACCCAGTCAGAACATAGTTTCAACCATAACGAACGTTTTTCTAAAAAATAGGCTCAAATTCAATGGTTGACTCAAATCTAAACTTTGGCACTATTTCTTCACCCTCTGTCTCCCTTCTTACTTTTTAATTAAGCAGAGCTACGTTCTATCACTGCTTCCTAATTCAGCAAGTTTTTAAAGCTAATGAATTTGTGATTTAAATCACCTTTTCTAGGGCTTGCGGGATTTCTAACCTGTCGTAGGTTATTAGATATCAAAGGTAATTACCTTGATTTAGGAAACTTTGGAGACCAAAGCATGCTGATACGAAACGAAGAAGCAGGAGAGCACCATGTCAAATCCATACAGTAAAACAACTTACCAATACATTGCAGATCTTGAATTAGAGGAATTGGATAAAGCCCAATCTCTAGAGGAGATGCTCGCAATTACCAATCACTTTAGGACTATGCGTGATGCAGTTTACCAACGAGAATTTGAGTCATTTTATACGGCAGCGTAATTGATTTATTTTCTGGTAATGGTGGTAGTCGTATGCTGTTCAGTGAGAGCTGACAGCATTGCGAATTACAAAAACCTTAAATAGCTCTCACAGCTAAAAATGCACACTGGAATGCTGTATATATATACAGTATATTCCATTGTGTGATTTGTAAGGATATTGATATGTCTAAAGAAAAACAGTTATTTCAATTAGCACTGGAAGTTATTATTGATGGTGTGGCAGTTAGCACTGCTGAAGAGGGTAGTCAGGAAGCGGGGAGGGTGTTACTTGAAGGGTTGCTGATCAAATACGGGCATTTGATAGACGCCGAAAAAGAAAAAGCCATCCACTCTATTATTGGGATGGCTGATGAAACAGAAAGCCCTGCGTTTGAGCTATAACATTGAAAGTTGTTGGTGTAAGTCTTTTCTGTGCTCTGGTGTTAAAGCTTTCACCATATTAAACGCAAGCTGAGTTGCTGTTTTAGCACTAGGGCTAAGTGTATGGCTGTATGATAAATTCATTACGAAAGTATGACCGCACTCTGGGTCGCTACATGAACAATATAAATCCGCGCAATCATTGCTTAGGCGGTTAGTCTTGGTAATTATTGAGCGTTCGCCGCATCCGCAAAAAATACGACGGCCAGATAAGCTTGGTTTACTGGCTGCTCCCATTCCTAAATGAATTTTTGAATGTTTTAAAGAATGTTTATACCCAATTACACTTACAAACGTGTGACCACAATCTGGGTTTGAACATGAACAAGATAATTCCGCGCAATTTGCATCCGCTGCTTTGCTTCTGCTAATAATCGCGCGTTCACCGCATTTGCAATAAACTCGCATACTTAACCTAACTTGCTGACTGACCTTGATATAGTAGGTCAAACACTGTGCTTTTGTACAGTTGTAATGCTGGTGGTATCAGGGTGGAAGTCCAAAGAGCGGAAGGTAAATATTGTGATTTTTATGTAATGCTAGGGAAGTTTATTGGCGTTGGATGAGATTCAAAAAGCGCGGTAAATATACCGCGCTCAAATTGATGAAGTTTGATTAGTACTTACGCCAAAGCTTTCTCTTCGGCTTTTTTGTTTCTAAGGCATGATCTAGTTGCAGCCGGAGCCTTTGGTGTTGTTGTGTCCGCAATGAATTGCTCTAGTGTACTTACACCTAGTTGCAAGTTTGCAAGCTGACGAGCAACTGTTCTTGTGAACGTAACAGTGGTGAACTTGAACTTGGCACCCATTGTTTGAGTTTCTTGTTGGAATACATCAGCTGGTGCACTTTTACCAGAATTTACGCTGTAGACCATTTTCATCCACGAATAAGCAATAGAATAAAATACATCTTTTCCTGCTGATTCGGTTGTAACTTCGCCTTGAGAAAACACTGTAGCCGTATTTTCAGTATTTGATTGGCTAGTGCAGGCAATAGCTAAATCAGTAAGTGAATCTTGAACTTTATCGAGTTCACCATCGAATATACTTCTGAGGGCGGAAGATGCTTTCTTAATTAAACTAGAATAATCTTTTGATTCGTAATGTAGAGTTTTAGTTTGGGTATCGACTATTTCAAACAGTTTAATGCTTGCGAGGATTTCAGTATAACGAGAGAAACCCTCGGCACTTTCTTTGGTGTCCCCACTTAATGGGTTCCATCCAGCTTCTGAGCGGGCTGCATTGAGTAATGTTGATACCGCAGCACTTGGGTGTGCTAAAAATGCGTCCGCGAGTTCGTCTATTTCAGCCTCGGAAGGAGCAGAAATAGCCTGAAATTTTTTCACAGCATCGGAGCCTGCTTGTACATTTTTTGAAGAGTCAGTTGAGGTATTCGGTTGTGTACTTCCGCCAGGAATAAATTGTTTGTGATCTTGGTTGAGGAAAGCACTTAAACTTTCAGTAGCCGCCAAAAACGCTGCGTGGTGAATGTAGCTAGGGTGGTTTGCTGCATAACGGTTGAGAGTGTTTTCAGATAGAAGCCCTAAAGCTTGTAGTGAATTTTTCATGTTCATTTCCTTATGTACGATATTAGTTTTTAGGTGGAGTAAAGCAATTTGACAGGTTGTTAATTGCTATTGGTGTGAATGTATTAGGGTTATATGCGGACTGGACAAGATTGTTAGTACTTGAATTCGATATGACCCAGTTATTGGTGGCTTTTGCTTGTGTTATTTGGTTTCTGGAGTTTAAAAGTTTGGGATTAGCCAACAGCGCGCCAGCGTTGCAGTAATTGGTAATGTAAGCCTGTTCATTTAGATCAGTTTCAAGCGCTGTCCAACCATTTGCATTATTACTAACTTCGATGTTGTAGACCCATATCGCGTTTGGACCAGCATTGGTTTGTGCTGCAATAAATTTAGCTTCAGATAAATGAGCATTAACCCGGCTGATAACCATTTGATCTATAGTTTTATTTTGTTGTCTCGCTTGTCCTACATAGAAAGGGGCATTCATTACGGGATTGTTATTTATCTGCAAATGCATGATGTAAATTGCGGCATCTACTCTATTGGGGGAATCTAAAGTGTCTGCAGCGCTAAATAGGGGAAATAAAAGTAACGCTGCAACCAATTGAAGTTTTGCTTTTTTCATTATTAATTCACCATTTTTGAGATGAATTAATAGTATTTCAAAGCGTGAATTTTATTATTACACCCTATTACACGGTCTCATTCGGCGCTGACTTTTGTAAGGAGATCAAACTGTAAGTGAAGACTTTTTGATATGTCAGGGTCATTGTTTACTTCATCCATTATCAGTTCACAAACTGGGATTATTTCATCTTTGGCGTATTCTCTGCCCACCTTTTCAGGGTCGGGAAACGTGGCACCAGGTTGAGGCATCATGCCACCTTTACCTGCAGGGAATCGATGCCCTACAAGAATGTCTTGGGCGGTAATATTCTTGATTCGCTCAAATTCATCCTTAGTGGCAATGTCACCCACTGGGATTAATTGAATTCCTTTCTCTTTGCCATTCGGGATGTTCACAAACATGCTGCGGAAATTGCCCACGCCTTTCGAGCTGGCAATAGTTTCCTTCATTTTCTTTTCGTCATCTTCACTTAGGTTCGGGTCTGATGCGTAAAAGATAAAGCCCATGTGTGCACCGTTCTTGTAGTAACGGCGACGAAATAGAGTGGCATCTTTGTTCAGTAAGCTGCTCTGAATACTGCCTAAGTAATCGGGTAACCCATAAACTTGTTGCTGTGGGTCGTATTGAGGTAGAAAGATTACATCTTCTTTGCGGTATTCCCGTTGTTGGTTATCGCGTTCTAGAATGATGAAGTTGCCATTTTTCCGCTTGCGCAGATACATTCCAGGTAACGGGTGTAAACGGACAACACGTTTAAAGCCATCTCGGATTTTTAAGAACCCCGCATGACCAAACGTGAAGTAATCTCGACAAAATGCTTGAACATGTCGACGGCGAATTGCGCCACCTTGCTTAAATCTCCCTGCAACGTAGTTGGCCCGAGCGATTAGCAAAGAACCATGGTATGAATTTGCTCTGGCAACATCGGCTAATCCAGATGGTGAAATGGGCGGTTCCCAATAGTTGTCGGTGTCGTTGTAAAACAAATCTGAGTAAGAAGTCATCCAACTATTCGAGTCGATGGCTTCCGGTGCCGAGTCGATGTGATAAACCGACTCTGGTGCTTGTTCTTCTTGTGTGACTAACGTTTCTGTTTGCTCGGTCATTGTGTGGTTGCCCAAGTTGATTTGCGTTTATTTTGGTTCAGCGGCTCATTGATAAGTGCGTGAGAGATTGCCCAGAAAGCATCGGCATGACCTACTAATTCAGAACGGTCGGCTCTAAATGACATCATTTGACCTGATTTGGTTGCACCTCTTTTAATAGCCATAAATGCGCTGGCGATATCTTTTTCTTCTTTTGAAAATTGGATTCGTTTGGCTTCCACAACATCGATCATCTTGAGTACTAAGCGGTTTTTACTTTCATTGCTGTAGTGGATTGGATGAACCTCACGAGGGTATTTCTCTTGAAGTAAATCGAAAACACCAGAGCCAATACCAGTGATATCCATACCAAGATAAGTGACATGGTAGCGCTCAAATATTTTTGCTATTTCAGATACGTGATGCTGAAAGTTCAAACCTCTCCAGTAGTATTTCTCTAACACTCGAAACTTTTCCCCAGTTGTTGCAGGTGGGGCAATAACAACGAGACAAGCATTATCACGGGTTCGGCTTGGGTCATAACCTAGCCAAACTTCACGATGTTCAAATGGTCGTTTATTCTTGGGCTTAAAGTCTTGCCAGATTTCTGGGTCAACCATTAGCTTTTCGATGTTGTTGAAATTGAAGACACTGGATGAGTCATCAACAAACTCACACATATAGAGGTTTTTAAATACAGATGGGCTTTTCTCATCTTCTAGTTCTTCAACATCAATAAGATTGCATCCACCTTTCACCGCGGATTTAACATCAATGACATAACGCCATTGCTTATCTGGGCACACATTCCCACCATCTTTCAGTTCGGCAATGGTTGGGAAATCAATGTTAGCGCGAGACTCTTTGCCTTTTTTCCATTCATCACCCGTCCAAAATGGGTAAGCCGGATGGTTCTTTGCTGACGGAGTTGAAAAGTAGGTGATGTGGTATTGGGACTGAGTCGCACAGCCCTCAACTACGGACGAGATTTTATTAAAATCGCGTATCCAAAAATACTCATCAATATAAACATTGCCTGATTTAGATTGCGCCGTACTCGCATTAGTTGATGCAAAGTGTAAACCCGCATTGTTGCTTAAAATTATCGGGTTGCCTTTGAGTTCAATACCAAAGAATTGCATGGCAATTTTAATTATGTACTGGCGGAAAACTTCTGATTGAGCTCGGCTAGCCGAGATAAATATTTGATTGCGCCCTGTAAGAACGGCATCTTCAAATGCCTCACCAGAACAACCGTAAGTAAAACCAATTTGGCGAGATTTCAATGCATTGCGAATACGTGGCATGTTAGTGTCGTTTTTAACATCACGCATTAATCGCTGATAATCATAAAGGCTGCTAATCCACTCTTGGAAATCCTCTGCGGTTAGATCATCAACATTGTTTTTACCTTTACGTCTCTTTTTATTACTGCCATTACCACCACGGTTTTGATTGGATGATTCGGAGTTGTTCCCCTTTGAGCTGCCTTGCGAAAGCATTCGTTCAGCTTTGGCTTTTGCATCAGCATGTGCTTTTAGCAACTTAACGTGATGGTCAATAAGCTTGTCCATTTCTTTAAGTTGCTGATCGCTTTTCTCGTCTTTATCTATTAACACAGCCAAACGGCGGTTAACCATTTCCTCAACTGAAAGTTCGTTCAACAACAAAGCCCAGCCGAATTTCTCCGCCCAGGTATAAATAATGCGGTCGCTATTCAAGTTAAGTTGCGCCGCAATTTCCTTTGGAGGTACTCCGCGTAAATAAAGCTTTTTCGCGGCCTCTTTTATTTCATTTGAATGTGCCATAGCTGCATCATACGCCCTGAAAACTCGTAAATGGCTAACCAAAATTCGGATGAATTCGGATATAGCCAAAATCCGAATTTCTAGGAATTGAAGTGGCTGAAAGCAGTCAGTCAAAGGCGTATTGTTTGCCGTACACAAGATTCATTTGACGTAATTTAATTGGGCAAACGACAAGCATGAGTAAAACCAGTGATTGGAAGATTGTTGCTACAGAAGGCGCAACCGTAGACGGTCGCCAGATTACAGCAGCATGGATTAAAGACATGGCATCGCTGTATTCGGCTTCTGAATACACAGCAATGATTTGGCCTGAACATGCCCGTTCTCATTGGAACGTGTTTGAAGGTAAAAACTGGGGTGTTGTCGAGAAACTCAAAGCTGAGAAAAAAGACGGCAAATTACGTTTGTTCGCCAAGATTACGCCAAACCAATATTTGTTAGATGCCAACCAAGATGGGCAGAAGCTATTTACATCTGTTGAACCGAACCCCGATTACAAGGGCGAAGGACGCTGTTACCTAATGGGCCTAGCTGTGACTGACTCCCCAGCTTCTACAGGAACAGATCGTCTTGAATTCTCTCGTAAACAAGGTGAAGTCACCAAGATTGAGTGTAGTGACCTTGAAGAATTAGATGTGTCTGAGTGCTTCACGACAAATCCTATTTCTAAGTTTTTCTCGGACTTGGCAAAGCATTTCCAAACTGGTGGGGAACTGCCAGCAATTACACCTGTAGAGCCTGAACCAGAGGACATTGACGTGACTCCAGAGCAACTAGAAGCGCTATTTGATAAAAAATTTGGCGCACTTAAAGGCGAACTCGTAGAAGAGTTTGGTTTGCAAAAACCAACGCCAGCACCGGAAGTTAAACCCGAAGGTGCAACAGTAGAGCAGTTCTCTGCAACGCTGGAAGAAAAGCTTCAACCACTTGTTGATCAAGTGACTGGCTTAGAACAGAAATTTAACGAGCTTTCGCAAGAAGTACCAGGTCAAGAGCCAGGTGACGCGGGTGCAAGTGACAAAATGGAAGGAGTATTTTAATGCTAAATGCTGTTTCAACTAAGTATCTGGCTGAATTTAGCCTTTCAGTAGCACAAGCTGCAGGGCTAGAAGTTCCTTACGGTACTTTCAATATTACACCGCCAATGGAAACGGCACTGCGCCAAGCGATTTTAGAGTCTCACGAATTCCTTGGCATGATCTCATTGCTGCCAGTACAGCAAATTAAAGGTCAAGTAGTTGATGTTGGTAATGATGGTCTTTCCACTGGTCGCACGTCATCAGGTCGCTTTAGCCGAGAAATGGGACAAAGTGGTAACACTTACGAGCTGACGAAAACCGATTCTGGTGCACACCTTTTGTGGGAAACCATGACGCAATGGGCTAACTCAGGCAAAAAAGGCGAGTGGCTAAAACTAATGCTTAATGCGATTTCTCGCATCTTTGCTTTAGATATTTTACGTGTTGGTTTTAACGGTAGTTCAATCGCTACACCCACTGACCCAGATGCAAACCCACTAGGTCAAGACGTTAACAAAGGTTGGTTGACCATTGTTAAAGAGAAGAAAGCAAGCCAGGTATTAGCATCTGCGAAGCTTGATTCAACAGGCGCTACGGCTGATTCATATAAGAACTTAGATTCGTTGGCGCAAGACCTCATCAATACAACTATTGCGCCAGAGCATCGCCAAGACCCTGATCTTGTTGTGTTGGTTGGTTCGGATTTGGTGGCAGCAGAGCAACACCGATTGCTTGAAGCGGCTAATTCTCCAACAGAGCACAAAGCAGCTCAAGCACTAGCGAAAACCATCGCAGGTAAAAAGGCTTATACACCGCCATTTTTCCCTGCTGATCAGATTTGGATTACGAACACTAAGAACCTTCAAGTTCTAACGCAAGCCAATACCCAGCAACGCCGCCAGAAAAACAACGATGACGAACTACGATTCGAATCTAACCATATTCGTATGGAAGGTTACGCAGTGGGCAACCTTAAAAAGTTTGCTGCTATTGAATCTGTCACTGTTGTTTGATCCTGCACCAGTAGATTTATGGAGTGAATAATGGTTAGCCCATTAGCAAAACAGCGGAAGCAATTACTTGAAATGCAAGCTAACCAATCTGCGCCAGAAGTTACTTCTGGTGTGGACACCAATAGCTTGCACATCAAGCTGATTGACTTCGAAGAAGACCGCAAGCATTTACGCTCTTTCAATGCGATTGCTGATCGTGTCGAGCATAAGCGCAATGTCTTAGTCCCGAAATACAAACCGTATGTTCAAAACTACTTAGAAAGTGGTGAGCAATTCGAAAACCCAATTTTCACCAACTTGGTGATCTGGTTATTCGATATTAAAGAACTCGATACTGCAATTGAGTGGTGCTTAAAGGCAATTGAACGCGACTTGCCAACACCAGAGAACTTCCGCCGTGATTGGCCGACATTCTGTGCCGATGAAGTATTGGCATGGGCTGAAAGCGAATCGGAACGTGGCAACTCAATTGAACCTTACTTCACCAAAGTGTTTGAAAAGGTCGAAAAAGACTGGCGCTTACACGAGAAGGTTCACGCTAAATGGTACAAGTTCGCGGGTTTATACCTGATTCGAAATGAAGAAGGTCAACCGCAAGCGACAGCCATTGGCAATTTGGAAACGTTGGAAAAGGCTTTGGCTCTGCTTCAACACGCCCACAATAAGCACCCGAAAGTGGGTGTGGGTACCCAAGTGAAGAAAATCGAACAACGCATTCGTGCCATTAAAGATGGCAAGAATCTTTAGTCAGTAACGACTAAAACAAAGACTCCTACGCCACCGCGCCTCGGCTGGCAAGAGTGCAATAGCAAACGCTCATTGTGACTCGTTGACCCAGTGGCTAGAGGCGCACCTATTAAAGGGAACTGAGATGAAAAATTTAGTGATGTGGCTATTTATGCTGGTAATGACCGTAGCGGCTTTAACAACCAATAATCTGGGGATGCTGAGTGATGGCGTTGTCAACTTGTTGCTAGTCGCGGCTTGGGCAAAGTTAGTCCTCATCACGCTCGGTTCTCTCGCCTTGCTTAACGATGAACAGTTGAACAAGTTAGCTAAAAGGATGAAAGAAAAAGGCACTAAGGTTTGGCAAAGCAAAGCTCGAATCACTTTGTGGTCGTGCATAGGGTGCACTTTCATTTTCTGGGGGTATTGGATAACAGGTATCGCGTGGATGATTGCAACACTCGTCGGTGGCGTAGTGATGCTTGTTATACATGAACGAGCTCAGAGAGAGGATTTCTAATGAGCTTTGGTGGAAAAGTTAACAGCGCATCAAATACCGCCTTACCAGGTGAAGGTTGGCCGGATTTATCAACCGATGAATTTCGTCAATTGCGCCGTATTCCCCACACCTTTGATAACGATTCTATGGCTGCAGCCGTGAGCATTGCTGCTTTGAATATTCAGCAGCGACTTGAAAGCCTGTTGGTCGATGGCAACCCGCCAGTGCTAGGCGCAGCAAAAGCAGCCGTTTATAAACGCGCGGTTTATGGTTTGGCTCATGCTGACCTATTAAAAGAATTCGCCACGCAAGACCGCCGAAAAGAAGGCGAAAGTGTCGCGACAGATGAACCAGAACAAGAGGCACGTTTCACCACCCAAAGTAATAAAGATGTGCGTTTGTTACTTGGTCGTAGCGCCAATGGGATTAGTTCGATATGAGCGAAACGGTTTACAACAAAACCAAGCTTGAGCACTTAACGGATTACATCGTTAGCCACCTCAATAGCAATGTATTGGATAACAAAATTGATGCTTGGCAAGAGAACGGCTCAATTGTGCCAAGTGGTGAAGACCGTGGAAACAATGGCTATATCGCTTGTTACTGGAAGTACAACGCGGTGATCTCGGTTGAGGAATTTCCTCACCAGTTATTAGACCCACGCTGTTTATTGGCACTGGTTGCCTGTTGGTTAAGTGACCATGAAGAAGACCGAAACGAACAAGAACTTGAAGACCCAACGCTTTCAGTTGATGTGATCAGCAGTGAAGTGGCTGATGTTGGAATAGAGCTTGAGCTGATGGAACCCATTGAGCTAGTGCCAGACCCAGAAGCGGGAATGATTACTTGGCGTGGCATCAAATACCGAGTTCAAGCCGTAGAGATTTACACCGCAGAAGAAGCGGAGTTGGTGAATGAAACCGACGGTTAGCGTTAATAAAAGGGATGTGCTCAACATGCAAGAAAAGCTTGCCATGTTAGCCCTTCCATCCAAAAAGCGAATTTGGATTCTTAAAACATTAGGTCGTTGGGAAACCGCTAATACTCGCAAGCGAATCAGGCAACAAAAGGATGTTAGTGGGCAAGCATTAGCACCCAGAAAAGGGAAGAAGCGCGGCAAAGTGATGCGCCGTATGGCGAAAGGGTTAACCCCTTATGTAAGAAACGCCAATATGCTCGACCTAACTTGGAACAACAAGCTCACCGCAAAAATTGCCGCAAGGCATCACCTTGGTCAAAAGCAAAAAATGACCAAGCGTCAAATGCAAAAGCGGTGGGGAACACCTAACTATTCTGCGCCTTGTTCAAAAGGGCAAGCGAGAAAGCTAAGGGAACTCGGTTACACAGTCGCGAGAAAAAGCGGTAAAGGGCGGAAAAAGCCAAGCCTGCGCTTATTAATGGAAACCGTAACCCATGGTCAAGCGGGGCAAATTATCCGAGAACTGAGTAATCAGCCCAGTATGTCTACTTGGGACATCCCATTAGCAGAACGCCAGATATTAGGCAGTAAAGAACGCGAAGTCACCCGCCAGCTCATACAAATACTTGAGAAGGCTAAGAAGCGAACATAAGCGAGGAAACAACCAATGGCAACCGGAAAGGTAGAGGTCAACAACCTCAATTTAGGGCAAGGTGGGATCCCAGAAATTGAACGCCACCTGATCTATATCGGGCGCACCGATAAAGCCGAACTGCAAGGCAAGGTTACACGTGTAAACAACATGACCAACCTTGATGAAGTGGTGGCAGATGATGCGCTAGGCGCAAACGTCAAAGCGGCGCAGCTTAATGGCAAACAAAACTGGACGGCTGCCATTTTCGGTTTAGCGGCGGATGCCACTTGGCAAGAAGCCGTAGACATTGCCAACCGTACCGACTCGTTTGAAGGCGTTTGTATTGTTGATGCAGTGACAGACAAAGCCGAATTCACTGCGATGCAAGATAAAGCAACAGAGCTTACGAGCAAACTTGGCCGCTGGGTATTTTTCCTTGTTGCTTGTGCTGGCATTGATGCCGGTGTTGATGGAGAGAGTGGTCAAACGTGGGCGGATTATGAAACCGCCATGCTAGCTCTAGTGAAAGATGTGTCTGCAAACATGGTGACACCAGTGCCACAGCTTAACGGCAATAACGTGGGTGTACTTGGTGGTCGCTTATGTGACCGCGCCGTGACAGTAGCCGATAGCCCAATGCGAGTCGCGACGGGTAGCCTATTAGGGCTTGGTGAAATGCCAGTGGATAGCGTAGGCAATCCACTGGAAATGAGCACTATTTCTGCGTTAGCCGATGCACGTTATTCACTTCCGCAATGGTATGCGGATATGGAAGGCATTTACTGGACAGACGCGACCACGCTTGAAGCGAAAGGCGGAGATTATCAATACCTCGAATATGTTCGACCTATTCACAAGCTTAACCGCCGCGTACGTATTAAAGCGATTCGCCGCGTTGCAGACCGAATCCTAAACTCGACACCGCCAAGCATTGAACTCAACCGTACTTATTTCAGCAAAGACATGCGCGACATGTCGAAAACTACTGAGATTGGCGGCATTCCGTTCCCTGGTGAAATCATGGCACCACGCGATGAAGACGTATCGATTCAGTGGATAACCAAGACCAAAGTCAACATTGGCTTAATGGTTCGCCCTCATAACTGCCCGAAACACATTGTTGTGAACATTGGGCTTGATCTCTCTAACCCTGCAGATGCGGAGGCGTAACCAATGAGTACGCGTATTTCTGGCAAGAACATGCACTTTGCAATGGGCGACTACAAGCTAAAAGCGCAAAAAGTCAGCCTGTCTATTACGGATAATTCCGCCATTAATAAAACCTCTGGTGTGCCCGATGGTTATGTCGATGGCGATGTAGAAGCAAGCGGTGAAATGGAACTCACCACACAGTACTTCAACATTCTCAGCAAGGCAGCAAAACAAGCCGGTTCTTGGCGAGGAATGCCAGCTTTCGACGCGTTGTTCTACGGCAAGATTGATAAAGATGAACTGAAAATTGAAGCCTTCGGTTGTCGTATCAAAATCTCTGATTTGCTCGATGCCGATTCAAATGGTGGTAGCGCATTAGTTCATAAGCTGCCGTTCGAAGTGACAAGCCCTGACTTTGTGAATATCAACGGCGTTCCATACCTGCGCCCAGATGAAACCGAAGACTTGGTTCAGTAGCTTTTCGCTCAATAGATAGGGGACATGATGTCTGATGTTATCGACCATGCCAGTGGCCTTGAAACCCAATTCACAGAAGTGGCGCTTGCCAACCACCTGGCAAGGGCTAAGCAAAATGAACAACGGGAAAGCGCACAAGAATGCGGCGAGTGTGGTGAACCAATTCCTGAAGAACGCCGCCAGCAAGTAACAGGGTGCCAATACTGCACCCAATGCCAAAGCGACTTGGAGAAAATGAAGCGATGAAACATTACTTGATGAAACGCCGTTACTTTGAACATGGCACTTATTCGTATCTCTATCGCCCTGATGGTTCAAAAGTATGTTGCATGGTTGAACGTCCAATGCTCAACAACAAGCCAAGTGAATCTTGCATTGTTGAAGGCACTTACGACCTTTTACCACATGAATCACCCCGTTTTGGCAACTGTTACGCAGTAGAAGAGCCAATGTTAGGCGTAACCCGTCACGGACCAAGTCTTCGAACACATGTGCTGATTCATAAGGCAAATAAGCCGAGTGATCTGCAAGGGTGTCTAGCGCCAGGTGTTGACTTTGGTTTCGTAGGTAATGAATGGGCTGTTATGAATTCTGGTCACGCTTTCAATGCGTTGATGGCAGAGCTTAATGGCGAAACGGTAAAACTCACTATTTTAAAGGATTAATACTATGGGATTCCTCACTGGAATTATTGGCAAAACCTTACTGGAAGTACTGAAAGGTCTGTTCTTTCAAATCGGCTGGAAAATCATTCTTGAACGCTTTGCTACTCGCTTGGTGGTTTGGGGACTTGAAAAGCTTCGTGACCTAAGTACCAACGATGTTATGCAAGCAACTGTTGATGATGTTATTGCATCACTTCAAGGCAAACGCTTGAAGGAAATTCCTCAGAAGGAATAGCGATGGACCCGACTTGGTTATCTGCACTGGTTGCCCTTGCCACCTTGTTGGTGATGTTAACCGGAGCACTGATCGGCAAGCTGTTTTCTCTCTCGAAAGAGCTTGCCGACTATAAAACCCATGTAGCAGAAAGCTACGCAACCAAAGAAGAAGTGAAAGATGGTTTCGAACGATTAGAGCGTCAATTAGAAACCGGACTCACCCGAATTTACGAATCATTGAAGCGAGAAGCAGCATGACAAAAGCAATTATCTTAACCGTTGGCGCAGTTGATCTTGAATTCAACCCAACGCCAGCCGAATACGACGATGCGCAAAACACCACCATGCAAGGTGATGTCAGTAGCGCCGCTCATAATTTCTTAATGAGCTGTGTGAGCGAAGGTTCAAAAGACGCACTGCGTGACATTACCAAGCAGAACGCAGGTGCCGCCACGCAGATTTATGGCGCTGTACTAAAAGAGTACACACCGAAGCTGTCTATCTCAGTAAAAAAATAGATGCGCTTGTCGCGGCAGTAGACAGCAGCGACAGGCAAAAGATGTATGCATGGCGACGAAAGTGGTTACCCCATGAACCAGATACTGACCAAAACTTGGCTTATGCCATTTGGTTAGAGAAGAACCATTGGGAAAACCTGCAAGCCGTTACGGCTAACGGTGTCGCCAAAGGCTTTGGTGGTTAGCCGCTAAGTATGATTCAACACCCTAAATAGAGAATGCTTGATGCTACCAGACTCACTCAAGTTTCAAGTTGGATTGATTGACCAGATTTCAAAACCTCTGGGCAATATTCAACGACAAATGACCGATGTCACCAACACTTATCGCCAAGGAACACAGACCATGGTGACAGGTGCGGCAGGCATGGTGGGTGCGGGTTTTGCTCTGCAACAAGCCTTGATGCCAGCCATTGAAATGGACAGAGCATTAGGCGAAGTGAGATCTCTTGGCGTTGCAGATGAACAGTTGCAACATCTAAGCGATACAGCACTTGAATTTGCAGTGGATTACGGGAAGTCAGCCTCAGATTTTGTAGCGGCTTCTTATGATATCCAATCGGCTATTTCAGGCTTAGGCGGTAATGAGCTTTCTGAGTTTACCCGCGCGTCGGGTGTGCTTGCTGCCGCCACTAAAGCGGATACGTCAACCATTACCAATTATGTTGGCACCATGTACGGCATTTTCCAAAGTTCAGCCAACCAAATGGGTAAGGCGGATTGGGTGAATATGTTGGGTGGTCAAACTGCAAGAGCAGTGCAAATGTTTAAGACCACAGGTGATGGGATGTCTTCGGCATTCACTTCTGTAGGGGCTGCGGCTACCTCTGTGGGTGTGGGTATGACGGAACAAATGGCGATTCTGGGTACCTTGCAATCCACCATGAGTGGCAGTGAAGCCGGTACCAAATATCGCGCGTTCTTAGCGGGTACCGCCAAAGCACAAGAAGCCTTGAATATGCAGTTTACTGATGCCCAAGGTCAAATGCTGCCAATGGTCGATATCTTGAACCAAATTAAAGGGCGTTACGGTGAAACCATATCCGTGGCGGAAGCGGCAGAATTGAGCAAGGCGTTTGGCACACAAGAAGCCACCGCCATGATCCAACTGTTGATGCAAAACACGGATGGGCTTGCTAGCTCAATTAATGAACTAGGAAAAGTTCAAGGGCTCGATGTAGCTGAAAAAATGGCTGGTGCAATGACCGACCAATGGGAACGGCTAGAACAAGGCATATTTGCCATAAGCGCGGCATTTGGTGCGGTTCTTTTACCTGCCATCTTGCCAGTGGTGGGCGGTATGGCGGATGGCGTGACCACTCTGATTGAATGGACTCAACTTTTTCCTGAGGTCACTAAATACATTGGTTTTGCTGCCGTCGCCATTTTAGGCGCAGTCGCGGCAGGTGGTGCCTTTACTCTCATGATGGGCATAAGCAAACAAGTCATGGCGACTTATATGATCACCATGAAGCTGTTTGCAGGGGTGAACTTCTTACTCACCAAAGGCATGGGCGCACTGCGTGTGGCAATGCTTGCTGCCAATATTGCGATAGCCGCCAACCCAATCATTTTGATTGTGGGCGCAGTGATTGCCGCCGTCGCCGCTGTCGGTGCACTGATTTATTACTGGGATGATCTGAAAGCTTCGTTTGGCGACACAACCTGGTTCCAAGTCTTAGAAGGCGCCATCACATTAATCACCATGCCATTTAGAGCCATGTTTGAGTTCATCAAAGCAGGTTGGCAATGGGTGATGAGTGGCTTTACCGATACCAGTGGCTTTGCCTTCATTGGGCAAATGGCGGACTCGATGCGCAACATCTTTGGCAGTGTATTCAGTTGGTTCACCGATAAGTTAGCGGGTATTTGGGAAACCATGAAAGGGCTAGTGGATTGGCTACCCGGTTTTGGCAGTGAAGAGGAAACCGCACCAGTGAGTTCAAAGGCTGTGAAAAGTGCCACACCTTACGCACAAATTCAGCCAGGTGGCGCCGCGAAAAGTATTGCGAATCATCAAACCAGTTCAACCAATTATGGTGGCGTAAGTATGTATGTGCAGCAAATGAATAACCCGCAAGACATGGCGAGTGAACTAGAAATGGCGGCAGGCTAATGGGTAATTTCAAATACCAAGACTTACTGATTGAAAACGGCGATGTAGTGCTCGATGCCGGTCGTAACCCTGTGTTGATTCAAGACCGAGCCGTGATCGCCCAAGACATTAAACACGCCATCATTGAAAGCAATTTAGCGGTTGAACTTATTGCAGAGCGCAGCCCATCAAAGAAAGCGGACATTCGAACCAAGCTGGAATTATTGGTGGAAGAAGACGTTCGCCTAGTACCAGGCACAGTGCAATTAGAAGAGCCAACAGAAGGCACGATTTACGTGCTCGCCACGACAGCAGAGTTTGGTGATTTAGCAAAGGGTGATGTCACCATGGAGATAAACAATGTCTGATATTCCAAAGCCAGATTATACCGAGCTGGTTAAGCAATCCGGTATTCCTACCGATGCCGTCAGTTGGAAAAAAGTGCTGAAAGAAGAAATGGAAAAGGAAGACTGCATTATCTCTAACGATTCGCTTTTCTCTCCGTTCTGGCGCTTGATTGAATCGGCAGTGGTCAATGTCACCTTGTGGCTCATCACGACTCTATTGGTGGGTTACGTTCTGCCCAACATGTTTGTGGCAACCGCTGTCGACCAATGGTTAGACCTACTGGCTTGGCAATGCAAGCTGACTCGTAAAGAAGCCACCAAAGCCGCTGGGCTTATCGCGTTTCAACGTGCTGCCGTGAAAGGACCCGCGTTAGTCATTCCCCAAAATACATGGATTCAGACTGAAGTCATTAACGGCAATATTTACCGCGTTCGTGTGCGGGCTGATACCACGCTGCCAGAAAACGAAACCACGGTTATGGTCGATGTTGAAGCTGAAAGTGAAGGTGCAGCCTATAACCTTGGCGAAGGTTACTACCATATTTTGCCGACTGCGATACCAGGCATTGCAGCCGCAACCAACCCAGCCGAATGGCTAACCGCTGCAGGCGCAGACAAAGAAAGCAACGATGAACTTCGCTTACGTATCCGTAACCAATGGAGCGCGGTGGCGAAATGGCACATTGATGCGGCTTACCGTTCATTGCTGACCAGTCGCGCAGGCATTAACGACGATAACGTGTATTTCGAGCATAACGCGCCACGTGGGCCTGGTACTGCGAACGCGTACATTCTGCTTGATACGGGTGAGCCTTCACCTGAAATGCTCAGCGACTTGAACACCTACATTCGTAATCAAGGGCAACACGGTCATGGTGATGATCTGCAGGTGATGGCGATGCCAGAAACACAGAGCAATATTGTTTGTCATGTGTGGCCGCAACGCTCATTAACGATGGATGAAAGAACAGAGCTTAAAGCCGCAGTAGAGAAGTTCATTGGCGCGGCATTTCGTGAGAATACCGATTATTCGCCAACCGTGATCAATCCAGTGTTGCGCTTTAGCTTCTCCAAATTAGGGCAAGAGCTACATGGGCAGTTTTCACAAATTGAATCACTCGAATTTGAGAATGCCGACATCATTAACAACCTAACGGTGCCTCGCATTCAGACGTTGGAGGTATCCATTGAAAATACCTGAGATAAACCTTCGTTATTGGATGGGTAGAGGTGAACTCGCCAAGTTTGCCCGAGCCATGCGTAATTATTGGGAACATGTAAAAGCCGCATTTGAAATGCCGCTGCAACAGCATGATCCGCTGACCGCGCCTATTGCTTTGGTCAATATTCTGGCTTGGCAACGTGGAGTAGAAAAGCTCGGACAAGAGCCCGAAGACTTGTTTCGAATCCGTGTGGCGCATGCTTACGGGTTTTCTCGTGATGCGGGTTCGGTGTCTGGGTGGGAAGAGATGTTTGAAAAGCTCGGCTATCCGCACATTGCCCAAGATGAAAGGCTAGTGAATGTCGATTGGGATGTGGTCAGCCTAAAAATTCGAGACGGTGACTTATCAGAAGTCCCACATTTATTGGATACCGTAGTTCGTCAATACGGGCGGACGTGCAGACGATATCAATATACGACTTATGTAGAAATTGATATGCCGTTGAAAACCCAAATTTTAGACGGCGCGTATGAGACGGCTGTTGCAGATTCGCCATTGGAAGCGAATTCATTTACGACAGTATTCAATTTAGATATGGATTTAGAGTGCGCGACAGCACAGTAAAGGTGGAAATAAATGACCAATGCGACGACACAAATATTAACAAAAGCTGGCAAAGAATTGATGGCTAAACTTGCGGCTGAAGAAAAAGAATTAAGAATAGACAAATTTATCTTTGCCGATGTTCCAGACCGAGCAGATTTTCCTTTGGAAACTGATGCCACCCCTTCCCAATATGTGGTTCACGAGTCAGATGTACATGAACGAGGTCGAATTTCTACGGATATGGTCATCTATTCCACCACGCTCGCGAGTAACGTAGGTCCATTTTATTTTAACTGGCGCGGTCTTTACTGCAGTGAACACAACACTGTTATTGCGATCCATCATCCAGTTCGAACACCAAAAACGAAGGATGAACCAGGTGTCGCGGGAAATACATTAGTCCGGTCACAAGTGATTAAGTATGACAATATTTCGGGAATAACGAACATCACCGTTGATCCTAAAAGTTGGCAATATAATGCTACACCGCGGATGAACCAAATGGATGCGGATACTGCTCAAGCGATGGTTGACCAAAATGGCAATGATTGGTTTATTGAAGATGCTTTTTTGGTCACGCCTAAATCTACAGCATTCAATGTTAAGTCAGGTTCTGGCTATGTTTCTGGTCGACGTGTGGCCCTAGATTTTGAACGAACGTTACAAGTTCTTGAAAAGCCTTCATTCATATATGTTGACCTCTATAAAGATGGTTCACCAACTGGTGAATATCAAACACAGTTCGAGTTTGTTGTGACTTCAGAAGAGAAAGATGATTACAACGATGAGCAAGGTAAGCAGCACTTTGTTTGCAAAATAGCAAAGGTTCACGCTGATGGAACTGTTTCTGATTTAAGGCCTGCCCGAGAAAGTGCAGATAGAAAGTGGGTGGGGGAAAACTTCCGAGGTGTTGACGAAGCCATTGAAAGTAAATATCTACAAACAGGTGACCAAAACACGGATGATGTCATTGACACTACTCGTTCACACGCGATGGGTAGTGTTAAAAAAGTGAAGGCGTTTGCCGTTGGTGAAACGTCCTCATTGAGTAGCTTTTATTCATATCCACATTTCAATAATGAACTTTGGGTGGCGAGTTCAGATGTTAACAATAATGGCGCTTGGATCTCAGAGCTTACAGGTAACGAAGGCATCACCCTATCTTTACCTTTTGGGGTTGTTATAGGAGATTCTATTGCTGAAGGGCATCCTGAACTTCATGGGAGGCTTCATAACGAACTTGGGCAAGTCGACTTAGCACATGAGAATGAAAGTGGCCAATTAAGTTATGAATTTGGCGCAATAACAGGATTGTATTGGTATAACCATGGTATTGGCGGACAACAAACGGCTCAAATACTGGCTAGATGGAAGCGCGACGTTCTCGGGTTAGATTATGACCCTGGTGATGGGAAAGGAACTAGAACTTTACCTGGCAAGCCTGCGTTTGTTGTTGTTAATGTAGGAATAAATAACATCAGCTATGGTCATGGCATTGAGGGGGCGAAAACCGATTTAATCTCGATGGCGAAGTCTTGTTGTGAGAACGGGATATTAGCTGTATTCAATACACCGCCAGCTTATCGCACTTCAGATGAAGTTAAGCAGTCGCAAATACAAGAACTACGTTCATGGATGCAAACTGAATTAATTAGGTTTGGGGTGTGGGTGTTTGATGCGTGGGATTGGAGTCGTTTGCCTGATTTAGTTCAACCGAATCCCAGACTTATCAAAGACAGCGTTCATCCTTCTAAGGTTGGATATAAATCGATGGCTAGGGCCATTGTTGAAAGTACGGAAATTCCTTGGTGTTTAGATTCTTTGGTCGTCGATACTTCACTTGATCCGCAAATGATGCCAACAAAGTATGCGAGACCGTCAGAATATAAAGTTCAAGTAGGCTCTCAACGGATTAATGTTGATGCTAATTCGGAACAAGAAACGCAATCCATACCCTTAAATTTCTCTGTTAGCAATGAAAAAGAGTTATCGGTGTTCATTACTAAAGCTGAAGCTGTAACCGGTAATAACTGGAGTGGCTTGAGTGGCGCAGTATGGTGCTTTTCTAAGCTAAAAAGTGGCCAAGTTTCTAAGCGACAAGAGTTACCCGATGTCATAGGAGCGATGGCATCTGGAATCATTGTGAATGACGGAAATGGGTGGAAAGTTTTTGACCATGGTAAACCTTATGGGATAGAGAATATGGTTATTGAAGAGGGAGCATTATTATTGCGATTTAGTGCTCCTTGTCAGTCAATATCAGTTGCAACGATAGGAGTTGAAGAAACGATAGTCGCTGTAGGAGCTTTTGTTGCCGGTGATCCTCTGCGATGGCGTATCCATTTGAAAGATGAAAACGGCTTGTCAGTTAATGCAGAGTCTATTGTTAATACTTACATCAGTATTACAGCAAACTAATAGAGTAATACTAGTATGCTAACCCTAAACGGCACCCAACTCCCATTAAAGAACTTACGCATTAGCGTTCGTCAGCAATTGGCCGGACAAGACATGTCCGGTCAAACCTCGGCTACCGACCAAGCGGAAACAGGCAGCAAAGGTAAAATTCTGACCGTGAAAGGCGTGATCCCATTTACCAAGAAACAGCTATTAACCAACTTGTTCAGTTTGGCGGAAGCGCAAGAAAACGATGCCCGCCAAATCTATCGAATCAGTAACAAAACGGCAGAAGCCTTAAAAATACGCCAAGCCAAATTTCAAGGCTCAGTTCGCGCCGATGAGCAAGAGTCTCACAGGCAATGGAGTGTTTCATTTGAACTTATCGAGCATCTTTCGGTACCAGAACGAGTAGAGCAGCGCCAAGCGGACAAACCCGCCGCGCAGCAAAAAGTACAAGGTGTGAATACACCGGTTGAAGCTGGGCAAAGTGACGATGTGCCGCCAGGGACCGAAGTTGAGTTAACAGGATTTCAGAAAGTACTCAACGACAGCAAAAAGCTCTAACTAGTGGTGATTTATGAGTGCAAACAATCGATTCATTAGCCGCGTTTACCTTGGTAAAGATAAAGCCAAGATGAAAAGCCATAGAGTCGTCTTTGATAAAAATACGCCAGGTCGCTGCGAGCTGACTGTTGAAGGTAATCCAGAGCCCAATACCATCATCGCCGTAGACTTAGGTTGGGGCGATGATATTACCCGAGTCTTTTTGGGTTACATCGAACGGGTGCAGCCTGCTGAAAAAGGTTGGTCTGCCGTATTTTGCCGAGAGCTATCAGCAATACTTTACAAGCCACTGAACATCATCATGCGTCACCCAACACTCATGCAGCTGCTAAGCGAAGTCACCAATAAAACAGGGCTTCAATTTGTGTTACCAGAAAAGGCTTACAGTAAAACTGCCATCCCTTGCTTTTACAGTGATGGCAATGGCTATCGAGTCATAGACGAGCTCGCCCAAGCGTTCAGCATTGAAGACTTGTTCTGGCAGCAACAAGGCAACGGGCAAATTTACGTAGGCAGTTGGCAAGATTCCCATTGGGCTGATAAGCCTATCACCATACCTAACGAACTCATGACCAACCACACGGCAAACAAATCAGTAAAGATACCGGCTATTCCAAGGCTCAAGCCAGGTGTTGTGGTGAATGGGCTTCGATTAGTCGGTGTCGAGTTTGAAGGAACGGAGGCAAAGCTCACATGGATGTAAATACTATCAAGCGCATCATCTTCCGTTTGTTCCCTGAATTCACAGGGCAGTGGCATTTGCCAAGATGGGGAAAAGTGGTCGCCTTGCCAGAACTCCCAGAAGAAGGGGACTTGTCTGATCGCTTTTATCCTCACTACGCGGTAGATGTTCAGCTACTTGATGAAAAGGGCATGGAATACGAAGACAAACCACCATTGCAGGCGGTACCACTTCCAGTGCCAGGTCTTGGTGATCACGCTGGTCGGTTAGAACCACCGGCTATTGGCAGTATTGTTGAGTTAGGGTTTATGTTCGGGCAACCAGACAAACCTTTTATTCGTTGCGTTCTTCCGCTTGGGTTCAAGTTACCAGGCATCAAAGAAGGTGAAAGCCGATACCAACAACGCAAAGGTGTTTACCAATTGGTAGACAAAGACGGGAACTTTGAACGTAAGACAGACCAAGCCGACAAGCTTGAATGCCTCACTCAACAAATCAAAGTACTGGAAAATCGAATTGCTGAAATTGATGGTAACCACAGTGAAACCGTCAAAGGCAACAAATCATCTACGGCAAAGAAAATCATTGAAGTAGCAGATCTCATTACAATGAATGGCGGGACAGGTGTATGTACAGGTGCATCCATTTGTCCGTTCACTGGAAAACCGCATGTAGACGTTTCAGCGACCGTCAAAGCAGGTAAGTAACATGGCATTAGAAGTCGATGCAACCAAGCAAGAATTGATTCAAGAGCTGCAAGCAAGAGGCTTTGTGACAGAAGGAGAGTTTTCACAGAACTCACCGTTGATGGAAGCAATAGCAGCAGCAATGGTTACAGTGATTAAGCGGGATGCAGAAGTCATCATAAACACTGGCAGCTCTAACGGGACCTATAAAGTAACGTAAACACCAACCATCTCACCAACAAGCGCCCACAACGGGCGCTTTTCTTATATCTAAAGCCAATGACATAGCTGCAGGCTAGCGCCACGGAAAGGAGCAACCACGTGACGGAATCCGCACTCATCCTCCCCACCTGCGACGTTTTCGATCTGGTTTTTTCGCAATTTTGATTTAGTGAAAAACTACGGGGTTATGGGAGGCACAGAACATGCGCTAAAGCCTTTTGCTATAAAGGCTTCGAGTGATACGAAAAGCCATTGAATAGGGCTTATATTGCGCCTAATAGAATTTCAATAATTGCGCTTTTTTTCGATAAATTGCAATAATGACGATCTGTAAGGATCTTAGTTGCTAATTTAAGTTGTTGATTTTAAACGTTACTAGGTGTTTTCTGTCAGGTTTTTAACGATCTAATGTATAAAATTAAAGATCTCTTTTTCAGGAGGTGAAGCCAGACAGGGCAAGGCTTTGACGCCAATCTGATAGTAATTATATTTTTTCAAAATTGTTCAAGGGATTCAGCGGTAAAAGTGGACGGGAAAGAAGGCAGAGCAATGGCAGAAAATAGGGGATTTACGTGGAAAAATGCTAGTGTTTATTCGTGTGTAAGAAATAGAGAAAATAACAATCTGTCGCCATTTCATCGCCACTAAGATGGTTGTATAAATTTAAGTTATTGTTTTTATAGTATTAATTAACGTTAGATATATTAAAGCTGATGACTTTCATGAAGATCCTTAAATGGAAACAGTGAGAATTAGAGAAATACTAGCATCTTATAGTGGTGTAGAGCGACAATAAAGGAGCGAATATATATTGATAGTCAACGTAGTTAGTTACTCTTATTAACATTTCCGTAAACTTTAGTATGATCTATCAAATGAATATGGTGTAATCAAGGTCTAAGCTATTCATAAGGTTATGGAAGTCATTTGGCTTATTATAAGGATGTACAACAATGCGATCTCTCTCGGTACAGTGGAAAATTACCTTACTGGCGGGCTGTTGCCTGCTGATTACCTCTTTATCCCTCATTGGCTTTTCCATATACAACGCCACTTCTAATCAAAAAGTCATAAAAACGCTGAGTTCTGAGTCGGTTATCGACAAGTCCCAACAATTATTGGCTTCCGTATCACAGCTTAATTCAAAAGAAGTTCAACAATATATAGATGAAGCTTTGCATCGAGCTGAAATGCTGTCTGCTACAGCGTTATTTTTAAAAAATAATGCGGAAGAAAACTTCACACCTAGTGAAGAACTACGGACTGCACTTGATGAGATGGTTCGACAATCGGTTATTAATTTTGACTCCATTCAAGGAGCATATTTGGTGTTTGAGCCGAATATGCTTGATGGCGAAGATGATAACTATGTTGATGCTGGTTATGTTGGATCTAATGAAATTGGTCGTTTTGCTCCCTACTGGAAAGTTTCAGATAACGGAAAGAACGTTTTAGCTAATGTAATATCTGAAAAAACGTTTAATGATAGTGCTAATAGCGAGCGCTTCTTTTGTCCTATTTCAAGTGGGGAAACTTGTGTTAGTACGCCGAAGCTAATTGAAACTGAACTGGGTCGTATTCTTGCGACATCAATATCTGTTCCTATCGTTGTTGATGGTGTGTCTATTGGATTTTTAGGGATTGATTTACGACTTGATGGACTCACTGGGATCATCCGTGAAACTGATGAAAGTTTATTTAACGGCAGTGGCGCAGTGTATGTTGTGAGTTTAGATGGTTCAGTTATCGCAACTGATAATGCGTCAATACCAGCGGGAAGTGCTTTCTCCAGCGAACAAATTTCAAGTGATGCAATGACGGATCTCCTTTTCGGCGAAGAAGTGACAACCCAGTGGAGTGAAGATAACCAATGGTTGATTTCATTCGCACCTGTACGTTCGGCAAACCAAATTTGGGGCGTGCTATTTGAAATGCCTCGTTCAAGTGTGATCGCAGATGCGGAAAGGCTTGATGGCATTATTAGCAATAAAGTTGAAGATGGGATTAAAACGGAGATACTAGCAGGTTCATTATTTGTGGTGATTGGTTTAGCCGTCATCTTTATTGCTTCTCTTTCTATTGTTAAGCCGATTCGAGAAGTGGTGGCGAGGTTAAATGATATTGCTTCAGGTGAAGGTGATTTAACTCAACGATTAGATGTTAAATCCCAAGATGAAATTGGTCAGCTTGCTCAAGGTTTTAACTTATTCTTAGATAAGCTCCAACATACGATTAAACAAGTTATTCAAACGACGGAACAAGTCGCTGAAACTACCACTAGAGCGAAATCAACTGCTTCAGAAACTAGGTACAGCAGCGAATCTCAGTTTAAAGAAGTAGACTTGGTGGCTACAGCTTCTGAAGAAATGACACAGACTTCAGGGTTAGTGGTACAAAATGCAGAAGTTGCAGTTAAAGCCGCCACACAAGCAAACCAGTCAGCGAAACAAGGTCAGCAAGTAATTGAGCTTTCAGCAGAAGAAATGATTAAGCTGGTGGACAGAATGTCGAGTGCAGTTCCTATTGTTGAAGATCTCGCAAAAAATAACAGCAATATCACCGAAATTTTGACCGTTATTGAGGGGATCTCTGAGCAGACTAACTTGCTGGCACTTAATGCTGCGATTGAAGCAGCAAGGGCCGGTGAGCAAGGGCGCGGCTTTGCGGTTGTTGCTGACGAAGTTCGAAATTTAGCAAGCCGAACACAGTCTTCAGTGGGTGAAATTCGAGAAGTAATTGGTAAAGTACATGCTGGTACACAAGATGTGGTAGAAGCCATCCAAGAAGGCAATGTGCTCGCCAATGATACCGCTGAACATGTTCAAAAAGCCGTTCAAGATTTAAGTGCAATTTTTGAATCTATAGCGGCAATCAGTGATATGAATAACCAGATTGTACGAGCGGCTGAAGAACAGCAGTCAGTATCAGGTGAAGTGAATCAAAGCGTTTCAAATATCCGAGATTTGAGTGCTCAGATTTTGGAAAATGCAGGTTCTTCAGAGCAGGTTGGTCAAGAGATCGACCAGCTAGTGAATCAGCAAAAAGATTTAGTGAATCAGTTTAAAGTTTAAGCTTAAAGCATAGTTTAATGACACGATGTCATGTCAGCTTAAGCACTGTGAAACTTTAAATATTATTCTATAAATTAAAAGGCGAACTTCATTATGAAGTTCGCATTTTTTGTTTATTTACAATTCAGATTAATAGTAATAGCAACTTAGAGACGTAAAGTCAGGTGCTGAAATCAAAATTAGTCTTCAATAAACCAGTAACCTTTGTTAACTAGGTCCGTTAGAAGTGATATTGAAGCTTGGCTCATCGTGATCCCAGAATGAATAACAGGCTGGTTACAGAGAGTATTAAGGAATGCAGTGTCTTCGTCTGCCACCTTAATTACCTCACCATTAATGTAGGCCATCTTATCTTCATGCTCATGATAAAGCGCTTTTAGACCGGATACTCTGTAGATTTCTCCTTCAGACTCTAAGTGCTGTGCTACTTCTTCAGGTTTCCATAATGGCTCTGGAGCAACAATATTGAGTTGGTGGCGAGATTGGCTTAGCAAACAGCCCATGAAATCATTAACGGTATCTGGTTGCTCTAATGCCGACTTCAACATAGTAGTTAAATTCGCTAGATCAGACGTACGGATTTTTCCGTAAGTGTCTTGAGTTTTGAATTCAGGATCATGAAGATGTACATCACCCATATCATGAGCTAGAACGAAATCAGCAAAGTTACTGATAAGCTCTTGTTCTTTAGGAGAGCGGTAGCCAATCGAGTAGCTCATTGAAGGCTCTAGAGTATTACCTTCATGTGGAAAACCTGGCGGGATGTATAAAATATCACCGGGCTCTAAAGTTTCGTCGATGATGGCATCAAAGCCTTCAATCTGTCTCAATGCAGAAGCTCGGCAAGTCTCTTTGTACTGACCTACATCTTTTGCACCAACGCGCCATTGGCGTTTTCCTTGCCCTTGAATGATGAATACATCGTATTGGTCGATATGGGGACCAACGCCACCGCCGATAGCCGAGTAGCAGATCATGAGATCATCGAATAACCAGTTAGGAAGTGATGTAAAAGCTTCTGTAAGTTGGTTTGCACCTTCATGCCAGTGGTTAGCCGCTTGCACAATAAGCTGCCAATGACTTTCACTTAACTGACTAAACTTTTCTTCGCCAAATGGACCGTGCTCAGCCGTCCATTCATCATTGAAGTTAGAAACGAATCGAGAATCTATTTCCTCTTCCATCGATAAACCCGCTAGCTCTTCTGGAGAAATCGGGTCAATAAAGTTTTGGAAGCCACCTTTTAGAATGGTGGGTTTTTTATGCCAGTAGTTTTCAAGGAATTCAGGCATAGAAAAGCTTAGTTGGTACATGTGTATCCTATATAGTCGAGTGCTAGGTGCTAGGTGCTAGGTGCTAGGTGCTAGTTTAGATTGTAAATCTTGTTGGACAATTTCAAGAGCAGCAACAGCAACTTGTGGGTCGATGTCATTACTTTCCAAGAGGTAGATAAGGTCAACTGCGAGTTTGACCTCTTCAGGTGCGTCATCTAGCGGAGAAGGAGTTTTGTCAGTCATCATGTCGCCTAGGTTTGTCTAAGTTAATCAAACGCTCAATATCCTTCATCGAATCTGAACACCTTTCTAATCGTTCTTTAGCCGTAATAAGCGCTTTCTCAGCACTGGATTTTTGGCTTTTATGAGCATTTTCCCATGCTTTCTGTCGTTGGCTCACTAATTGAGTTAAGCGTCTATGCCAATCTTGATGCTGAGCGAGATCATTATATAGCTGATTAGGGCTTTTCGCCGATTTTAACGGACTATCTTGTCTTAAATCGTGGTTTGCTAGTTCACGTTGAATTGCTGCTATTTGGTTCATTAACTTTTCAGATAAATAAGTCGCTCTCGTCGGAGTGAGTTGTGAGCTAGCTTGCTCACGTAAAATAGTCTGGTAAGTTGATTGAGTTTCTAACGCACATGGAAGAAGTAAATGAGCACCGCTTTTAAATAAAGTACGATCGAAAAGAGGTTGATGATACCTACCTCTTGCCTTATCGACCTGCGAGCAATGTCCAATTAACGTATCTAATAAGGTTTTCAGTTCAGAAAGCTGACTCATAGATTTCTTACCTTAAAGTGTGACGAACCATGCTTCATAGGCGAGCTTAATGGCTAAAATACTCACAACGGTAACGAATACAGGGCGAATGAATTTTGCGCCAAAGCGAATCGCGGAATGAGCGCCAACAAACGCACCAACCATAAGACATACACCCATTGTTAAACCAAGCACCCAATCAATATGCCCAAGAACAGCAAAAGTGACTAAAGAGGTAAAGTTACTGGTGAAGTTCATAGCTTTCGCTAAACCAGACGCCAGCAAAATATTTAGCTTATATAAAGCCATTGAACTTACGGTCCAAAATGCGCCTGTTCCAGGTCCTGCAACACCATCATAAAATCCAAGAATAGAACCTTGGATAATCTGTTTTTTCTTTAGGGTAGGGCAGGGCTTTGGAGATACATTTTGATTAGCGTCAGGCGTCTTATGGAAAATAGTATAAGCTGCCGCTGCTAAGATAATGAGAGGTAATACTTTCTCTAACCATTCAGTACTGATCGCATTAACCGCAAGTGTGCCGATAGTGGCTCCAATTAAAGTGCTTATAAAGGCGTTGATCCAACACTCTGGCTTGAAAAGCTTTTTCCGGTAGTAAGTAAAAGCCGCGGTAGATGATGCAAAGGTAGCCGCTAATTTATTAGTACCTAATGCAATATGAGGCGGTAATCCTATAGAAAGAAGAGCAGGAACCGTTAACATTCCACCGCCACCAGCGACAGCGTCAATGAAACCAGCAGCAAATGCAACGAGCGCAAGCACTACCAGCATTGTTGGTTCAATCATTTCCATAAATTTCTTAAATTCTCATTATTATAGTGTTGTAGTTTCTAGACCCTGCGATATTAAGGTCAAATTTAATATTTTATTGTTCTTTTAAATGGTGGTAATGAGTCTAATAAAGACTGACCGTAGCGTTTGGTGACAATGCGTCTGTCGAGGATCGTGACTTTACCAGAATCTCTCTCTTTGCGCAGTAATCGACCTACGGACTGAATAAGTTTTTTACTTGCTTCAGGTACCGTGATTTGCATAAAAGGGTTTCCACCGCGAGATTCAATATATTCTGAATGCGCTCGTTCAACAGGCGAGGATGGTACACCAAATGGAATCTTAGTGATCACTAAATTTTCTAATAATTCTCCGGGTAAATCTAAGCCTTCAGAGAAGCTTCCTGTACCAAAAAGAATACTGGTTTTGCCTTGCTCAATAAGCTTTTTATGTTTTTTTAGAATTTCAGTTCTTGATGTGTCGCCTTGTACTTGTAGAGCCCAGCTGCGTTTAACGAAATCTGTTGCTAATGATTCTGCAACTTGGTTCATTTGCCAGTAAGAAGAGAATAAAACGAGGTTCGCTTGTTTGTCTTCAATTACCTTAGGCAATATTTCAATAAGATATTCTGTAAACTGAGGCGCTTGAGGTTCATATTTCATTGCAGGTACGATCAGCTCAGCTTGGTTTTGATAATCAAAAGGTGAAGCTAGAGCTAAAAATTGTACGCCGTCTTCCGACTTTTGGCTGATTCCAGCCTGGTGACAGAAGAAACTAAAAGAGTTCAGTGCCCTCATAGTAGCCGAAACAAGGACAGCACCAACACACCGGCTCCAAATTTGTTGATCAAGTTTCCAGCCGACTTCCAAAGGCGACACATTGACGACAAAATCACCTTCACGTTCTTTGTTTATCTCAAGCCATCGTGCTAAAGGCGCACCTTTATCCCGTTTAGGCTCTGCCATTAGTTTCCAAACTTGAGCTAGGTTTTCAGTTCTTTGTATATAAAAGCCGATTTCAGCCAATGCTGGCTCTGCGAGTTTTGCTGAAAGTTCACCATCTTTGACTCGTTCAGCAATAAGGTCTGCGATTTTTGCGACGGCTTGGCTCGCTTTTTGTGTGAGTTGCTTGAGATCTTTGGATTCACTTTCCAACCACTCTGGCAGGTCTCCATATTCAAAACGATAGATACCGTCTTCAAATTGAGAAGCATCAAAGCGTTTGCTTAGTTGGCTTAATGTCGGAATGAGTTGCTGAACAGAATCTTGAAGTTCGTTTCTAAACCGAGATACTCGTTTCTCATCAGCTAGACCAGAAAGTTTACTGATGGAATGATTCAACTTTTCGAGCCAGGAAGCTGCACCTTTTAAACTGGCGGCTGCAGATGAATGGTCTCTTGCAACGTGAGGGAGGTGATGAGCTTCATCGAAAATATAAATACAATTTTCTGGTTCAGGAAGAATAACACCTCCACCAAGATCTGCATCAGCCATAACTAAGCTGTGGTTTGCAATAATAACATCGGCTTTATCTAGCTCAGAGCGAGCTTTTTGAAAAGGGCAATCACGATGAGTCGGCATACTGTTATTGCAACTATGCTTATCACTAACAATCATTTGCCAAATCGAATTATCTATTGGTTTTGGCCATGAGTCTCTATCACCATCCCATTTACCTTGTGCAAGGCTGGTATACATGGTCTGCAATTGCTCAATGTCTTTCTTCTTTGGCTTGGACTCAAATATGGCCATTTGACCGCCATCAGTCCCACTCGCGGCTGCAAGTTTCTCTGCACAACAATAGCGTTGGCGACCTTTCGCCAAAATAAATGAAAATTCTCGGTCGGTAATCCTTCTATATAAAGGAAGGTCTTTATTCACAAGCTGTTCTTGTAAGGCTACTGTGGCTGTTGAAATAACAATTTTTCTATTGTTAAGCACAGCAACAGGGATGGTCGCCATTAAATAAGCTAAGGACTTACCAATACCAGTGCCAGCTTCTGCGACAATTATGCGGCTACTTTTATGGTATTGCCCACAAAGTGTCTTTGCAATTTCGGCTACTAGGTAGTTTTGGGCTCGTCGAGGTACAAAGTTGTCCAACTGTGATTGAAGGTTTTGATAACTGGTGCGAATGGAATTCTGGATTTTAGTGCTTAGCATACTGTGACCTACGTAACTGAGCTGAGATAGTAGCACATAACTCTAAGCTGTTCATTTTCTGCAAAATTGATTGCTTTTGGAGTAAATCTAGATCTTGTTCACAAAAAAAAAGTGAACTATTGGAAAATAAAAAAATATTTTTCCACTTTGGAGTAAGTTGCTGAATTAACCTTTAATTAGTCATGTTATTCAGTGTTAAGGGCTGCTTTTTATTTATATATTGGTTATACATTCTGATTATCTCATTTTTTATTCGATCAAATGTTAATGTTTTGTTGTTGGGATATTAGCCGTAAATTGCTGCAATGTGGTGTAAGTATATGATTTATATTTATTTTCATATTTTTAGGTTTATTTTTTATCTTATTTGACAGTCAGAATAATCTTTTGCAATCTAGACCTCGAAATTTAGTGGCAGTGACTAATCAACAAAGATTGATAGGCACGGTCATAAAAAGGGAACCGGGCAAGGATCTCCCATTCTTAGAAAAGGCAGTGGATTTATTATGAAAAAAACTCTATTAGCACTTGCTGTAATGGCAACTGCAGGAACAGTAAACGCGGCAGAAGTATTTAAATCTGATGAAGGTTCAGTCGATTTTTACGGTCAGCTACGTCCAACACTATTATTTTTAGAAGATAAAGAAGCTGAGCTAAACACTAGCTCTTCTCGTACTGGCGTAAACGGTGTTTACGTTGCTAGCGATAGTTTGAAAGTATTGGGCGAAGTTGAAATCGGCGTTGCACTTGGTGATAACTACGGTGCTGGTTCGGATTCAAGCGAGCGTACTGATGATACAGTTTTTGTACGTCGTCATATCATTGGTTTTGATATGGGTGACATGGGTACTATCCGTATCGGTAAAGAAGGTACTTACGCCGATGATGTTTACGGTGCTGATTACTCATACTTCTTTGGTGGTTCTGCTCTTCTATATGGACACGCTTGGAATAATGACTCACAAGTTAAATATGCATTAGATACAGAGCAATTTTGGCTAAAAGCTGGTTACTCTTTCGGCGAAGATAATACTAATGAAGAAATTCGTGAAGTATTTGTAGGTAAAGCTTTCGGTGACCTATCTGTACACGCTGGTGTTCTTTCTTCAACAAATAAAATTGCTGTTACTGGTGTAGCGCACGATACTGAAAATCTATCATTTGAATTTACGGGTGAATATGCTCTAGGTGAACACACGCTAGGTGCGACATACTACAACAATTCAAATGAAGATAAATCAGCTAACACAACTGTTGACTCTCACGGTATCTCTTTAGCTGGTATGTTCGCAGTTGCTAACAAAACAACTTTATACTCTGGTTATGAGCTAGTATTATCTTCTTCTGATGCTGCTGGTACTGTAGACGGTGATGCTTCTCGTTTCTACGCTGGTGTTGAATACAAGTTCTCTAAATGGGCTCGTGTTTTTGCAGAAGGCGGATATGTGTTTGAAGAAACAACAACAGCAGACACAAAAGTTGATAGTAAGACAGATTTTGGTCTAGGTGCCCGTTTCTACTGGTAATAAGTAGAACAAAAAACATTCGAACCCAGCTATATGCTGGGTTTTTTTACATCTAACATAGGACAGTCCACCATGCGCTTATTATTAACAATTACATTAACATTGGCTATGTGCACCAGTTTTCAATCTATTTCTGCATCTATACTATATATTCCTGATACCGTCTCTTTGTTAGCTGTCAATATGGAGAAGCCTGAGACCAAAGGTGGCTTTTTTTCTGAGAACACAACTTTAGAGTTACCTAACGGTATGAATCAGATCGTTTTTAAATACCAGACTGAATTTGAAATTGGCGATGTTATTAAAACAGTCTATAGCGATGCTGTAATTGTAAAATTTAACTCATCAAATGAAGAGCTTGTGTTTGAATTACCATCATTTTCGTCTTACAGGCAAGCAGAGAAAGGTATGTTCCCATTAAAATGGAAACTGCTAGATAAGAACGGCGAAAGTATCATATTGACTCAAGACACGCTTTTATCAAGTGGGGTTCAACTTGGGCGGAACTACCCTCAGGAGGCGAGAAATTATAACATTGCGGGAGGCTTAGCTAGTGTTCCAGTAACGTATGTGGTGGCGAATCAATTTGAAAAAACCATCGCAGCCTCTGAATTAACTCAAACTTCAGTAAAATGGGATAATCAACCGTCGATTGAGCAATTCAAGGAAATGTATAAGGAATTGTCTCTAGAAGAAAAAAATGAACTAAAAGAATGGATAAACAGACAAAAATAGTGGTTAATTTTCGATCTGTCGCCATTCTCCAGGCTGTAAAGATTTTAGCTCCATTGTGCCCATGGAGTAGCGAATGAGCCTAAGTGTTGGGAAACCTATATTCGCTGTCATGCGGCGAACTTGACGGTTACGGCCTTCAATAATAGTAATAGATAACCAAGTTGTCGGAATCGTTGCTCTAAAGCGAACAGGTGGCGTTCTTTCCCAAACTGTTGGTTCTGCTATTATTTCTATTTCAGCTGGTAGTGTTTTTCCATCTTTTAGCTCGACACCTTTTCTCAATTTTTCTAAATCTTCCTCAGAAGGGCTACCTTCAACTTGAGCCCAGTAAGTTTTAGGTGATCTTGATTTAGGGTCAGTTAATTTTGCTTGGAAAATACCATCGTTAGTTAAAACCATTAACCCTTCGCTATCGCGGTCTAATCGACCTGCAGCATAAACATCTTTAACAGGAATAAAGTCAGCCAGTGTTTTTCTACCTTCACCGTCGGTGAATTGGCTCAATGTGTCGAAAGGTTTATTAAAAAGGATAACTTTTCTATCTTCTAAGGACACTTTTGGTTTGGTGCTTGTCTTCTTTACTCTGTGCTTACTAGATGAGGCTTTTCTTTTCGAATCACCCTGTTTGAAAGTTGAACGAGTACGTGATGGTTTGTCAGAGTTATTTACGCTGCGTGAGCGAGTAGACATGTTAACTACCTTGCAAAAATGTAAATGAAGTGTACCGAAAAGTTTTAACGGAAACTGAATTGAGCTATCATTTGCGCGCCTAAAAGACACAAAACATAACAAGTTAATGGACTATCGAGCCAAATTTGTTTAAGTATAACGTGTTTCATTATAACAACGCACTCACGGATTTAGTTCATGTGGCTTTAACAGGCAGCATGGAAAATAAGATAGAGTGCGATAATCGCGTAAGTACTTTCTGGCGAATATCACAATACTATTGGCGTTATCGTCACTTACCGGTCAATTTACACGGTCTCACTATTTGGAGTGAGCTTGTTAGAACTATAGGGAAATTTCATGCCTACTGAAAAACCAACCATCATCTATACCATTACAGATGAAGCTCCAGCATTAGCCACTTATTCTTTGCTGCCAATTATTCAGTCTTTTACTGCTTCTTCTGGTATCAATGTTGATACTCGTGATATCTCACTTGCTGGGCGTATTATTGCAAACTTCCCAGAGCACTTAAAAGAAGAACAACGAATTGGTGATGCTCTTGCTGAGCTTGGAGAATTGGCGAAAACGCCTGAAGCAAATATTATTAAGCTTCCTAACATCTCTGCATCTGTACCACAGCTTCAGGCTGTAATTAAAGAATTACAAGCAAAAGGGTATGCATTACCTAATTACCCAGAAGAAGCGAATACATACGAAGAAAAAGCAATTAAAGCGACATACGATAAAATTAAAGGTAGTGCGGTAAACCCAGTGTTACGTGAAGGTAACTCTGATCGTCGTGCTCCTCTTTCAGTTAAGAACTACGCAAAGAAAAATCCACACTCAATGGGTGCATGGGCGGCTGATTCGAAATCTCATGTTGCAAGCATGGAAGATAAAGACTTCTTTGGTAGTGAAAAATCAACGACGATTGAAGGTGCTACAGAAGTAAGCATTGAATTCGTTGGTGCAGATGGTAGCTCTAAAACTCTTAAGCCTGCTTTCGGCTTGCTAGACAAAGAGATCATCGATACATCTGTTATGAACAAAGCCGGTTTAGTTGAGTTCTTTGAAAAAGAAATTGCTTCAGCTAAAGAGCAAGGTGTTTTGCTTTCTCTACATATGAAAGCAACAATGATGAAAGTTTCAGACCCAATTATCTTTGGTCACGCAGTTAAAGTGTACTATAAAGATGTGTTTGCTAAATATGGCGAACTGTTTGAAGAGCTTGGTGTTGACGTGAACAATGGTCTTGGTGATGTATACGCGAAGATCGCCTCTTTACCGCAAGATAAGAAAGAAGAGATCGAAGCAGCTCTATTAGCTGTGTATGACACTCAACCAGCGCTCGCTATGGTTGATTCAGATCGCGGTATTACAAACTTACATGTCCCTAGTGACATCATTGTTGATGCATCTATGCCAGCAATGCTGCGTTCTTCAGGTCAGATGTGGGGACCTGACGGCAAGCAGAAAGATACGAAAGCAATGATCCCTGATCGTAGCTATGCAAGCGTATACCAAGCTGTTATTGATTTCTGTAAAGAAAATGGTGCATTTGATCCAACAACAATGGGTAGTGTACCTAATGTTGGCTTGATGGCTCAAAAAGCAGAAGAGTATGGTTCTCATGACAAAACATTTGTTTTAGACGCTGCTGGTAAAGTACAAGTTGTCGATGCTTCTGGCTCAGTGCTACTTGAGCAAGCGGTTGAAGAAGGTGACATCTTCCGTATGTGTCAGGTTAAAGACGCGCCAATTCAAGATTGGGTTAAATTAGCCGTTACTCGTGCGCGTGCTTCAGGCGTTCCAGCTGTATTCTGGCTAGATAGTGCTCGTGCACATGATGCTGAACTGATTAAGAAAGTAGAAGCTTATTTGCCAAACTACGATACTGATGGTCTTGAGATTAAAATTCTTGCTCCATTAGAAGCGACGCAATTCTCTTTAGTTCGTATCAAAGACGGTCTAGATACGATCTCTGTTACAGGTAACGTTTTACGTGATTACCTAACAGATTTATTCCCTATTTTAGAGCTTGGTACTTCAGCTAAAATGCTATCAATTGTACCGCTTATGAATGGTGGTGGTTTGTTTGAAACTGGCGCAGGTGGTTCTGCTCCAAAACACGTACAACAAGTTGAAAAAGAAAACCATTTACGTTGGGATTCTTTAGGCGAGTTTCTTGCGTTAGCTGCATCTTTAGAGCACTTAAGTGTTGTAACTGGTAACGCTAAAGCTAAAGTACTTGCTGACGCACTTGATAAAGCGACAGGGGAGTTTTTAGACAATAACAAATCACCTTCTCGTCGTGTAGGTGAACTTGATAACCGCGGTAGCCATTATTTCTTAGCTGCTTACTGGGCAAAAGCTCTGGCTGAACAATCTGTAGATAGCGAGCTTTCAGCTGAGTTTGAAGAAATTGCTTCTAAACTTGCTGAAAATGAAGAAGTGATTGTTGCGGAGCTAAATGATGCACAAGGTCCTGCTGGTGATTTGGGCGGTTACTACTCGTTAGATGATAATTTGACGTCTGCTCTTATGCGCCCAAGTACGACTCTGAATGCGCTTATCAATGCGTAATTTTAATCAAGCGTCATTCTTACGCTAACGATTGAATATAAAAAACCCGCCAGTTGGCGGGTTTTTATTTATAAGCGTTTTGATAGCAAATAGATGAAAGTGCTTAGTTCTTCTATTTAACTGTATTTCTATTTGGCGGCGCTTGCTTCAACGGGCACCACAGAGCTTGCATGAGAGCCTTTTGGACCTTTCTCAATCTCATAGTCAACTTGTTGACCTGCTTTCAAAGTACGGTAACCGTCCATTTGAATTGTTGAGTAATGTGCGAAGATGTCACCGTCTTCACCTTCAGGGCAAATGAAACCAAACCCTTTGGCGTTATTAAACCATTTTACTGTACCTGTAGCCATGCTATACATCCCTCATGCATTTTGTTACTGATGTTGTGTTTACTCTACTAACTCTTGGTTAGTGATATGAATTTCTTTGCCAATTGCTTCTCAGTTAGCGACTTTCCTGTCGATATACATATTTTATTTTAAGTGAGCAATGTGGTGAATAAAAAACCACTTAGCACCAATGTAGCTAATGAGCGAGCACAGTCAATAGTTAAATGGTATAAAAATTAACAAATTTGCTAACAAATCAACCTTGAGAAAGACAACTTTTCATCAACTTAAAGGGAACTGAGGTGTTGAATGATGTCTTTAGTGAATACTGATGGTGTCTTTTTAATCAATCACATATGTTAATCTTGTTAATAGACAGGTTTTATTTGCAGCGATGCAAATGGTGGATTAGGCTCATTAGTAGGGAATGCATTTTTGAGCACCTTTCTTAGTACACCGCATTGCAGGGATGTGATAAATTAGTTTGAACACTCTTCGTAATTTCCCGAGACAGAACCTTAGCAAAACTGACATGAGTAAAAATTTTGAATGGGCATCTCCAGGCTCAGATTTACTGGAGAAAGAAACAACTAAAGTTAAGCCGCCGGCTCTGTACAATGTTGTACTGAATAACGATGACTACACGCCGATGGATTTCGTAATTGAGATACTTGAGCGCTTTTTCTCTCTAGACATCGAGAAAGCAACGGATGTAATGCTTAAGGTTCATTATGAAGGTAAAGCAATTTGTGGCACATATAGTGCAGAAATTGCAGAAACAAAGGTAGCGCAGGTAACGATGTACTCAAAGGAAAATGAACATCCGCTACTATGTACAATGGAGCAAGCGTAAAGAATTGCTTGGACAACAAAGTTGTTCCCTTAGGAGGTACTTATGCTAAATAAAGAACTAGAATCGAGCTTAAATGGCGCATTTGCTCGTGCGCGTGACAAGCGTCATGAGTTTATGACTGTCGAACACCTCCTACTCGCATTATTAGAAAATGATGCAGCGAAGGAAACTCTTCAAGCCTGCCAGGCTGATTTAGACGCTTTGCGTCATGAACTCGATATTTTTATCGACCAAACAACTCCCCTTATCCCAGAAAATGATGAGACACGTGAAACTCAGCCGACATTGAGCTTTCAACGTGTTCTACAACGTGCTGTTTTTCATGTGCAATCTTCCGGTCGAAGTGAGGTTACTGGGGCAAATGTACTTGTTGCTATCTTTAGTGAACAAGAATCTCACGCTGCATATCTACTTAAAAAGAATGATATTAGCCGTTTAGACATTGTTAATTTCATTTCACATGGTATTACCAAATCAGGAAACGATAGTGAAGATCTTTCGTCATCAGATTCTTTTGGCTCAGAAAGTACCGAAGAGGTCAGTTCAGAAGACCGTCTTGAAAGTTTTGCTACGAACCTGAACGAAGTGGCTAAGCAAGGTAATATTGACCCGTTAATCGGTCGTGATAAAGAGCTTGAGCGTACTATTCAAGTACTTTGTCGCCGCCGTAAAAACAACCCGCTACTCGTTGGGGAAGCTGGTGTAGGTAAAACTGCGATTGCTGAAGGTTTAGCTTGGCGTATTGTTGAAGGGCAAGTTCCAGATGTAATCAAAGATAGCGTTATCTATTCGTTAGATATTGGTTCTTTATTAGCTGGTACTAAATACCGTGGTGACTTTGAGAAACGTTTTAAAGCGATTCTCAAGCAACTTGAGAAAGAAGAAGAAGCGATTCTATTCATTGATGAAATCCACACTATTATTGGTGCGGGAGCGGCTTCTGGTGGTCAAGTAGATGCGGCTAATCTTATTAAGCCATTACTAAGTAGCGGCAAGCTGCGTTGTATTGGTTCGACAACTTACCAAGAATACAATTCTATCTTTGAAAAAGAACGTGCACTTTCTCGCCGATTCCAAAAAATTGACATTGTTGAGCCATCGTTGGATGACACAACTAAAATTCTGATTGGATTGAAGCCTAAATATGAAGCGCATCATGAAGTTCGTTATACAAATAAAGCACTTCGTGCAGCTGTAGAGCTTTCGGCTAAATACATCAATGAACGTCACCTTCCAGATAAAGCCATCGATGTTATAGATGAAGCTGGGGCACGTAGCCGCTTAGCACCTGCCAGCCGTAGAAAGAAAACAGTTGGAGTGGCAGATATTGAAGCCATGGTTGCAAAAATGGCTCGAATTCCAGAGAAATCTGTGTCTTCATCTGATAAAGACATCCTTCAAAAGCTTGATAACAAGATGAAGATGTTGGTGTTCGGGCAAGATCCTGCGATTGATGTCTTAAGCGAAGCCATTAAACTCACTCGTGCTGGTTTAGGTGCAGAAAATAAACCTGTTGGCTCTTTCTTATTTGCTGGTCCTACTGGTGTTGGTAAGACAGAAGTCACTGTTCAGCTTTCAAAACTACTTGGTATAGAGCTACTGCGTTTTGATATGTCTGAATATGGTGAAAGACATTCGGTAAGTCGTTTAATCGGTGCTCCTCCTGGTTATGTAGGTTATGACCAAGGTGGTTTATTGACTGATGCAGTTATTAAACACCCTCACTCTGTAGTACTTCTTGATGAAATTGAGAAAGCTCACCCAGATATCTTTAACTTGCTATTGCAAGTGATGGATAACGGTACTTTGACTGATAACAATGGGCGTAAAGCTGATTTCCGTAATGTGATTCTAGTGATGACGACCAATGCGGGTGTAGCAGAAACTGAGAAGAAATCTATCGGTCTTATTCAACAAGATCATGCTCCAGATGCGATGGGTGAAATTAAAAAGCTCTTTACCCCTGAGTTTAGAAATCGCCTTGATAACATCATCTGGTTCAATAATTTAGACCAAACGGTAATTCACCAAGTCGTAGATAAATTCATTGTAGAGCTTCAGGTTCAATTAGATGCTCGTGGTGTATCTTTAGAGGTTGCTGAGGATGCTCGTCATTGGTTAGCTGATAAGGGCTACGATAAAACCATGGGGGCGCGTCCAATGGGACGTGTTATCCAAGATAAGCTGAAGAAGCCACTCGCTAATGAACTGTTGTTTGGAAGCTTGATTGATGGTGGTACCGTAAAAGTATCACTGAAGAAAGATAAATTGCATTTTGATTACTTAGGTGCAAAAGAAGAAGTCATGCATTAATTACACTTAATGTAAGGTTACTTTTGATATGAAGACGTCCGTGTGCTTTGAGCATATGGGCGTTTTTTTATGTTCTAGTATACAAGGAGCATGTAAGGGAAGAGATAAGTGTAATACGTGCAATTGTTCTTTGCCTTGCAGTCATAATCGTAGTTGTGGCTGTATTACATTAACTGCAATAAAAAACGGAGCAACTAAGCTCCGTTTTTTATTGTATTCGCTAATTAAAAATTAACGAGCACGGAAGACGATGCGACCTTTAGAAAGGTCGTATGGAGTCATCTCAACAGTTACTTTGTCACCCGTAAGAATACGGATGTAGTTCTTACGCATTTTGCCAGAGATGTGAGCTGTCACTACGTGTCCATTTTCAAGCTCAACACGGAACATTGTGTTTGGTAGAGTATCAAGGACTGTGCCTTGCATCTCGATTACGTCTTCTTTAGCCATCTAATCCTCTTTCGAAACTTGGCTGTTTTTAACGGACTCGATTAGCCGCTAAAATCAAAATATGTAAAGTTGTCGCGTATTCTACCCTTGCCACAACTGATTTACTAGCCTTTGATGCCCTTGAAATCGTACTTTGTAGTTCATCGCTGGGCATTCATCTATCTGATACCCCAAATATAACCATTGTTTTTGGTGTTGTTGGGCGTGTTGGATTTGATAAAGCACCCCTAAAGTGCCTAAAGAGAGCTCAATGTCGGGGTCGAAAAAAGTATAAAAAGCACTGGTGCAGTTACTCATAATATCGGTAACAGCGATAGCAATAAGCTTGTTCTCGTCATAAATATGCAAGAACTGAGTCGTGAGCCAGTGATTTTTAGAAAACTGCAAAAATTCATTTTGCTTCGGCGGGTACATACTACCAGTACGGTGACGAATCGTTATATAACGGCTATATAAGTCAAACCATTGTTCATCCATCGTATCTTTTAAAACCCAGCGAAACGATTTTGCCTTGTTGAGAAGTCGCCTCTGGCTTTTGGAAAACGAAAAGTTAGGAATCGCCAGGCGAATCGCGTTACAAGAATTACACTTATCACAATGGGGTTTATACATAGTAGACCCACTTCGACGAAACCCATTAGCTAAGAGTACTTCATAGTTCTCAGGAGTATGCATATGTTCATCAAGCGCTACTGCGACTCTTTCTTCATGATCAGGTAAGTAACTGCACGCGTGATTGTCTGTTAACCCTATTTTTATTTGTTGTAAATCTGAACTCATGCAGGTGAAACCTCTAACCATTGAGGAGTAAAACAGCCGTCTTTTAATTTATTTCTTTGTAATTGTAGTAAGGAATCGAGAAATTCTTCACGGTCCACTTCAATTGCACCTAAAGACTCCAAATGAGGGTTCATGACCTGGCAATCAATAATTTGCCCACCAAACTCAGAAAAATGTTGGCAAAAATACCACAATGCAACTTTTGAGGCGTTAGTTTGAGTGCTAAACATCGACTCACCACAAAAAACATGACCTTGAATTAGTCCATAGAGCCCGCCAATAAGCTGGTCGTTTTGCCATACCTCAACGGAGTGACACTGTTTTTGCTGAGCGAGCTCGATGTAAGATCTTTGCATATCTTTGTTCAGCCATGTTTCTTCTGCTGGGCGTAATGCCGAGCAAAGATGTATCACTTTGTCTGTGGCTTGATTTATGCTGACTTTATATTTGTGTTTTTTTTGAAACTTTTTAAGACTTTTAGCTGGTTTGAAGGTCTTAGGATAAAAGAGAGCCCGTGGTGCGGGGCTCCACCACAAAATGGGTTCTCCAGGACCATACCAAGGAAATATGCCTTGGCTGTACGCTTTTAAAATTCTTTGGGGGGATAGGTCACCACCAAAAGCTAACAGACCATTTGGGTCGTCTAATGCGTCAAAAGGTGATGGAAATTCTAGATTGTTGGTATCAAGCTCAGTTAAATATATAGTCATAATAGTCGCGTTAAGAATTATTACCGAATCTTCAAATGGCGTTTAGGAGAATAACAATGAAGAATTTTTTGTGGATTTTACTTGTTTTACCCATGTTGGCAAATGCTGGTTATAGCCGTAACCAAGCCAAGCAAGTAAAAGAAGTCGTTTACGGCAAGGTTGATTCAGTTCGATATATAACTCAGGAAGAGGTCATACAATCGAAAAGTAGCGGTTGGGAAACACTACTTGGTGCAGCTGTGGGGGGGCTAATTGGTAACCAATTTGGTGGAGGCACAGGGAAAGAAGTTGCTACTGCGGTTGGTGCTATTGCTGGCGCAGGTGTGGCTCATAATCGTGGTAACACACAATATAAAGTTGAATATAAATTGGTAGAGCTCTTGGTTGAGACTGACAAAGGGAAGCTAATCAATATTATTCAAGATGTTGACCGAACAATGTTATTTGAGCGAGAAGATGAAGTTAGAATTTTGTATTTTACAGATGGAGTCAGGGTTGATTTGGTGTACTAAATTTAAAGTAGGATTGGTTGACTAAATATTCACCTTTAAAGGTGAGATTAGCTCTGGAGTTCGGTCTTGAATTTCGATAGTCTGCTAGTACGAAGAATTATTCATTGCTTGATAACCCAGCGCCTAGTCGCATGTTCAAGTGATACAAGGACTAATAAATTTAATGGAAAGCCTAACGTTACAACCAATTCAGAAAGTGAACGGTGAAGTAAATTTACCTGGTTCAAAAAGTGTTTCGAATCGTGCATTGCTGCTAGCTGCATTATCTTCAGGTAAAACAAGACTAACTAACTTACTTGATAGTGATGATATTCGTCATATGCTGAATGCACTCACTCAGTTAGGTGTTAACTACCAGTTATCTTCAGATAAAACTGTGTGTGAAGTTGAAGGGCTTGGTGGTGTATTTGAAGCTGATAAAACATTGGAACTATTTCTAGGTAATGCCGGTACGGCAATGCGTCCACTTGCTGCGGCTTTGTGTCTTGGTAAAGGTGAATTCGTATTGACTGGCGAACCTCGCATGAAAGAGCGACCTATTGGACATTTAGTCGCTGCGCTTCGTACCGCGGGTGCGGATGTTGAATATTTAGAAAATGAAGATTTCCCCCCTCTTAAAATTAAAGGGACAGGCTTAAATAGTGGTCGAGTTTCAATTGACGGTTCGATCTCTAGTCAGTTTTTAACCGCATTCTTAATGGCTGCTCCTTTAGCTGAAGGTGAAATTCGCATCAATATTGAAGGCGAATTAGTTTCTAAACCGTACATTGATATCACTCTGCACATAATGAAACAGTTTGGTGTTGAAGTGATTAATAACGACTATCAAGAGTTCGTTATTCCAACAGGGCAGCAGTATGTCGCGCCGGGTGATTTCCTTGTTGAAGGTGATGCCTCTTCTGCTTCATATTTCCTAGCGGCTGCAGCGATTAAAGGTGGAGAAATAAAAGTTACCGGAATTGGTAAAAATAGTATTCAAGGCGATATTCAATTTGCCGATGCATTAGAAAAAATGGGCGCTGAAATTGAGTGGGGTGATGACTATGTTATTTCTCGCTGTGGAGAGCTGAAAGGCATCGATATGGATTACAACCATATTCCTGATGCAGCAATGACTATCGCGACAACTGCTCTTTTTGCGACAGGTACAACCGCTATTCGCAATGTGTATAACTGGCGAGTAAAAGAAACAGACAGATTAGCTGCGATGGCGACAGAATTACGCAAGGTTGGAGCTGAAGTTGAAGAGGGTGAAGACTACATTATAGTGAAGCCTGTTGCACAGCTAAAGCATGCGGAAATTGACACATATGATGACCATCGCATGGCAATGTGCTTCTCGCTTGTTGCGTTAAGTGATACACCAGTAACCATTAATGATCCTGGGTGTACATCCAAGACATTTCCTAATTACTTTGACAAGCTAAAAGTGCTGAGTCAGTAATGTAAAAAGCTTGCCTAAATGGCAAGCTTTTTTCTTTGTTCTCAGTCTTTATTTGGAATCTTCTAAAGTAAATTCTTTAGATAGATGATGTGCTAAGTATTTGAACATATTAAATACGGCTGTTGTATTAGGTGTAGGTAAACCATTATCGTCTAGAAAGTATTCACCTTTAAATACTAAGACTTCGTCTTTCTCTGTAACACTTGTCGCTCGCATGCCTTCAATGTAGTCAGCGTGAGATTGAATGACTTGGTTTGCGATCAGTAATAGGTCAAATTCAGCAATAACGTTTTTAGTGCTCATGGTTTAATCTCAATAGGCAATTAATAAAACTAGTTTATTGACCGAGTACATAATTTCAATGATTTAACTACACATGATGTGAGAGTTTTCTAATATCAGTAAATTATTTTGTGATTTATAACAAAAATAATTGCATGAAGTTCGCGTTCAAGCAAACTACGCGCATAGTATGTGCTCGTTTTGTTAGTAAAGCCTTACCAATAAAGGCTAGCCCTGTAATTTCAGGCATATGTCGTTACATTCATCTATTGTGTGCCTTTCTTAGCTGAGTCGTCGAATTGTCGAGCAATCAGATCTAATTTTGAAAAAAGCGGTTGATCTTCTAGTAATCTCGCACAATAGTAAAAAAAGAAGCAATGAATTTAGAATATCATGCGTAAAAGCCCAAATAGATTTCTTTGAGCTGAAGCATCGTGATTAAGGACGTTAGAGTCAATATGGGTAAATCGCTCGTTATAGTGGAGTCGCCAGCCAAGGCCAAAACTATCAATAAATATCTTGGCAAGGACTTTGTCGTTAAATCTAGTGTGGGTCACGTACGTGATTTGCCTACTGCTGGTCAAAGTACTGGTAAAAAAGCGGCTGCAGTTTCAACAAAAGGTATGAGCCCTGAAGATAAGGCTCGTATTAAAAAAGAAAAAGATCGTAAAGCGTTGATCAAAAAGATGGGTATTAACCCATATCAAGAGTGGGAAGCGAATTATCAAATTCTACCTGGTAAAGAGAAAGTAGTTGCTGAACTGCAAAAACTTGCTAAAGACGCTGACCACGTTTATCTCGCAACCGATTTGGACCGCGAAGGAGAAGCTATCGCATGGCACCTTCGTGAGATCATCGGTGGTGATGAATCGCGATACAAGCGCGTAGTTTTTAATGAAATTACAAAAAATGCTATTCAGCAAGCTTTTGAAACTCCTGGTGAGTTGAACATTGATGGCGTAAACGCACAACAAGCACGTCGTTTTATGGACCGTGTGGTTGGTTTTATGGTGTCACCGCTGCTTTGGAAAAAAGTAGCACGAGGTCTATCCGCTGGCCGTGTTCAATCAGTAGCTGTAAAACTATTGGTTGAACGTGAGCGCGAGATTAACGCCTTTATTCCCGAAGAGTTCTGGGATGTGCACGCAGATACCAAAACGGCAGATAAAACTGATTTTAGACTGCAAGTCGCTCAGAAAGACGGTGTAGCGTTTAAACCTGACAATGAAGCGCAAACACAAGCTGCAGTAAGCGTTTTAGAAAAAGCGCAATACGAAGTATGTAAACGTGAAGACCGCCCAACGAAGAGTAAGCCGTCTGCACCTTATATTACGTCTACACTGCAACAAGCAGCGAGCACTCGTCTTGGTTATGGCGTAAAGAAAACCATGATGCTCGCTCAACGCCTGTATGAAGCGGGTTACATTACTTATATGCGTACTGACTCGACTAACTTGAGTTCAGAAGCGGTAGAAGCTGCTCGTGAATTTATTGGTTCTGAGTTTGGCGAACAATATCTTCCACCTAAAGCACTTGTATACGGTAGCAAAGAGGGCGCTCAAGAGGCCCACGAAGCGATTCGTCCTTCAAGCGTTGATGTTAAGTCAGATGACCTAAACGGTGTAGACGCAGATGCTCATAAACTTTATTCACTGATTTGGAATCAATTTGTTGCTTGTCAGATGACACCTGCACAATACGATTCAACAACAGTGAGCGTTAAAGCTGATGAATACACGTTAAAAGCGAAAGGTCGTATTCTAAAGTTTGATGGTTGGACTCGTGTTCAACGTCCAATGGGTAAGAACGAAGATACGATCCTTCCGGCAGTGCAGATCGGCGATAAGCTAGACTTAATCGCTCTAGATCCTAAACAGCACTTTACTAAGCCGCCAGCGCGTTTCACTGAAGCAGCTCTAGTAAAAGAGCTTGAGAAGCGTGGTATTGGTCGTCCTTCAACGTACGCATCAATCATCTCGACTATTCAAGATCGTGGTTACGTGAAAGTTGAGCAGCGTCGTTTCTATGCTGAGAAAATGGGTGAAATTGTTACTGACCGATTAGATGGCAGTTTCAATGACCTAATGAACTACGACTTTACGGCTCGCATGGAACAGAAGTTAGACCAAATTGCAGAAGGTGAAACAAGCTGGAAAGGCGTGCTAGATAACTTCTTCACAGACTTTACTGGCGATTTGGAAAAAGCAGACTTAGATGAAGACGCAGGTGGCATGAAGCCGAACCATATCGTGGAAACCGATATTGAGTGTCCGACTTGTAGCCGCAAAATGGGTATTCGTACTGCTTCGACAGGTGTATTCCTAGGGTGTTCTGGTTATGCGCTTCCACCTAAAGAGCGTTGCAAAACAACAATCAACCTGGGTGATGAAGAAGGCATTATCAACGTACTTGAAGAAGACGTTGAAACAGCAGCACTTCGAGCTAAAAAGCGTTGCCCTATTTGTGAAACCGCAATGGATGCTTATCTGATTGATGATAAGCGCAAGATGCACGTATGTGGTAACAACCCTAACTGTGAAGGTTATGTGGTTGAACACGGCGAGTTCAAAGTTAAAGGCTATGATGGTCCGCTTGTTGAGTGTGACAAATGTGGTTCTGACATGGTTCTAAAGAACGGTCGTTTCGGTAAGTACATGGACTGTACGAGTGAAGATTGTAAGAACACTCGTAAGATTCTAAAGAATGGTGAAGTTGCGCCTCCTAAAGAAGACCCAGTACACTTACCTGAATTGCCATGTGAAAATTCAGATGCGTACTTTGTTTTACGTGATGGTGCTTCTGGCCTATTTATGGCTGCAAGTAACTTCCCTAAATCACGTGAAACACGCGCACCTTTAGTATCGGAATTGGTACGTTTTAAAGAACGCATCTCTCCTAAATTCCAATACCTTGCGACTGCACCTCAAGCAGACCCGGATGGTAAGCCAGCAGTGGTTCGATTTAGCCGCAAGACTAAAGAAAACTACGTTCGTACAGAGGCTGATGGTAAGCCTTCAGGCTGGACTGCAATGTATGTTGATGGGAAATGGGAAGTTACGGATAAACGTAAGAAGCCTAAAGCTAAAGATTAAATATTAGAAAAATAAAAGCAGCGACTCTATCGCTGCTTTTTTTTATCTAAAATTTGATGAAAAATATGATTTATTAAATGAGAGAATTTTTTATGTACACAGCAATTGCAAATGTTTGCAGTCAGGTTATTATCGTTGTTGCATAAAGGTTTTGGTATTCATGCAGCTGTAATGAATATTGATTACTATGACTTTACTGGTTATTGATAATTGTATTGAAACTGTACTTTGACTGTTAATTTTTTGTAAACCGTGACGTTTGTAGTGTGAGCTGGTTTAAGTCTTCGAAAAGCAAACGGTTATATAACACAGAATGTCATATTTAAAATTGAAATCGATATGAAAATCGATACCTTATAAAAACAAAGTGCCAATAATAGGGCGCACATAACAACGTTTGGCTTAGTGTTATTCTCATAATTTATGAATGAATATTTACTAAATACCTAAATCTATAGTTAGTATCCATCCCCCGAGATCACTCATATATGGGTACTAACACGACAAGCTATAAGTATATGGAGAATAAAATGGCTGGTGTATTGGGAATGATTCTTGCTGGTGGTGAAGGTTCGCGTTTGAGACCTTTAACCGAATCCCGGAGTAAACCTTCAGTTCCTTTTGGTGGTAGTTACCGCCTGATCGACTTCGCTTTAAATAACTTCGTAAACGCTGATCTTATGAAGATCTACGTACTTACTCAGTTCAAATCTCAATCTCTATTCCACCATATGAAAAAGGGTTGGAATATTAATGGTATTACAGATCGTTTCATCGACCCTATCCCTGCGCAAATGCGTACAGGTAAGCGTTGGTATGAAGGGACTGCAGACGCAATCTACCAGAACTTAGGCTTTATGGAGCTGGAGCAGCCTGATCAAGTTTGTATTTTTGGTTCTGATCATATTTACAAAATGGATATCAAGCAGATGATTGATTTCCATAAAGAGAAAGAAGCTTCACTAACGGTTTCAGCATTGCGCATGCCGCTTGCAGAGGCCTCTGAATTTGGTGTTATTGAAGTTGATGCTGAAGGTCGTATGATTGGGTTTGAAGAAAAACCAGCTAATCCAAAATGCATTCCTGGAGACCCAGAATCAGCGTTAGTTTCAATGGGTAACTATGTTTTTGAAGCCAAAGACTTGTTTGCTGAACTTATTGAAGATGCGGATAAAGAAGGTTCAACACACGATTTTGGTAAAGATATTATCCCTAATATGTTTCCTCGTGGTGATGTCTTTGTTTACGACTTCAGTACTAACCGCATTACTGGCGAAAAAGAGGAAGTGTATTGGCGTGATGTAGGTACGATTGATGCGTACTGGCAAGCTCATATGGATCTCCTGAAAAAGGATGCGCCATTCTCGCTTTATAACCGTAAGTGGCCTTTACATACCTATTACCCGCCTCTACCACCTGCAACTTTCTCTGATTCAGACAATGGACGAGTTCAAATCATCGATAGCTTGGTTTGTAGCGGTAGTTACGTACGTGGTTCTCGTATTGAAAAAAGTGTTCTTGGTTTCCGTAGCAACATCGCATCAACATGTGATATTAGCGAAAGTATCCTTTTAGGTGATGTGAAAGTAGGCGAGGGCTGTGTGCTTCGTCGCGTTATCGTTGATAAAGATGCTGACATTGCTCCTGGAACTCAAATAGGTGTCAACCTGCAAGAAGATAAAAAGCATTACCACGTATCAGATGAAGGTATTGTGGTCATTCCTAAAGGAGCACGCGTTGGCTACTAAGACGTTATCAGTACTTTTTGTAGCGTCAGAAGTTGAAGGCTTGATTAAAAGTGGTGGCTTGGCTGATGTAGCCAAGGCGCTGCCTATAGCGTTACAAACACTTGAGCAAAATGTGCGAGTATGTATTCCCGCTTATAGTAAGATACCTGATGTTGATTCTGCTGAAGTAATTCTTGAATCAGAATTAGAGCATTGGCCTCATACTGCTTATCGCGTTAAGAAGCTGAATGTTGAAGGGGTGGAAGTATTCGGCATTGATTGTCCCAAATACTTTGACCGACCTGAAATGTATGCAGAAAACAACCAAGCTTACAGTGATAATGGCGAACGGTTTTCATTTTTCAGTGCTGCGAGTTTAGACATGTTACCTAAGTTAGGCTTTCAGCCTGATATTGTTCATGCAAATGATTGGCATACAGGTTTTGTTCCGTTCTTACTGAAGTCACGTTACCAGGAACATGAATTTTTTGCTGGAACTCGAAGTGTTATTTCAATTCATAATGCGGTATTCAAAGGTGTATTCACCTATGATGAATTGCAAAATTTTCCAGAGATGCATAGCTATAATGTCCCTGAAGCAGCAGTAAGTGACACTCACGTTACTATGCTAAAAGCTGGTGTATTGTGTGCAGACAAAATCAATGCAGTTAGCCCGACGTATGCTGAAGAGTTGAAAACAGAGCTTGGCAGTCATGGTATGGCTTATGAGTTTCAGCATCGCTCCGATGATTTATTTGGCATCCTGAACGGTTGTGACTACAGCGCTTGGAACCCTGAAACTGATGAGTTTCTGCCTCGCAAGTTTAAAGCAACAATGCATAGTATGGTAAGAGGGAAGTCAGCCTGTAAGCAACAATTACAGGAAGACGTTGGATTACCAATAAGAAGCTGCGCAGTCTATGGAATGGTTTGCCGTTTAACGCATCAAAAAGGCGTTCATTATTTACTGCCAATCGTAGAGCAATTTTTGAAAAATGATCTACAAATTGTGATTGTTGGTACGGGTGACCCAGTTTTGGCTAGTCAGTTGAAAGACTTGGCGGCGAAAAACTCAGATAAGTTTGCTTTCATTGAAGCTTATAGCAATAAATTTGCTCACTTGGTTGAAGCTGGCTCAGACTTTTTTTTGATGCCTTCGGAATTTGAACCGTGTGGTTTAAACCAAATCTACAGTATGGCTTATGGTACTTTGCCAATTGTGCGCAGTGTTGGCGGCTTGAAAGATAGCGTAAATGATTATGACGAAAACTCTGAGCTAGCGACGGGCTTTGCGTTCAATGAACCAACTCCTTCAGCACTGCTTAATGTTCTTCATCGTTCATTACTGCTTTATGCTCAAAACCCACAAGAAATCAAACGTGTTCAGCTTTATGCAATGCAACAGAACTTTAGCTGGGAACAAGCAGCTGAAGAATATCTAGAGATGTATAGAACTGCGTTTTAAGTTTTAGATTAAACTATTGTGATTAATAGAGGCGCTCTTAAGTTAGAGCGCCTTTTTATTTGTTGTCAGATCTGATTGTTTATATTAGTAAGATGCTTGAAATATAGACAAATTTTAGGTGTGATGAAGTGGTGAGTCATTCATTTAACTAATGATATGATTGACATTGTCATCACTTAGCCCGTTTAATAGCGTGCTAGCCTAGCCCCCTAAAGCTCAATGTGAGCATAACGTGATTTAAGCGAAGGATATGTCAGAGACTTTATTATTCCATAAAACATTCACACACCCGACCAGCGATGAGTGGGTGGTCTTTGTGCATGGAGCTGGTGGCAGTTCATCTATTTGGTTCAAGCAAATAAAAGCTTACAAGGAGCACTTTAATTTACTGTTAATCGACTTACGTGGACATGGTAAATCTAATGCTTTGTTAAAAGAGCTAATAGCCAACCGATATACCTTCAAAGCTGTAACTCTTGATATTTTGAAAGTGCTCGACCATTTGAAAATTCGTTCTGCTCATTTCGTCGGCATGTCTCTTGGAACGATAATTGTACGTAATGTTGCGGAAATTGCAGCAAGTCGAGTTCGCTCAATGGTGCTAGGAGGAGCTGTAACTCGCCTTAACACCCGTTCACAAATTCTGATTAAGCTTGGTAACCTGAGTAAGCATATTATCCCTTACATGTGGTTATACAGCTTATTTGCTTATGTAGTGATGCCACAGAAGAGCCAAAAAGAGTCTCGACACTTATTTATTAGAGAAGCTAAGAAACTTTGTCAAAAAGAATTTAAACGTTGGTTCATCTTAACAGCTGATGTGAACCCTATAATGAAGTACTTTAAGGATCGTGAATTACCGATCCCAACATTGTATTTGATGGGGGAAAGAGACTATATGTTTATTCAACCCGTGAAAGAAATGGTTGAGGCACATCAAGCAAGTGAACTAGTGGAAATACCAAATTGTGGGCATGTATGCAACGTAGAGCAACCGGATGAATTCAACAAGCGCTCTATTGCTTTTATACAAAAGCAAATAGCTTAGAAGCTATTTGCTGTAATACTTAGCTTCAAGCTAACAAGAGAGGTTAGCCTTTAGTTAATAATTACTATTATTCAGATGTATTCCTAGGCAGCTCAATTTTAACCTCGCTTTGAGGGGATTGAGCTCCACATTGCCAGCAAGATCCAAATTGTGGCTCATTGTTTTCTCTACAATTCTCGCATACCCATTCTTCAAACTGTATTGATGTCTGTTGTAATTGGTACTCTTCCACAATCACTTTAGCTCTTGGTGCGTACTCAGTATTTGGTAACCAAACGTATGGATCAGTTTCTTCGGTAAAGGGTAATTCACCTTTGAGCCCAAATAGACCTTCTCCTCTTACTTCACACTCCACATTTTCACTTTGTAGAAGTCCACATACAATGTGAGCCTCTGCAGGATTACTCGCAATAAATATTTTCATTATTCAGCCACCGGACCTGAACGAAATTTAGCCATTGCCCATTTTGCTAAAATTGGGAACAAACCAAGCAATGCAAATGAGAGTAAAACGGATGGTGAAACAATACCCGACAATGAATCAATTTCCGCAAGTTGCGTACCTGCATTTAGGTAAACAGCAGTACCTGGAAGCATGCCTAATTGGCTAGTTAAGTAATAGCGAGAGATGGAGATTGGCGTTAGACCCATCAATAAATTAATTAAGAAAAACGGAAATACTGGGATTAAACGAAGTGAAAATAAGTAAAATGCCCCGTCTTTCTCAACACCTTGGTTGATGGTTGCTAACTTGTCACCAAATTTACTTTGTACCCAGTCACGTAATAAAAATCGGCTACTTAGGAAAGCTAATGTAGCGCCAATGGTACTTGCAAATGAAACCAAAACAAGGCTTGCCCAAAAACCGAATAGGGCTGCGCCAAGTAGAGTCACTACCGCGGCGCCAGGGATCGAAAAAGCAGTAATCATGACGTAAACAATGAAGTATATCGCTGCCGCCAGTAAGAAATTACTTTCAATATAGTTATTTAAAAGTACTTGTTGAGCTTTGGCATTCTCTAAAGTTAAATACTGACCAAAGTTGACACCTAGTATGATGATGGTTGCCAGTAGTACGATTCCTAAAATTAGTTTTTTACTCATGAATACTTCCTCTAAATGTCACTTCATATCATTATTATAGTTAGACAGGGAATCAAGGCATTAACTTTCATTGAAAATAAAAAAAGCCACAAATAATGTGGCTTTTGGGTGTGAAAGTGACTGATTAACTTAATTAATTCGGCTGATAAGCTCTTCTCGTCGCTGTTGAGGGATAACAGACCAGTGCATACCCTTTATAGCGCCCTCTAATGCCCATAACAACTCAAGACTTACATCTGATGAATGAGACTGCCTAATAGCGTTGTAGGCATTTACAGAGCCAAATTCATACAGCCTTTCCACTGAATCAATGCCGGCTTTTTTAAGCATCCTTTCAGTCGCAAGTCGAAGGTTTGGGAGATCCTTCAAGCGGTTAGGTTTTGCTGAAGATTGTTCCTTTTTCTCATCTTTTGCGAAGTTTAGAGAAACTTCCGCTAAATTGAGAGTTTGTTGTAGATCTTGCAAAATGTTATCAGGAAGAGCGAAATACTTAGTAACAACAGGAAACCCTCGTTTTTTGTAGACGTACGGTTGAAACCCTTGTTGTTTGAATTGATCCGCAGAGTTTTTATCAGCTCTAATGTGTAGTTGATCATTCACAACTAACGCGAACATAGTTTCGTCAGCAAATAGGCCGAACCCACCAAACATTGAACGCGATTTTATTTTTCCTAGGGACTCAAATAACTTCATCGAGTCCTTTAGTAGTGGTTTATCCATGTGTTTTATCTCGGTGTATTTGAATTATGCCACCAAATAAGCAGGTCCGAGAGAGTAGCAAAATGTTGCTATAAAATGTCAGTTAGCGGTAAATCTTTCATTTTGCCATCGGCAACCCCGCTACCATACCAATATAGGCTTAGGCCGGAGGCTTTGCGTCTCACTCTTTAAAGTGGTTTGCCCTGTGCGTGACTTTTGACAGAATAAGTATTTTGTTGAACAAAGCTCACATTTGAATTTTTAAAGTGTGATACTCATTCAGTAAATGATAGTCGTAATGTGTGACTAAGTGCATTTGTTTTGTTTGTAAAAAAGCGCACTTAAATGTGCGCATTTATGAATGCTTTATTTATTTCAGTGATTTAACTGTGTTTCGTTCCACTATTTCTGGGTGCATTTCGAAAATACGTTTTTCATGGTCTTTATCTTTTATACGTTCTAGCAATATTTCAAAAGCATTTTTTCCAACGCGTCGCTTAGGTTGGTGGACGGTGGTCAGTGGCGGAGAAAAGTATTCAGCCAACTCAATGTTGTCATAACCAATAACTGAAATATCATCAGGGATCTTTAGCCCATTTTGCTGTAGTCGGCTCATTAAACCGAGTGCCATTGTATCGTTAAAACAGAATACTGCTGTTGGGCGGTCTTCCATAGCTACAATCTTGTCTGCAGCAATTACAGCTGTATCACATTCAAAGTTACCTTCAATGATTAAGTCATCATTCAATTCAACTTGTGCTTCATTTAATGCTCGGTGGTAACCTGCAATACGCTCAGTACAAGCCGCTTTATCTAGATGACCACTTAAGCAAGCAATTCGTGTATGGCCTTTTTCTAGTAGGTATTTTGTTGCTAAGTAGCCGCCCTCTTCAGAGTTATCGATGATCTTATCTGCTTGAGAGCTTTCAGGACCCCAATCCATCACTACTTTAGGGATATCCGCGTGTCGATCTAACATTTCACGAAGTTCTTCTGTTAGGTCGGAACACATCACTAAAATGCCATCTACGCGTTTTTCAGCCAGCATGCGAATGTAATCACGTTGTTTCTCGTAAATACCACCTGTATTACAAAGGATCAAAGTATAACCTTGGCGGTAGCAGTAGCTTTCTACACCATCAATGACTTCAGAGAAGAATAAGTTGGTAGATTGAGTAACTAGCATGCCGATAGTACGTGTCGTATTGCATTTTAAGCTACGAGCAACAGCACTAGGTGCATAGTTTAATTCATCAACAGCTTTATTTACTTTTTCTTGAGTCGCTTCTGCAACAAAGCGAGTCTTATTGATGACATGAGAAACAGTTGTTGTTGATACGCCGGCTAATCGAGCGACATCTTTTATAGTGGCCATGATTTTATCCTGTTAAAAGCTACTTTACTAGAGAGTAGGGCAGCAAAGTAGCCGTAAAGCTACCAGAGTGAGAGCACTGGTTAAGTTTTTCTAATGGTATTAAAGTGCTAAAAAACAAAAAACCGCTAATCAGAGCGGCTTGTTTTCAATTTCAAAATGCTCATGATCAGTAAAGCACAACATTTTGATGGTGTTTCATATTTTATCGTTTGCGATCACAATTTTAGACTGACTGGAAAATGACCGCAATAACATTCACCCATAATTATGGGTGAATTGTCACATTTACATCTAAATATTCTATCAATACTAGAATATCGCTTTATTCACCGCTTAGGTATTCTAGATCCAGTTTACAAAAGGCTACGAGCAGTGTTGCAACGCTTGCGTAAAATCCAAATTTATCGAATTCTGTACACTTTGCTTGGAATCTTGGTATCCAAGTAAGTAGGTATTTTTCGATAAACTGTTTTTGTTCAAGGAAGCTACTTTCAAACTCTTCACTGTTTTGATTTTCGTTAGAACGGATGATTAAATTTCCAAGAAAATCGAGTTCAATGGCAATGTGATCCGCTGGTTCATTTAGATCAGCACTAACTCCTACACCATGCTCAGCCATCAGTGTTTCCATGTCTTTTGCAGGTTGACCATTTAGTAGACCAGTATCACCAATATACAAAGATGCATAAGGCAAAGCGGCGTACTTATCGGATTTTAAGAATAAATCACAAAAGTCAGCCGCAAGCTCAAGCTGTTCATCGTCACGATTCTGAGAGCGGTTCAAGGCATCGACGAGTTTATCTATTGCTGGTTTCAGCGTTTCATTTTCGCCTAACCCAGCTAGAAATGAACGAATTTCAACAGACTTGTAATGCTCTAATTCTGATTCTGTTAATTCTTTAGCAAATAAGCTTGATAGCCACCAGTAAATTTCAGCTCTTTTCTCGTTGAATGCTTTCATTTCTTTCATCAATTATTCCTACCTTCATAAGGTGACGCCTAAAAACGGCTGAGATTCAGTGAACAGACTTAAACTTAAGTCGTAATGCCTATATTGAATTGCTCTGAGCGGTAAATAGCAAGGTTTTAGCTTGTCTTGCATCAAAAAAAAACCATGTTTCTGGCTTTTATCTTACTGGCGACTAGAATTGTTACGAGTTATGAATAGAATAGTCAATGAAACTATTAAATAAGAAAAGTGGTGTAGATGAGCTATCACGTATTAGTCGTTGAAGATGATGTGGTAACCCGAAGTAAACTGGTTGGTTACTTCCAGAATGAAGGTTACACAGTGAGCGAAGCTGAAAGTGGCGCTCAGATGAGGGAAGTGTTGGTTCAAAACAACGTTGACCTGATTATGCTAGACATCAACTTACCAGGCGAAGATGGATTGATGCTAACTCGCGAATTACGCAGTCAATCAGACATTGGAATTATTTTAGTCACTGGACGCACGGATAGCATCGACAAAATTGTAGGCCTTGAAATGGGGGCTGATGATTATGTTACTAAACCATTTGAACTTCGCGAGTTGTTGGTTCGAGTGAAAAATTTACTATGGCGCATAGCGGCTGCACGCAAGACAAATACGGCTGCAGTAGAAGAAACGGAAGATGAGACTATTGTACGTTTCGGAGAGTGGACATTCGATATCCCACGTCGCGCATTAAGTAAAAATGGTGAACCAGTTAAATTAACGAAAGCAGAGTATGAGTTATTGGTTGCTCTGTCTTCATACCCAAATCAAGTGTTAAGCCGGGAGCGTATTCTTAATATGATCAGCCACCGTGTTGATGCACCGAACGATAGAACGATTGATGTTTTGATTCGGAGAATGCGTGCCAAGATGGAGTTTGATCCGAAGAACCCGCAAATATTTGTGACAGTTCACGGTGAAGGTTACATGTTTGCGGGGGATTGATTTCAGTTAGTTTGTACAATAATTTGAAAGCTCCACTAGAACAAAATAGAAAGCCGAGGTAATTGTACCTCGGCTTTTTTATTGGACTAAATTCGTAGTGGCTTTTTATCGGTCACAAGCTTTAGCTGCAAAGTTATAAAGTTATAAAGTTATAAAGTTATAAAGTTATAAAGTTATAAAGTTATAAAGTTATAAAGTTATAAAGTTATAAAGTTATAAAG